>JAMPKV010000009.1 GCA_039962225.1 Microcoleus sp. AS-A8
TGTGACCAAGACTTTTTTTGGAGAGCGATCGCGTCAAAGACTACTCCTCGATTGTCCTTTTAGAACTCCATATCTTGCTTGTTCGGGTATATCTGCCAAAGTGGGATGCTCCCAGCAATTTTTCAACGACACGAAACTAACTCTCACCCGCATTTATAACCAGTTGCTGTTCTTAAATCTGGAATTGCAAGATTTAGACAGTACCCAATTTGACGAATTACAAGCATCACCAGCTCTACAAGAGTACAGCCACTACCTCAATCGCATCGCCCAGTTTAGCCCCCATAGGCTCCCGGAAGAAGCAGAGCGAACCCGAAACCGGGATATGCTCACAGGACGGCTGGCATTTCTTCATCTGTACTCGGTTCATCGGGGTGAGCAGGACTATGAACCCGTAGCAACGCCCGATGGCAAAAAGGTTGAGACTCAAGCCGAACTGGAGGCTCTGCTGTTTCACTCAGAGCATGACGTGCGTTATGACGCCTACGGCTCATTGCGCCAGGAGATGGAGCAACAGAATAGATTGTATGGCTTTATTCTGAATGCGATTTGCCAAGACCACCACATTGAGAGCCAGATGCGGGGGTATCCTTCCACATTCCATAAGCAGTTATTGGCGGCGGATATGCCGGAGTCGGTATTCCGCGCCATTATGGATAGCACAGGCGATCGCATCGACTTATTCCAACGCTATTACCAGTTGAAGGGGAAAGCGATCGGGCAAAAAATCCGTACTTGCGATCTTGATGCTCCTTGGACAGCGGATGATCCATTGCTGAAGGTGGACTATAAAACGGGTGTGCAAACGCTGCTCAATGCTTTGAAGCCGTTTGATGTCTTTTATGCGAACAGGGCATCAGACTTTTTCTCCAAGAGGTGGGTTGATGCCAAAGTGCGTCCTGGCAAGGCTAGCGGAGTCTTCAGTTTTCCGACTTTTGCCAAGCACACTTACTTGTCGCTCTCTTACACAGAAGATTATCATGCGCTGTTTACCTTGGCTCACCAAGTTGGGCAGGGATTACATTTCGCTAAAACATGCGATCGCCAAACGTATTTCAACAGTCAATCGTCCCTATTGTTGGCCGAAGTTGCCTCAATTTTCAATAAACTGCTGTTGTTCGACTACCTGCTTAAAGAAGCTGCTGATGATCAGCACCGCCAGCAAGCCGTGCTGACGCGGCTGCTGGACGATCAACTCAATCTAATCTTTTATCAAACTACCATTAGCGGTTTGGAACTCGCACTCCATGAACGGGCGGCTCAAGGTAGTTTTGATCACTCCTTTGTTAACGAGCAGTGGCTGGAATTTTATCGCCAACTCTGTGGTGAGGCTGTAGAAGTTTTGCCAGGAAATCAATATGACTGGGCAGGAATGAGTCATATTTTCACTCAGCCGTTCTCTAGTTACCAGTATGCAGCAGCCAGCATTGTCAGTTTGGCTTGTTACCAGCAATACCAAGTAGCTGGAAAAGACTTTATCCCTAGCTATTTTGATTTCCTCGCTGTCGGGGGTAGTATGAATCCAGTGCAGGCTTTACGCCAGACCGTTGGAGTCGATTTGGAAGACCCAGCAACTTTTAATGGCGCTCTCTATTACGTTGAAGGGTTGATTGAGCAGCTACAGGCCATGCTTTGAGAATCAGCTAATTTTGCTTAGTTAAGCGATTTTCTAGTGAACTTCAATTGATTGCAACACAGTCGTTTGTAGGGCACGATATGATCGTGCCCCTTCCGTTTCACGATATTAATTTCGGATTAGACAGAAACAGCAACTGGATATAGAGTTGGATCGCCAGCAGCAGAGACTAGGTCGGTATAGCCCGCCATAGGAGCGGAAACGGGAACTGTCGTAGCATCTAAACTGAAAGAACCAGAGGCTACTTCTATCTGATTAATGTTGAAAAGCTGAGCCCAGGCCAGGAAGGAATCCACGTTAGAGGGCAGGTCTATTTCCAATAGATTAGTGACGTTGACGAACTCACTTAATACTAAATCTACGCTGAAATCTCCTTCTGCTGTGATTGTAGATGGCCCGACCAAGCTTCCCTCTACCACGGTAGGATCGAACCCATCAATAACAAAAGTATTTTGCTCACCCAGATAGTTAAAGTTCAAGCCAGTGGTTCCTGCCTCCGAAGTGAGGGTGCCACTTCCTGTCAACTCCAAGTCAAATAAATTATCGACAACTTCTATGGCTGAATTGGCATCTGTAATGTCTAAAGCATCTAAAATTTCCAGAACTGAATTGGGAACAGTAATACCGAAATCACTTAATAAATCCAGAACTGGAGTATCAGGACTAATGCCGAAGACCTGACTAATTAAAGGAAAATCTATTGTAATATCACCATCAGAAATATCACCCGTCGGCAATTCGGCTAGGTCACTGGGAACAGAAAAATTTCCTTGAAAATCTCGATTAACGCTTACCTCAAGTGGTAATTCTACGGTGAATTCATTTTCAACTATCCCAACTATCAATGGGTTAAAGTTAACCGTTGTAGAAATCATCCCGGCATAATCGAGCGCTGTAAAATTAGCTAAATTAGCTAGGGTTGGAACTTGAGCAACGGGTGAACAAAGAATACAAGCTGTTTCTTCGTCGTCAATTGTTGTATCTTTTGGATCTATCCACTGTTCTGTCATCGTCGCTACCCCTGTTTTTGTGTAAGTTTTGAGTGCCTCAGCAGCTAGGCCGAAAGAAACACAATTAGTTGACACTCCTCGCCCTAGAAGGACGAGGATTCTTTCTTCACGGGGAGCGCAACCGCTTTACCCTCAGAAAGCATCTTCACCGTGTGTCCCACGGCTGCAAGCCCTCTCACGAGAACTACTTGAGCGGCTGCAACATCTCTATCGGTTGTGTAGCCGCAATATTGGCACGAATGGACTCTTTCGGATAACTCCTTCTTACCTGTTTCAACAAAGCAGTTAGGGCATATCTGACTCGTCTTTTTGCTATCCACTTTGAGAAAAAATACACCTCGCTTACGGCAACATTGCTCTAATATCTGGAAAAACTGACCCCAACCCGCATCTAGACAATGCTTTCCTAAGAAGCCGCGAACTAGACCTTTAAGGTTCAAGTCTTCCACAAATATCATCCCTGCCCAGTCGCAGAGATTGTGAGCCAAAAGCCAGTAATAGTTTTTCCTTGTGTTAGCAATTCGTCCGTGTAATTGACTTACTTGGCGTTGTGCCTTCCTACGGTTGTTTGACCCCTTGACCTTTCTCGAACACTTACGTTGCAGCAATTTAAGCTTGCGTTCGAGCTTCTTGAAAGGTCGTGGATTGGGAAACAATTTACCGTTAGAGACCGCAGCCAAGTGACTAATTCCGACATCAACCCCAATCGCTTCGCCATGCGGCATGACATCTGGGATGTTTACATCCCACTGCAATGACAACATGGCATACCAGCCGCTAGCGCGTCTCACGATTCGCACCTGTTTTAGGGTTGCGCCATCCCTGATGGGACGCGACTGACGGAACTTAACCCAACCAATTTTGGGTAACTTGACCGCACTGTTTTGAATGGGGTTAACTCCCATCTGGGGGAACACAAACGAGCGCATCGTCCCCACTTTCTTAAAGCGGGGAAAACCGTGTCCTTGTTCCCACATACTGACAAACGCTTGCTCAAGACGCTTTAACGTTTGCTGTAAAACGTGAACTTGCAGGGCATTAAGCGCAGGTATTTTAGCCCTAGCTTCGGTTAATCCTTTGCACTGACTAGCGTAAGTGGGTCTTTTAGTGCCCACGGGAATAATGTATTCGGACTGGAGAGAGCAAGCATTCACCTGACAGCTACGAGACTTAAACCAGTCCTTGCGTTCAGCTAACGCATAGTTATACACACGCCTGCACTGCTCTAACCACTCCTCAAAAAGGGCAACTTGCGCTGACGTAGGTTTAAGTTTGTACTCGTAAGTGAGGGTAAACACTTGTTGCATCACCTCCTTCTTGACTTTATTTTATCCGGTTTGACCTATCGATAGCTCGATTTATCAAGGTACTTTCAAAGAAAAGCCGTCCTAGAAGGACAGCGGAGCGAAGGGGAGCAGCTTGAATCCCATTAGTTTCGGTCATGAATCTTGCGATCGCAAAAATCCAGCCATTCGTTCCACCGCCATTTCCAGAATGGCTGGCTCATGCACCAACGCAAACCGGACATATCCTTCGCCAGCTTTGCCGAAACCCGCTCCCGGTGAAGCGGCAACGCCTGTTTTTTCCACGAGTTGAGTACAGAATTTTACCGAATCATTCGTCCAAGGCTCTGGCAACTTAGCCCAAATATACATTGTTGCGTTTGGGGTCGGAACCTGCCAACCGATTTGGTGCAAGGCTTTGACGAACGCATCCCGTCGTTGTCGAAAAATTTCTACCGATTGCTGGACGCTATCTTGAGGCCCTCGTAAAGCTGCGATCGCACCATTCAAAATCCCTCGATATTGGTTGAAATCAACGGCGGCTTTCACCTGCCGCAACGCTCGAATCAACTGAGCATTGCCAATCGCATAACCGATGCGAAAGCCGCCCATATTATAAGACTTGGAAAACGTAAAAAACTCGATCGAAACTTCCTTATCTGGGTCGGCTTGCAAAATTGAAGGAGCAAGGGATTGTGGATTGGGTGTTTCCCCGGTGTCTTCTGCGAACACTAAATCTGCATAGGGGAAGTCGTGAACTAAGACTAACTCATGTTCACGGCAAAACGCGACGGCCTCCCGGAAAAACGACAAGGGCGCGATCGCCGTCGTAGGATTATGAGGATAGCTCAACACCATCATCCGGGATTGAGCGAGTACAGGTGTGGGAATGTCTTCAAATACGGGTAAAAAGTTATTTTCTGCCAGTATGGGCATGGTATAGATCTGACCGCTAGCCAGATAAACACCACCCGCATGAGAGGGATAGCCTGGGTCTAACAACAGGGCAAAATCTCCTGGGTTCAGGACGGCTAGCGGTAAATGAGCGGTACCTTCTTGAGAACCAATCAGGGGAAGCACCTCAGTTTCTGGATTAACTGAGATGCCAAATCGTTGGGTGTACCAGTCAGCGGCTGCCTGACGAAAGGCTTGAGTGCCATGAAACAGCAAGTAGCCGTGAGTACTGTTGTCTGACAAAGACTCTTGAATCGCCCCTAGGACGTGTTCTGATGCCGGGAGGTCAGAAGACCCTAAGGAGAGGTCAATAATGTTCTGTCCAGAGGCTTTGGCTTTGGCTTTCGCCTGATCCATATCAGCAAACACATTGGCTTGCAGGGGTTGTAAACGCTTGGCAAACTGCATCTTTTTTGTTGCTTGTTGTTTTTTGAAGGATTCCCAACAACCCACAACCAACACCGCATCAATAGTGCAGCGTGGCAGAAATAACTATCCAGTTGAAAAAGGTTAAAAAGCTTACTGTACAAACTTTCTTGCCTTCTGCCTTCTGCCTCCTGCCCTCTTGAAAAAAGGGGGTTGAGTTTTTGCTAAGAAGCGGGGGATAAATGAGTGTCTATCAGGCTGACTAATTTCTGCTTGCTAATTGCACCTTCATGGGATTGAGCAATCTCACCGTTCTTAAATACAAGGAGTGCGGGAACACCTTCGACGTGGTACCTTTTCACTGTGTCAGGATTTGGATCGACTTCCATCTTGAACACCTTTAAGCGATCGCTATAAGTATCAGCCACCCAATCCACGGATGGCGCTACCAAGCGACAAGGGCCACACCAAGACGCCCACAAGTAGACCAGTACAGGTTGCTCGGCTTTTAAAACTTCGGTTTCAAACTCAGAATCTGTAATTGAAATAGCGTTACTCACAAAACCCTCCATCAATACAACTGTTTCTATTTCGCTCACTGAGCAGATTATCTTGTGGAAAAATTAACCAGGATTGGCAAGCGAGCAAGTTTGCCTGTAGCTTTACATTTAATACAGTAAATCAGTCCCAGCCTTTGGCGGTAGGAGCCTTTATTATCTCCAATTAGCTATATACCTATCAATTTTTTGGGGCTATCTAGCTGTGCGACTGTATTCAGTGATGTTCCTGCTTCACGCAGCCGCCAATCTGCTCAACAATAATTAAGACCTGGATAGACTCTCTGCATCCACTCCACCTTTAGAGTCAGTGGGATTAAGGTTGAGTCGCCTATCAAGGTCTTGGTTCGCAGAGGGTATGGTCAAAAGCTTGCCGACACTTATAAATTGTCGATTTGCTTTCGCAGGGCTTCCAATTCAGCATCAACGGCTGCATTAGACGAGGGAGAGGCTTTTTCCTGAGAGGCTGGTAGCGCTTGCTGTGATACAGAACCCCCAGTCAACTGTGCTTTCATCTGCGCCAACTCATCATCAACGTCGCTGCCGCCTTCGAGCAGGGCAAATTGAGCTTCTAAGTTATTACCTGCCAGTTCATTGCCAGCCTGAGAACGAGCCTCCAGCTCCAAAACTTTGTCTTCCATGCGCTCAAAAGCAGCCATTGCCGAGCCGGTACCCAAGCGACCAATTGTACCTTGCAACTGCTCGTTGGCTTTAGCCGCGGCTGCACGAGACTTGAGCATATCCTTCTTGGTCTTAGCTTCGGAGATCTTACTTTCCAAAGCAATCAGGTTCTTTTTGAGGCTGTCTACTTGAGTAGTCTGCTGATCCAGCATGGTTTTCTGAGTAGCTGCCGCTTCGGCAACAGCCTTCTTGCGCAGAAGTGCCTCCCGCGCTAGGGTCTCATCCCCTTTGCTGAGCGCGAGTTGGGCACGGTTCTGCCAGTTGTTGGCTTCGGATTGGTTTTTGTTGTATTGTTGCTCCGTGCGTTTTTGAGTGGCAATAGCCCTAGCCACTGCTTGGCGCAGTTGGATCAGGTCTTCTTGCATATCAATAATGGCTTGCTCCAGAATCTTTTCTGGATCTTCAGCCTTGCTCACCATATCGTTCAGATTTGCTCTGACGACTCTGCTAAGGCGGTCAAATAATCCCATGACGCTGTCTATCCTCTTGGAACGTATAAAGTAGTTTTAACGCAGACTCTACGCTATCAGCCGACTGCTGATGCGTTGCGGTTTGAGCAATTAAGGCTATCCCATCTCTAGTCATCAAGCACAACTTTGAAGTCACTCAAAACACATAGGCTCAAGCCATGGAGACAAGACGCTTTAATCCAGTGTAAAAACTTCCAGCCCAAAAGCGCTAGATCATAGCCCGGTTCTCCAATTGTCAAGGATGAGAAGATGCATGACTCACCTCCTTGGCTCAGGTGGTGGGGGAGTGGGGCAGTAAGTGGGAGAGTAAAAAAAAATTAATCATGATTCTGTCAGCGGAAGCGAGAACAAAGAGTGGGATAAATTCTCGACTCAAATCCCGAAATTAAACAACCAACCTTTCTCCCTATCTCCCCCTCCTCTTCACTCAAGAACCTTCTATTTCAGAGCGTAGTTTTTTCAGCTCGGCTTCAATTTCTGGATTTTGGGCAGATGATGTCTGAGCAGACGGTAATTTGGCCGATTCGGTGCCAGTCATCAAGTTGGCTTTCATCGCCGCCAACTCGCTATTCACCTCATTGCCCCCTTCTAGAGAGGCAAATCTCTTTTCCAAATCGCTGCTTCCCAATTCGGCTATGGCTTCGGACTGGGCTTCGAGCTGCATGACTTTTTCTTCCATTCGCTCAAAGGCACTGAGCGCCGTGCCCGTCCCCATATTGCCCAGCATCTCGTTAATTTTCTGGGACGCCTGAGCGGAGCGGGCTCTAGCGATATACAAGTCTTTTTTCGTTTTCGCTTCTGAGATTTTACTCTCTAGCGCCCGCATATTTTCTTTGAGCTTGCTGACCACAGTACTTTGCTGTGTCAGCTGGGTTCGCATGGCTTTAGCCGTCTCCTGATAGGATTTCCGCCGGGTTAGAGCTTCCCGTGCCAGGTTGTCATCCCCGTTTGACAGAGCCAATTGGGCGCGGTTATACCACTCTTGGGCAGTGGTTTCAGCCTGAGCGGCTTGTCGCTCGGTACGTTTTTGGGTAGCGATCGCCTGCGCTACAGCTTGTCGTAGCTGAATCAAATCCTGCTGCATCTCCTCAACAGCTTGTTCGAGCACTTTTTCTGGGTCTTCGGCTTGCCCGATCAGGTTGTTGAGGTTGGCGCGAATTACGCGCAGGATGCGATCAATCAATCCCATAGCAGCTCTCCATTCACATCACGGGTCGGGGGATTTTTAACATCATGGTACCTCACCGTCAAGACCCGATTTGAGATTTTAGAATTAGACCTGCCCTAAGGATGATAAATCGAGGCATTAATGCCCTGTTTCTTGAGTGTCTCCACTAATGTTTTCGCCTGAGACTCCAGCTTGAACGCTCCCATATAGATCCTTTTACCTTCTGGAACGCTTTGCACATAAGCATCAGGTACAATGGTCTTGGCTTGCGCCAGATCCCGATTGCTACTGTAGTTCATCAACACATAATAGAAATTGCCCTTAGCAGATGCAGGACTGGCGGCTTGTTGTGTTGCCGCAGAGGATGCTTTTGAGTTCGGCTTGGTAACGGGTGTGGTCGGTGCCAGTAACGGTCTGGAATTCACAGAAGATAGATTGGATGGGTTCGCTCTGGGTGCGACCGTGGGTAGCGGGGGTAAGGGAGCTATAGGAGCCACCGTAGACGGAATCGTTTCTGGCTGTCCTGGAGAGGGCAGGAGTGCCGAAGATATATCTGAAGAGCTTCCAGGCAGGGCTGAGTTAGGAATCACAGGCGGAGCTTGTTGTGTCGCCCCAGAGTCAGTCCCTTGAGGTTGCGAGGGGACTACAGACTGAGTCTGTGTCGGGCTAGGTTCCAAGTGGCTTAAGGTATCTAAACCCACTTCGGGAAATTCCTCAGCGGCAAGATTGGGTCCTTTGATGGTTGGTGAATTCTCGGAGGGAGTCGTTTTCGCGGGAATCGGTTGCGTTGTTTTTTGAGCCGTGGTCGTCGTCTTTGAGCCAAACCATCGGTTAGGATTTAGCGCACTGAGTGTGGATGGATTCTTGAATATATACGCCAGAGTCGCGCCAGAAAGCAGCAATAGTAATAGAGAGCCGACACCGAGTGGAGTTAGAACTCTATCGATCAAACGCTTGCGGGAGCGAGGAGGAACCTCTTCTTGATCCAAACTCCGCAGCAATTTTTCTGAGGATTCCAGATAATCTTCTGGTTGTGATTGGGCTGCCGCTAACGGCACCAAATCCCCATTCTCCTGTGCTGGCTTTTCCGAAGGAGCTAGTTGATCCGTCACATCTTCGGCTTCATCCCAAGCATCTGTGTTAGTTCCCGAAGCCGCCACTAACGGCTCTCCCGACTCCCTTACCGTTGAGAATGAAGACTCTCGCTGGCCCATTTGCTCCATGGGTTCGTGACTTGTCTCCTGAGGCGATGTCGCCGCCTGCGATGGGTTCACCATCACTAAGGGAAATGAAATCTGGGGAGCTGTACTCATCCCCAAGGCGGGTCGTTGAGTTTTCTTGGCTCCTTGATCGACCGCAATTAATTCGAGCGGTTTACGAATCTGGTGACGACCGAGACCACTGGGTTGCATGACGGGTCGTCCTGCGCGCTGGCGTCGGTAGCGAGCTAACTCTTCTTCTAACTGCACATCTATGCTACCCAGAGCCGCCTGCAAAACTGGATGGATTGACGGGTTGGATGAGGAGGGAGTTGTGGATTCAATTGTAGTGTTTTGGCTCATGAGGAAAGCTTGGGAGTGAGTATTGGAATAGAAGGGCCTGTATAGAGCTTTCGATGTATGACTCTCGCTGTCAGTTTATTACAAGCTTTTGAGTTTGGCAGAGGTAGAGCAAGAGCAGATTTTGCATCTGTTGTTTATCGAGAACGAGGATTCTGCTCTTAGGTGTTCCCCTTTTGAGGATGGCTCCTAAACAGTCCATGGGGTTGGGATAAACAGATTATCAGCGTAAATCTCTCGATCATATAATAGGTGCGCCTCAAAATCAGCCACAATGGCAAGGGCGAGAGCGGCTTCAAGGCTTAGCCATTATGGGCTTGAAAGAGTGGAAGCCCCCAGGTTATACCATTTTGGATTTGGGATGCAATGATTTTGGATTCTGAAAGCCTTGTCTGTCAGTGGTTTCAGAAATTCAGATTTAGCCAGTTTCAACGCCAATGTTTTCGCATTAGATACATCCTCCTGTCATCTGCATTCAGGGGTATTCTCGATAATTTCATGGCTCGACCAGCATGAAGTACTAAGTACCTATTTCAGCTTGGCTGCTAAGCTCTACGCGGCTTGATCACTTCCCACAATCAGCAACGAGGGATAAGAATTGGTTACCGTCATCCCTCTTAAGTATTACTAATTCCTTTAAGGGTTGTTACCTGAGCCGACGGTTTAGGCGATTATTCCTGCTCTAAATTTTATATCAAGGTTTATTACTATCTTTGGTTTGGCTTGATCCCTGTATGGTTTTAAGGGAATTCCGTACATTTTCTCAGAAAAAATCGGTTTCTGTTAAAGTTCTTAACTATATATATTTCTATATATAACAAGATACTAAAGAAAATCTAAAACTCTCAGTTCCCTGAAGAATTGCTCTAACCTAGACTGGCTCACAGCTTGCCAGCCTTAATATACCTGAATGGGGGATCGGAAAATTAAAGGGCAAGAAGCAATAAAATTCCTTATCAAAAAAAATCCAATGACGACTTTAAATTTTGCCACATCTGCTTGTCGCTGCTGCCGCTATTACCAACCAGAGGGACGGCGTGGAGGGATGTGTCAGCAACTTAGCGTACCCGTCAGAGGAAGCTGGAAAGCTTGTTCTTTAGCTACCGCGCCTTTTGAACCAGCTTGGAGGAGAATGGAAGCGATTTGGGGGAATGACCTGTTAGGGATCAAAGAAAGCTTGACGGTTAATTGTTCGTTGACAGTCTCAGCTCAGAACCTCTCCGAAGAAAGCGCTCTCTCGTCAGATGAAGCACTGAAAGCTAAACCAGTACTTGTAGAAATTGCTTAATTCTTTTTCAGCATTACCTCGATAAGCAGTCTGGCAAGAGTTAATTCCGGTCATTATAAATAAGACATTTGAGAAAATTCATGTAAAAAATCTAAAAAAAGATTTGCGAGTTGGATCGGTAGAACTTTTGCACCAGTCTTTCCCGCTTAAAGGCTAAAAATGTCCTCTCACCTTGCCAGTAAAACTCAAACGTTTGAGTCACTTGGAATAAACAGGTAGAGTAGTGAACTACCTACACTGCCTGAGGACAGGTCAGTGTAGGCTTCTGAAATGCCTAAAGCAGGAGGATATGACGTAGGGAGTGGTTACGGTAACCAGGGGTATTGACGGAAATTGGGCGATCGCTTTTCCAGGAACGCTTGTTTCCCTTCTGCCCCTTCCTCCGTCATGTAATAGAGTAAGGTGGCATTTCCGGCAAGTTCCTGGAGACCCGCTTGACCGTCACAGTCAGCGTTAAAGGCCGCTTTTAAGCAACGGATGGCGATCGGACTATGGGCTAAAATTTCATTCGCCCACTGCAGACCCTCCGCTTCTAGCTGATCGACTGACACAACACAGTTAACTAGACCCATTTCCAGTGCCTGAGAGGCTGTGTACTGGCGACAGAGGAACCAAATTTCTCTGGCTTTTTTTTGTCCAACGACTCTGGCGAGATAGCTAGCGCCAAACCCTCCATCGAAACTTCCGACTTTTGGGCCAGTTTGACCAAAAATCGCATTATCAGCCGCAATACTTAGGTCACAAATCAGGTGTAAAACGTGACCCCCCCCGATCGCATATCCTGCAACTAAGGCAATCACCACCTTGGGCATGGAGCGAATCAGGCGTTGTAAATCGAGTACATTTAAGCGGGGAACGCCTTCATCGTCCACATACCCCGCCTTCCCCCGCACGCTTTGGTCACCGCCAGAACAAAAAGCGTATTTCCCATCTGTATGAGGCCCAGCACCCGTCAACAGGACAACGCCAATAGAGGGATCTTCACGAGCATCACAGAAAGCATCATAGAGTTCAAAGACGGTTTTGGGGCGAAAGGCGTTGCGTTTGTGAGGGCGATTAATCGTGATTTTGGCAATACCGTCGGTTTTGTGATAAAGGATATCTTCGTAGGTTTTGGCGGTTTGCCAGTCAATTTGCATAAACTTTAGGTACTTCCACACAGAAGTGATGACTAGGACTCAATTGAATCTATGACACAACCAGAGTCAATTCCACCCTTGACAAAGCGAGAGTATTTGGCGTCTTTGGCCTTACAAGGACTCTTAAACAATCAATACACGGTTAAGCTGCTACTCAAAGAGAGTCGTGGCAACTACGAACTCATGCCTGGATTATTAGCCGAAAGCGCTGTGAGAATTGCGGATTCGTTGATTGAACGATTGGAGGGCTAACCTCTAGATCACCTAGCCTAGAGGACTCAGGTAAATCAGCTTGCGGGTGTGACACCCTTGCCTCAGTCCACCCCTGTCAACTTTCTGACCCAGACACCTGATAGGCTGTAGGAATGAACCAGATTCTGCGGTAAGAGTAAAGCTTAATCCCAGAATCAGAGGACAAAGTCGGATATTTCCGGGTTTGTATCAGTTTTATGGAGCAGGCTTCCTTGTTTTTCAGCGTCGTCATTCCCACCTATAATCGCAAACCTATTCTGGAAAAATGCCTGAGAGCGATAGAAAATCAGCAACTCAGGGATGGTAGTGTTGTTGCCGGCTACGAAGTTGTCTTAGTGGATGATGGCTCAACCGATGGCACCTTGGAGTGGTTAGAGTCCCACAAGAGCGAGTTTCCCCATGTGCGATCGCACGCTCAAGACCACATGGGGCCAGCCGCCGCCCGAAATTTGGGGGTAGAGCAGGCTAAGGGTGACACCATTATCTTTATAGATAGCGATCTAGTTGTCACGGAACAGTTCCTTCAGGCTCATGCCGATGCGTTGGTGCAGGGACAGCAGCAACTAGGGAGCGTTAGCGAAGCGGCTCCAGAGGAGGCTCGCTGCTTCACCTATGGCTGGGTGATTAATACCTGTAATTTCGACAATCCCACATCGGAACCCTACAAAATCACAGATTTTTCAGCCGCCTATTTTGCCACCGGGAATGTGGCGATCGCACGTAAATGGCTCGAAAAAGCCGGACTCTTTGACACCCGCTTCCAACTCTATGGTTGGGAAGACTTAGAACTGGGTGTCAGACTCAAACAACTCGATTTAAAACTGATTAAATGTCCCGAAGCTGTAGGCTACCACTGGCATCCCCCTTTTGCTTTAGACCAAATTCCCCGCATGATTGACCGAGAAATTCAGCGGGGACGTATGGGTGTTTTGTTTTATGAAAAGCACCCCACTTGGGAAGTACGGATGATGATTCAGATGACTTGGTTACATCGCCTACTTTGGGGTATCCTCTCCCTGAGGGGCAGGCTGAATGAACGAACAATGGCTCCTTTTTTACAATGGCTGATTAATCAAGGTAAGCCCCAATTAGCCTTAGAAATTGCCCGAATTTTTCTCAATTGGTATAACGTTCAAGGTGTTTATGCGGCTTATGCTGAAACTCAGATCAACCATTAATCCGTAATGGGTATCTCAATCCTAAACTCTGTTCCTTGCCCTGGTTGTGACACGCATTGTAGGGAACCTTCATGTTGCTCGACTACAATTTTATGGCTGATTGATAGCCCTAACCCTGTGCCATCTCCCACGGCTTTTGTGGTAAAAAATGGATCGAATATGCGTCTTTTTATGGCATCAGAAATACCTGAACCATTATCAGTAATGCTAATCTTGACTCGCTCTCTTGTGAGTTGATTGCTCGATGGAGTTATCTCACCGATAGGGTGAACGACTTTGGTGCAAATAGTGATACAAGGAGTTATTCCTTGTTTACTTTCTATCGTTGACTCCTGACTACTCTCAAAAGCATCAATCGCGTTGCTCAAGAGGTTCATAAAAACTTGGTTTAGCTGTCCGGCGAAGCAATTCACTAACGGAATGTCGCCATACTTTCTAACCACGTTAATGGCGGGTCGAGTTGCTGTAGCTTTCAGTCGATGCTGCAAGATTAACAATGTGCTGTCGATTCCTTCGTGGATATTGACAGGCTTCTTTTCCGCTTCATCCAACCGGGAAAAGTTCCGTAATGACAAAACAATTTGATGGATACGCTCTGTCCCCAACTTCATAGAGGATAAGATTTTAGGTAAATCTTCAGCGATAAAATCTACATCTCTGGCTTCTAATTGCTGTTGGATCTCAGAAACTGGACTGGGGTAATGGTGTTGGTAAAGAAATAGGAGTTCTAGTAAGTCTTCAATATAATCAGTAATGTAAGGAAGGTTGCCATGAATAAAGTTGACGGGATTGTTGATTTCATGCGCGACACCAGCCACCAGTTGTCCCAAGCTAGACATCTTTTCGGTTTGAATGAGTTGGGCTTGAGTGTGTCGCAACTCTTCTAGGGTTTGGTGTAGTTGCTGATTACGGCGACGCAGTACCTCCTCCACTTTTTTACGCTTGAGCATCGTGCGTTCTAACTTCGAGAGATGAATCCGGAGTTCTAGCTGCGACATGACTTGGCGACTCAACGCCCATAAGGCTTCTTTCTGCTCTAGGTTGAGAGTGCGGGGAATTCGATCAATCACGCACAGAGTACCGAGAGCAAAGCCATCGGGTGTCACCAAAGGGGCACCCGCATAAAATCGAATCTTGGGGTCAGTTGTAACTAGAGGGTTAGTGGCAAACCGCTCATCTTCTAATGCATTGGGCACCAGCAGCAATTGCTCCGGTTGCCCAATGGCATGAGCACAGAATGCTACTTCTCTGGGGGTTTCCGTTGCCTCCGTGCCAATTTTTGACTTAAACCACTGCCGATGAGCATCAATTAAGCTGACTAAGGCAATGGGAGTGCCACAAATATGCGCGGCTAAGGCTGTTAGATCATCAAATTCAACTTCTGGGAATGTATCAAGCACGTTATAGCGTTCGAGTGCCTTGAGCCTAGCTACTTCGTTATCCGGCTTGGGTGTGGCTTTGGCTGACTGCGCCTCTCGATGGCTAGGGGGTGTTTGAGAAATCGAGGATGTAGTTTGGTCTAGTGTAAGTTCCTGAGTTGTCGGCTGTGGCGACCACCTGGGTGGCCTGAAAGAGCCACCCCCTTTTTGTCGAGAACCCATGTTCAAGGCTGACATCCACTGCCGGAGAAGCCTCACTGCTTTTTTGAGAATCTTTTTAAGCATGAATTAAAAACGAGGCGTTTCATTAATGTACTGAGTTTAAAAAAAATTCGTGAAGGCTATACCAATCAAAAAACGTACATCAAAAATTGGCTAATTATGCTACCCTAGAAAAGTTGTTTAATTCTGCACATTCAGGGTTTCGGGTGTTTCTAGAAGTATCAACAACTTGGAAATCCGCCTGGATGGAAGGTAAACCCGAATCAGGAGTTCAAAAAAATAATGCCAGTTATCTCTTTAGCGGAAATGCTAGAGTCAGGGGTTCACTTTGGTCATCAGACCAGACGGTGGAATCCCAAGATGGAGCCGTTTATCTACACCTCGCGGAATGGTGTCCACATTATTGACTTGGTGCAGACCGCCCAGTTAATGGAAGAAGCCTATAGCTACATGCGGACGGCTTCGGAGCAAGGGAAGAAGTTTCTGTTTGTAGGCACAAAGCGCCAAGCGGCAGGGATTATTGCCCAAGAAGCGTCTCGTTGTGGAGCTTATTATGTCAACCAACGTTGGTTGGGCGGAATGCTCACCAACTGGGAGACCATTAAGACGCGGGTCGAGCGCTTAAAGGAATTAGAACGGCGCGATGAAAGTGGCGCACTCGACTTGCTACCCAAGAAAGAAGCCTCCGTTCTGCGTCGGGAACTCGGCAAGCTTCAGAAATACTTGGGTGGCATCAAACTGATGCGGAAAGTCCCCGATGTGGTGGTTATCGTAGACCAACGGCGCGAGTACAACGCTATTTTGGAATGCGAAAAGCTCGGATTAACCCTGGTGTCAATGCTGGATACCAACTGTGACCCTGATGTCGTCGATATTCCGATTCCGGCTAATGATGATGCCATCCGTTCCATTAAGCTAATAGTGGGTAAATTGGCGGACGCCATCTATGAAGGGCGTCACGGTCAGCTCGAAGCCGAAGAAGAGTACGAAGACTACGAAGGCGCAATGGACGATGTTGACGAGGAAGATGTTGACGAAGTCGACTCCTATGCAGCAGAGGATGACGAGGGTAGCGAAGAATCATAAGTGTGTAATTTAGGTTCATAGAGTAGGGACAAAAGCAAGATGGCGGAAATTTCGGCAAAACTCGTCAAGGAGCTGCGCGACAAAACCGGCGCTGGCATGATGGATTGCAAAAAAGCGCTCAAAGAGACTGAGGGAGACATCGCCAAGGCCGCTGAATGGCTGCGGCAAAAAGGCATTACCTCAGCCGAGAAAAAAGCGGGTCGCGTAGCCGCTGAAGGACTTGTGGGTAGCTATATCCACACCGGTGGCCGAGTCGGCGTATTGGTTGAAGTGAACTGCGAGACGGATTTTGTGGCTCGCCGCGAGGAATTCCAAGAGTTAGTGCGAAACATCGCGATGCAAGTTGCAGCTTGCCCGAACGTTGAGTACGTGAAGGTCGAGGACATCCCCGCAGAAATGGCACAAAGAGAAAAGGATATTGAGATGGGTCGGGATGACCTAGCGGGCAAGCCTGATAACATCAAAGAAAAGATTGTTGTAGGTCGGATTGAAAAACGCCTGAAAGAGCTGTCTTTGATGGATCAACCCTACATCCGCGACCAAAGTATCTCAGTGGAAGAGTTGGTGAAGCAAACCATTTCTCTGTTGGGTGAAAATATCCAAGTCCGTCGCTTTACGCGCTACGTGCTCGGTGAAGGCATTGAGAAGGAAGAATCCAACTTTGCTGAGGAAGTTGCCGCACAGATGGGCGGTAAGTAAATAGGGGAGGACAGGGGTAAAGCGCTAAAAACTGTCGAGTTCATAGATGTATCTTTATCCCTTGTCCTTTGGGGCTACATCCATAAGACGGGCAAGCTAGTGATTAAGCCCCACTTTGTAGACGTTGCAAACTTTCAGAACGGTTTGGCATGGGTTGTGAGAAAGTAGCTAATTGGCTGAGCGTGTGAGCAGCCTCTTAAACTTCCCCACTAATTCGCGTTACTCCCAGACAGCTCAATCAAACTCAAACTGACCTATCCCTCTTGATCAGCCGTTATCCTGGAGTAGGGAAGTAATAGCTATGCAGTATGGCGAGAGCAATTGAGAGAATTGAGCAAGATTTAGCGGCCTTGGAGGAAGCGACTGCCCTTTTACGGGCAGAACTACATAAGACTTATTCCCAATACCTACAGTTACTCGGACAAGCTGTGCGGCGTCAGCTGATTTTGGCAAGCTATCAAGTTTGTACTCATGGGTATCCGGAAGCGTTTTTGAGTTTGTCTTTCAATCAGCGGCAAAAATTGCAGCAATCCATCCAACAAATGGGAAAGAAGGCTCAAGAACAGTTGCTCTCACACTTAGAAGCGTCGAAAAAAGTAACCAAGGCAGAAGTGACGGACAGCAATGAGCCAGTACCTCAGCCAGAACTCACGAATAGCGAACCACCACAGGATGTTACTCCAGAACCCTTATCTATCGTTGAGCAGGTACCAGGCAACTTAGAAGCGCCAGAGACTATCAACATAACCAACCCAGAACTAACGAAACCCGAACAACTAGCGCAGTGGCAGGAGGAGTTGGAGGAAGCTATAGGACAAACCTTGGAAACTCTCTCTTTGAACACCAACCGTTTATTGCAACAAACGGGTATCATCCCCAGGAAATTACCAGCCGCTGTCTTAGAAGCAGCCACCAAAGCCGATAGTTCTACGGAGTCAGTAACAGTTGGCTCCCCCAATCTCTTAAACTTGTTGATGGAAACCGAAAGTGAGGATGATTCAGAAGACTCAACCTTAACCCGTATCATTGCCATTAACCTGCGTTTGTCAGAAATTGAGTTCGCTGACCCCGCCTTAAATGCTGGACGCAATCAAATTCGGAACCTTTCAGCCAAGAGAAATACGCTCCACCGAGAGTATCACAAAAAACAGCGAGAACGGTCTGTTGCTCAAGCCGAGGCTGCATGGCGAGCAAGCTGGTTTGAGGATTAAGGGCGGAAGGTTGAAAGTTGAGGGTTGAAAGTTGAAGGTTGAAAGTTAAAGATAATAACCTGCAACCTGCAACCGGCACACCGTCAATTTGAAAGAGGGGGAAATTGTGGCAATAGAATCACCCGATTGGCTGCGACTGCAAAAGGCTCTTACCATAGAAGCGGACAAAGGTTTTAGTGACTTGGTGGGTAACCAATATCGCTTCAGTGAATTTCTTTGCCTCTGTTTTGGCAAAACGCCTGACAACCTCATGCCAACGGAGAGACGCCAGTGGCAAGAAACCGCTGCCAAGTTTGCCCTTTATCCCCAGATGACGCTGCAACAACGGCAACATCTGGTCGCCGATACCCGCCGATTTCTGTATCAACTCCAGCAAGATACTCAGCGCCTAAACGCTGAGAGTGCAGCCGCTACATCACCATCACAATCCCCTAACCTTAAAATCCCTCGCACGACTCCCTTAGTTCAACCTCAAACTGAAGTAACGGCAATTCCGACCCTGAATCTTGACCAATCCCTCTCTGAGGTAGAAGAAATTGGTACTAGAAGAAGTGGGTATTTAGCACGTCTGGGCTTAATAACACTACGAGATCTCCTCTACTACTACCCTCGTGACCACATTGATTATGCGCGTCAGGTGAATATCTGTAACCTGGAAGCTGGCGAAACTGTGACGATTGTAGGAACCGTCAAGCGCTGTAACTGCTTCACCAGCCCTAAAAATAAGAAATTAACGATTTTCGAGCTGTTACTCCAAGATGGAACGGGTCAGATTAAACTCAATCGTTTTTTTGCGGGTACTCGTTACAGTCATCGCGGTTGGCAGGAACAACACAAGTATCGTTATCCTCCTGGGGCGGTAGTGGCAGCATCGGGTTTAGTTAAGAAGAATAAGTATGGTTTGACCTTAGAAGACCCAGAACTGGAAGTTTTAGACCACACAGACGGTACCATAGACTCTCTGACAATTGGTCGAGTCGTGCCGGTGTATCCGCTCGTGGAGAGTGTACCTGCGGATATTGTGAGACTGGCTGTGCTTGCAGTGCTTCCCTATGCTTCCCAACTGAAAGAGCCGCTTCCATCTGCCTTGCGGAAGCAGTACGGGTTGATAGGGGTGAGTGATGCGATCGCAAATATCCATTTTCCCGCCGATAGTGATATCTTGGCGGCAGCCCGACGCCGATTAGTCTTTGATGAGTTTTTCTATTTACAATTAGGGTTTCTCCAACGCCGTCAGGCTCTAAAGCGACAAGAAACCAGTGCAGCCCTCGCTCCCACGGGTCAACTCATTGACCGATTCCATCAACTCCTCCCCTTTGAGCTCACCCATGCTCAAAAACGGGTGATTAACGACATCCTCAACGACTTGCAATCCTCTACCCCGATGAATCGCTTAGTGCAAGGGGATGTGGGTTCAGGGAAAACCGTCGTGGCTGTCCTCGCTATCCTGGCAGCGATTCAATCCGGCTACCAAGCTGCGTTGATGGCTCCGACAGAAGTTTTAGCCGAACAGCATTATCGTAAACTCGTCGGCTGGTTCAACCTGCTGCATTTGCCAGTCGAATTGTTGACTGGTTCCACGACGACCAAAAAGCGCCGCCAAATTCATGCTCAGCTTGAAACCGGTGAATTACCCCTGTTGGTGGGGACTCATGCTCTGATTCAAGACACCGTGAACTTCCAACAATTGGGTTTAGTCGTGATTGATGAGCAGCATCGCTTTGGCGTGCAGCAACGGGCGCGTTTACAGCAAAAAGGCCAGTCTCCTCATGTTCTAACGATGACAGCAACGCCCATTCCCCGCACTCTCGCACTAACCTTACACGGCGATTTGGACGTGAGTCAGATTGATGAATTGCCGCCCGGACGTCAGCAGATTCACACCACCGTACTATCAGGGAAGGAACGCAACCATGCTTATGAGCTGATTCGTCGGGAGATTGTGCAAGGGCGTCAAGCGTATATTGTCTTGCCCCTGATTGAAGAATCAGAAAAATTGGATTTGCGATCAGCGGTTGAAGAGCATCAACGACTGTCTGAAAGTATTTTCCCAGAATGTCAGGTTGGTTTGCTCCATGGTCGCATGAGTTCAGCCCAAAAGGATGAGGCGCTGAATGCATTCCGGGACAACCAAACTCAAATCATCGTTTCGACTACCGTCATTGAAGTGGGTGTGGATGTCCCCAACGCTACAGTGATGATGATAGAAAATGCCGAGCGTTTTGGATTATCTCAGTTGCACCAGTTGCGAGGTCGTGTCGGTCGGGGTTCTCACCAATCTTACTGCTTACTGATGAGCGGTTCCAAAACGGATACAGCCCGTCAACGTTTGGGTGTGTTGGAACAATCCCAGGATGGCTTTTTTATCTCTGAAATGGATATGCGCTTCCGGGGGCCGGGGGAAGTATTGGGTAAGCGACAATCAGGGTTAGCGGATTTTGCGTTAGCCAGTTTGGTGGAAGACCAAGACGTTTTAAATTTGGCACGGGATGCAGCGGAGAAAATCATTATCCAGGATGACACCTTGGAGAGTTGGCCTTTGATGAAACAGGAGTTGGAATATCGTTACTCTAAGCTCATGGGTGGCGCTATTTTGACTTAAAGGCGATCAGCTTATTCAAAGAACTTGTCTCCACTTTCTTTGTGGAGTTCTTGGAGGTATTTTTCCCGCAGGTTATTGCTTATCTGGAACCCGGTTCTATAGCAATTCTCAGTTGCCTGTACTACACGGTAAGGGCACGACATGTCGTGCCCCTACAGGGTTTTTCTTTACCAAACGCTCTTCTCTCAAGTCAAAAACAGTTAAATCGCCACCTGTTCCCCAATTCGGTGTGCCTTAATTAAATTCGTAACACCCGTAATTGCCAGGGGCAAACCTGCAATCATCACCACAATATCTCCCTTCTCCACAAATCCATGTTGGAGAGCCGCTTGCTCCGCCAAAATAATCATGGCGTCTGTGTTATGAACTTCCTGCAACTGTAAAGACTGAACACCCCAGTAAAGTGTCAACCGACGCTGCACTTCTTCGGTTGGTGTGACAGCAACCACCGGAATCTGCTGGCGATACTTAGAGAGAAGGCGTGTGGTGAAACCGTGTTCTGTGAAGCAAATAATCGCCTTAGCATTAATATTCTGCGCCAGTTGACAAGCGGCATACCCAACCGCGTTGGAAATCGTGTGTTCCCGCTTCCCATTGATGAACATCGAAGACGCCGCCAAACGGTCCTCGGTGGTTTCGGCAATACTCGCCATCGTCTTCACCGCTTCTACCGGGTAGCGACCCACTGAGGTTTCGCCCGAAAGCATAATCGCATCTGTACCCTCCAGAATCGCATTGGCAACATCAGAAACCTCAGCCCTGGTTGGGCGAGGGTTTTGAATCATCGATTCCAGCATCTGGGTTGCAGTAATCACGGGCTTTTGATAGCTGTGACAGGTGTCAATTAAGGTCTTCTGAATGCGAGGAACTTCTTCCAAGAGCATTTCCACGCCCAAGTCTCCACGCGCCACCATGATTACATCGGCAGCCGCCACAACTGCCTCCATATCTTCTACCGCCTCGTGACGCTCCACTTTGGCGATGATGTGAGTCGATTTACCAGCGCTTCTCACAATCTCTCGGACTTGCTCCAAATCAGAGGCTTTCCGCACAAAGGACAAGGCGACGTAATCCACGCCTTGCTCTAAGCCAAACATCAAGTCTTCTTTATCCTTATCGGTTAGAGGAGGAGCTGAGATTGAACCGGTCGGGAGGTTAATTCCCTTATGACTTTTTAACTCTCCCCCGTAGATAACGGTGCAGTGAATCTCATCCCCACTCACCTGCTCTACCTTAAGTTTGAGTAAGCCATCGTTGAGCAGGATGGCGTCTCCTGCTTTCACATCCTGAGCTAAGCTTTTGTAGGTTGAACTAAACCGTTGTGCTGTGCCGAGGATATCTTCCATCGTGATCGTCGTCTTCTCACCTTCTTGAAGAACGACGCCATCTTCCATGTCCCCAACGCGGATTTTAGGCCCTTGTAAATCTTGAAGAATGGCAATTGGGCGTTTGAGGTCAGCAGCAACTTTGCGAACGGTGCGGATGTACTCTAGATGGGTCGCGTGTTCGCCATGAGAGAAGTTCAGCCGAACCACGTTCATCCCAGCTTCGACCATGGCTTTGAGGGTGTCATAGTCAGAACTGGCAGGCCCAAGAGTGCAGATAATTTTGGTTTTACGCATAAACACGTCTACTCTGTCAAGAGTTTTTGTACTTATTGTGTCCATTGCCTTCTACCTTTTATAGTTCTGCCCTTCCGGACGTTTAACAGAGTCTTGAATAAATGACGTTGACCCCTGAGAGTTCCTTTACATTTCGATTAGAGAAATAGCTGTTATCTCGATTTAATTTCAATCTACGCTTAGCAGAATTAAGCTCTCACGATGTTAGCCCTACCGTTAAGTTCGGCGTTGATTGATGTTCCGTCATTGGCACGGAACTCCCACACAATGATACTCGTATTCTTGCCAAAGGAATGTTTTCTCTAACACTCTCAGCATAAATTCAAGATTAAAGAGGGTGAGCATTGCCCACCCTTGTTTTTGCTTGTAGAAATAGGTGAGGTTCAATTTCCCTATTTTTACTATCTTTCATCCCCTTTTTGAGAGGACTTTTCCGGTCATGCCGACGCTAAAAAGGGATTTTTGGCAATTAACATTAAGCCTTCACCTTTTCAACCGCGGCGCGAACCATTTGATTGGCATAACCCCATTCATTGTCATACCAGCTCATGACTTTGACCAAGTCACCATCAACAACTTGGGTCATGGTTAAATCAACAATTGAAGCGTGGGCATCACCCACAATATCAGAGGAGACGATTTCTTCATCAGAAGCGCTCATGATACCTTTATAGCGATCGCTTTCGGCTTCTTCTCGGAAAATAGTGTTAATTTCCTCAACCGTTGTGGGTCTTTCGGTGACGAAGACAATATCAGAGATAGAACCCACCGGAATCGGGGCACGAACGGCTACACCATCGAATTTCCCTTTATACTGAGGTAACACTTTGGTGGTTGCGATCGCAGCTCCTGTTGTACTCGGAACAAAGTTAGCCGCTGCCGCTCGTCCTTCACGCACTTGCTTTTTACTTGGCCCATCCACAATTGCCTGAGTGGCAGTATAAGCGTGAATAGTTGTCAGAATTGCTTTCTTGATACCAATTCGACGCCCCATCACTTCCACTACGGGTGAAATACAGTTGGTGGTACAACTGGCACAAGAGAAAATGTTATCGGATTCTGGGACATGGTTAACCCCATATACTACCGTTTCGATTCCTTCACTCTTCGTGGGAGCCGAAAGAATCACGGATTTTGCACCCGCCTGAATGTGTTTTTCTAACGCTTCCTTATTGGTGAAAAGACCTGTACATTCAAAGACTAAATCAATTCCCAAGCTCCCCCAAGGCAATTGAGCCGGGTCTCTTTCACTCACAACTTTGTAATGTTTTCCGTCTATAATCAAGCTATTTTCATCACTCTCAACCTTATTTTTAGACCGACCATAGACGGTGTCGTAGTTGAGTAAATAAGCCAGATTTTCCGGTGGAACGAGGTCATTAACCGCTACGAGTTCCAAATCGGGATTGTCCTGAATGATTTTAAAAACGGCTCTGCCGATTCTGCCGAATCCATTAATTGCTACTTTTGCCATTGTGACACTCCTTTGGCTGTGGATCGTTTTTCGAGCTTTCCCAAATAACTGCTCTTTCTTCCCGCCTTAGTCAACTTTCGTCAATTTTAGGTTCCCAACCAACTTTAACTACACCTATTTCAAGTTACCTGAAACTTAACAAAAAATTTGGTTGAATCGTCACAATGGTCTAGTGGCCCAATCCAGGCATTCGTTTAAAAGTATCAAAGTGATACCAAGTCATAGTTTTGTTGCTACACAGACGCTTTTTCCATGGCTATCACAAGTCCCACGAATGAGCGGGAAGCCTAGTTGTGGAAGTGTCAAATTCTAAGTAAATACACAAAGGACGGATGCCCTAGCGAGGAATTGCTGAGTCATCTTTAATCATGAAATAAGAACATTTGGAGCAACCTTACTGAACTGACTTGAGTTATTAAGCCCCTAGACAACTGTTGAGCGCAAAGTCATTTATCCCCACTTCATTCAAAAAAAATGAATTGAAAATGAATTAAAAATGAACCAAAAATGAAAAAGATTGACTTAGTCATTCAGCCAATAGCCTCTTCCTTTAACCGTTAATTTATGATATAAAAAAAATAGTATTGAAAGGGAGTAGCTCCTGGTAGCCAATTGACCAGGACACCTGAATCAACATACTGGCGAAAAGCCTGGTTCAGGTGACAAGTTTTAACTCTCAGTTCAGCATGAGGCAGGGTTCTGGGCTGAAACTGCAAAAACTTGGGAGCGAGACTTTCACTGAGTTCACATCGGATGTGAGCTTGGTGAGGTTTTAGGCGTCTCATCAAGCTCTATCCGGTCAGCTGGAAATTGAGAGGAGCTTGAGAGAATGTTAGCAGCTTTTACGGCAGGTCTATTACTGATTACTATTTCTGAGTTAGGCGATAAAACTTTTTTTATTGCTGTTATTTTGGCTATGCGCCATTCACGACGCTTGGTCTTTTTGGGTGTTTTAGCCGCCCTAGCTGCCATGACCTTGCTATCTGTAATGTTAGGGCAGATAGTATCCTTGCTTCCCAAGCATTATATTCATTTTGGTGAAATTTCTTTATTTATCGGCTTTGGGTTAAAACTGATTTACGATGCTAGTCGAATGCCGATTAAATCAGAAAACTCAGGAGCAAAAGAAGCGGCCTGTGCGGTAGCTCAACAGAGCGAGGGAGGAACAATCACGATGCCTGCTAAGGGGTGGTCATTGTCTCCCAATCTGGCAATTTTGTTCCAAGCTTTTGTGATGACATTTTTAGCCGAGTGGGGCGATCGCACTCAAATTAGTACGATTGCTTTAGCTGCTTCTTATCAGCCATTTGGCGTCACCACTGGAGCGATATTGGGGCATGGAATTTGTACGGCGATCGCTGTGATTGGGGGACGTTTAATCGCCGGTCGAATTTCTGAACGGGTGGTTACGGCAATCGGTGGATTATTATTTCTCATTTTCGGATATGTTGCCATCTTAGAAGGCGTTTAAGAGAATTAATTTGCTTGCTGTCATGCTAATAGGAAAGTACAAAGTTCTGGTTTACAGTCTGCAAGGAGATGAGAATGCCCGACTCTAAACCTTATCAGCCTTCATTACTCAGATTCCTTCATGGAGTTAATGCTCTGATTGCTTTGTTAGCCATTATCACCTCATTTTGGGTATATAACACCTTCGATGGACGATTGATTAAGCTACCACTACCAGAAATTAATGACATTATTGGGATTCATGGCACCTTTGGTTTAGCCTTGCTTCTGATGATGCCTGCTTTTGCCTTATACAGTTTTCATGTGGGTCATAAACGTTTGGTACAATCCGACTCATTCGCAAAACTCACACAAATAGGTAAACCGATTTGGTGGTATAGCCTGCACCGTATCGTGAATACGCTAATGTTACTCGCTGCAACCTGGGCGTTAATCACTGGCAGAATGATGAAAGAAGAATGGCTTCCGACTAGGGAATTAGACCAGATTTGGTATCAATTGCACCTCACAGGCTGGGTAATACTGATGGTTTGTTTAATCATGCACCTGTTGATGAGTATTAAGGTCGGTGGTTTGCCACTCATCGTTTCAATCTTTGAATTTAAATATCGTCCCGAAGATTCACCGGCTACCTGGCTTCAGCAAATACGTTCTTTTTTTAGTCGTTCCTGACTCTCAAGAAGTTAACCACACTAGCGTGATGAAACGAAATACTGTCCTAATCATTGCTGAAATCTTGGTGATGGGAGGCATTTTCACAGCCTTCATTGCACCCCTTGTATTCCCTTCCGATGAATCTAGCGAAGTTGGTTAATTGCAACAGTAGGGTGCGTTAACGAAGTATAACGCACCGCCTTTTGAGAGTCTGTTACTACTTTCAATTAATATTTACTTGAGCAATTACCTCTAAGGATTACCTGGTTGATAAATGGCACCAGGGGTATGATCGGGATAAATTTCCACAACTAAATCTACATAGCTAGGATTGTGAGTGAGTGGCGTAATGAACAATTCTGGGTGAAGTGATTTCCAGAAATACTCGACAAATCGATCAATTTGTGATGCTGTCATTCCCGATTTCCCCGTCGCCATCATTTGCTGTTCCGCCTGACGCCGCCATTGTTGACTGAGATGATAGTCAGTTGGGTAGAGCAGCATCAAGCGATCTAATCGTTCCCACAAGGGTAAATAGTCTTGGAGTCCCTGATTCATATCACGCGCAAATGCTTGATCAGCAAGGGTTTGAATCGGTGGGGGTGTGGGAGCGTCAAAGAGCGCTGGGTTAATGGGTCGAACCCCAACAAACCATCCTTCAAACAGGATAATATCTATCCCTTCTACCGGTTCGGAAGTCGTGCGATCGCCAGCACCTCCCCAGGCAGATTTATCAAAGCGAGGGACGAGGATGGGGTTGGATTGGTTGGGTTGACGCAGTTGGTCTAATAGCTCTATACCCAGATCAATATCATGGGTTCCGGGTGGCCCGCGCCAGATCAGGCGGGGGTCTTGTTCTTGGAGTTGTTGCCGTTCGGCGTAAGTTTTGTAGAGGTCATCCAGGGAAAGACTAAGGGTGCGGTAGCCTAATTGAGCAAGAATTAAACTTAAAACCACTGTTAAAGTAGTTTTGCCAGTTCCTTGTCCCCCTACTATTCCCTGGATCACAGGACGCCCTAGTTGTTGCTTTAAGGTCGCCAGTTGTAAGGCAAAGGGGAGCCAGAGGCATAGGAGGGATAAAAGGATTTTGGATTGGGAAATTTCTGCGGCTTCCCCAGTGAGTTTTGTCGGAGGATGAAAAGACGGCAGAGAGAGAAGATCTGTGTAAACGGCTTGGAGAAGATGCGATAGTGACGTGTCTTCCAGAGGCGATTGCGCTTCTGGCATCAGTAGAGGCGATCGCACTTGAATCAAGTCTGCCACACGGGCAGGTGTGAGGCCAAAAGCCTTTGTCCATTGTGGTGATTTTAGGGCTTCAGTGGCTAAATGTTGCCACTCCACATGGCTTGGTGTTTGTCCTGCTGTCCAGTGATTGAGGATTTGAACCAGTGAGCTATCCGCTTGCGACATACTCTCAAGAGCCGAGTTTAAAGGCTTCTACAAACATGCTGTAAGTCATACCAATTTTCAGAGCGTTCAGGACTTCCGTCAACAGAGAACGCCCAGTAGAATTTTCAGTCGATAGCCCCCGTTGCAGACTTTTACCATACACAATCCAACTAATCGTTTCGGTAAAAAGAATTAAAACTCCAGCTCCCACCAAATCCAACTTAGCAGCTTGCCCTGCTGTAGATGGAATAGCCGAGCCGAGGAAAGTCCCCAACAACAGGCTCATTAACACCAGCGAAAGGTGTCGCCAAGGATTAGCAAACCATCGCCCGAATCTTGCCAAGGCTCCATTCACCAGATTATTGAGACGGGTATTTTGCATGGCTAGACCGGGCTACGACAAACCGATAGTTATCATACTAATCAGATATTCACTTATCCAAACCAGCCGACGACTGACTCGTGAACCGACCCACCTGAATCATACATTTTAGATGGGGAATTCGCGATCGCACTTATAGGACTGAACAATCAGGGAATCCTATTCTTTCCTATCCAATAGGAATTAACAAAAAACTCGCCCTCGCCTTCTGTGCGTCCCTTGGCGAAACCTCTGTGACCCTCTGCGTTAAAAAATCATAGTACTCCGATGCTAACGAATGCGAAATCACATCCCTAAAGCCTGATTGATCTGCTCCAATAACTGAGTCATTGACAGGGAATGTCCACGCAGAATTTGAGTAGCGACAGCCGTGAGTAGCGAGTCCAGATTAGATGTAGAGTCACCCCTCCCCATCATCGCTTGCTCCCTTAGTGATAATCGCGCCCCTACCACTGGACTATCGGCATTTAATCGATGATCCAGCACTAAAATTGGCGGTAGCTTTTGCTTTTGTAGCTGAGTCAGAGCCAGGAGTCCGCTCACCAACCCCGAAGCATCACTGATATCCTTAATCCGAATCAGCAGTAAGTCCACACTTTGCTCTTGGAGTTGATGATATATTTCTGTCCAAGAGCAGGAAAGTACGCTTCTAAACCCGGCGGTTTGGAGATATTGCATCAGGGCTTGCAGCCAAGAAGATTGAGGTTTTAAAGGTGTGGCCATTTGGGAATATCTCCCCTTACCCCCTGCACTTCGTACCCTTCGACTCTGCCTCGCTTGTGGGTGATTTAGCTCCTGCGGAGTGACCCTGCTGTGAATCACATGCGTTTCCCGTTCAACGTGACTGACAGAAGAACCCGTTGCGTGAAGGCATCGCTGAAACGTCTGGCAGGGAAGACATTCTTGTCCTCCTGAGGATAAGGCATAACACTCCGTCTGTGTGCGATCTGCGCTTTCCTGTGGGACTTCGTGCTGCAACCCTTTCGCACCCGGCTGACTCAAACCCAGCAATGGGGAACCGTTAGGTTCCGCAACGCTTTCGCGATCGCTTCCTGCACAGCCGGAGGAACAGAAAGACATAGGGTTGATTGTGGGGTCTTGGCTGAGTAAAAGTTGAGATAAGGAGTTCTCCTCTACCTCCATACCCCCCCGCTCCCCAATATCCATCACTAAAATGCTGGGCATGTAACTCATCCCAGCCGCCACTTGCAGGACTTGCAGCAAAGCCGTGATTTTTGAAGCGTTATCGGGTGCTAAACAGGGATAGACTGAAAGACCTGTGACTTGATTAGCCGCCTCTGTGGTCTGGTGATCCAACGTTACCAGGGGTATAGAGAGCAGGCCCGGATATAACGTGAACTGTTTTAAGTATGAGAGCGAATCTGCAATCTTCGCCGCATCAAGCAAGACCACATCAGGCTGCCAAACACGAGCCAATAATTCGGCCTGCTCTAAATCATCGGCTTCGAGAACTCGGTAATTGAGGTCTGAATGCTGAAGACTCAAGATCTCAGTGATTCCATAACTGAGGTTAGAGGAGTCAGAGGATGTTGGCAAATCGACAGGGGTTTGAGGGTACGTCTCTACAGGACTCAGGTGCAGAATCGTCAAACCCTTGCTGCTGGTCGGAGACTCCGGCTCTTCCAATCCCGTGAGGCTCTGGAGCAAGGCTGGCTTTTGCACGGGTAGGCTTAAGAAGCCATCCGCTTTGTTTTGATAAGCTTGCTGTTTTTCAGCCTGTGTTGCGGTCACCAACACTGGGATGTGACTAGTTTGGGCATCTGACTTCAGGAGAGTCAAGACATCCCAGCCGGAAAGTTGGGGAAGGAGGGGATTGAGTAAGATGGCACGGGGTTGCAAGCCACGGGCTTTTTCGATCGCTTCCGTACCGGAACGGGCAATCACCACCCGATAGCCCAGACTCTTCAGTTGTTCGGTTAAACTGTCCAGGTAGCGAGGGACGGTTTCGACGATTAACACCAAACGGTTGCGGATGGGGCATTGGGCATTAGGCATCGGGCAGGGGTAAATCTCCCCATCGACTCCCCTGGATTGAGGGGGGCAGGGGGGTAGGAGTAGGGTAAATTGGCTGCCTTCACCCGGTTTGGAAATAAACGAGACATCTCCGCCGTGCAAGCGTGCAAGGCGTTGAGTTAAGACCAATCCCAGACCCGTTCCCTCGAAGCGACGAGTCAGAGGTTGTTCTAGCTGTTGGAATTTCTGAAAGATCAAGTGCTGCTTTTCGGGTGGGATGCCAATGCCGGTGTCCCAGACGGTGAAAGCAATCCAGCCTTCCCAAAGATTGACTCTCAAGCCCATTTCACCGCCGACATCTGTAAATTTGAGGGCGTTGGACAGTAGATGCACCAGCATTTGGCGTAGGCGTAGCTCGTCGGCAACAAGCGTGTCTAAACCGGGTTCAATCTCTAGGGTAAATTTGGTTTCTGTTGTGGGGTCTTCCTGTTGCTCTTTCTCTTGCTGGAGTTGACCGGCTTGGGAATAGGCGCGATCGCATACACTCTGAATCTGTACTGGCTCACAGGTCAATTCCAGTTGACCGGTTTCCATCCGCGTCAAATCCAGAATATCGTTGACCAGTGTCATGAGCTGACGCCCACTTTGATAAATCAGCCGAGCATAACGGGCTTGACGTTCATTGAGTTCTCCCAAGGCTTGGTCTTTCAACAGCGTTGATAAACCCAACACAGCGGTGAGCGGTGTTTTCAGCTCATGGCTAATACAGGCTAAAAACTCATCTTTCAGTCGGTTTAGGTGGATTAAATCTGCATTTTTGGCAGCCAGTTCTTTGGCCACTTGCTGCTGCTCTGTGGTGTCTTGAGCCAGCACAACACACAGGTCGGAGAGGCTCGCAGGATAGGAGGAAGAGGTAAGGTTTGATACATCCTCCCACGCTTGGGCTTTTTCTCCCTCAAACACCGCAGACGATAGGGGAATTTTGACAAAGGAGAAGACTCGCTCCTGAGTGTTTTTCAGCGCTTCCGGTGTTTGGGAAGAGGCTTGCCCTAGCGTCGAGGGTTTTTGGGTTTGGCTCATCCGTGGTGCGGATAAGATGACCTGCTGTGTAGAAACGCTCGTTGGCAAGCGAGGGGTATCCATGGCGCAGAAGTACTGAACTCCTGCTTGTTCGCCAGTCTTACCTCGTTGTTTAACCCTCCTAGGAACAGACGAGAGGGATTCACACGGTGCCTGATTGGCTTCATTCGGTCGGGTGGTGGCACCATCCGATCTAGAAACACTCTCCCCCGTAGAGCATGGCTCACTCGCTCCAAAATCCAACATGGCAGCCGTCGTGCGTCTGACCCAGTCTAAGTTTGGCGATGTTCCAATCTGTTGACGCCAAATGAGATTTTGAGCCAGCACTTGCCCTGTTGTCGTTTGTATGCTTAAGGGTAAGGGCAAGTGTTCTAACAGTTGCACTAACGGTTTGAGGTTCGTGGGTTGGGGCTGTTCATCCCGACCCGTAGTTTCATGCTGGGCAGAGCTTGGCGCTAAGGATTTTAAGATCCGCCAGCTATTGAGCAATCCTAGGAACTTACCCTCCTCGTCTACTAATGCCCAGTGCTGAGGAGATGACCGACATTCATAGGAGGAGGGAACCGGATCTGGAGTAAATCGGTGAGAGTTCAAGGGGACGTTGGCGGAACGGGGCGTTGGCGGAGCCTGCGCGTAGCGGGTCATCCGATCTGGGGCTGAAGGGGTGAGCGTGTAGCAAGAGGATGAGGTCGGGGGGGAGTCTCCGTAGGGGTTGTGGAACCCCCACTGAGTTCGGGAGTGAAATTCTCCTTCTCTGCCATCCGGGCTACATCCCGCCAACTCCTGTGGGGCTGGGCTGCTCAGGCTATCACTCAAGCTTTGGCTCCCCTGTGCCAAACCTCCCCAGTTCCGCGTCAGGCTATTTTCTGACTCTTGGAGATAGGGCCAGAATTGGCTTAAACTCAACTGAGCTGGTAGGATTGCCAAGGGTTCAATAATCGGCGGCTCTAGCTCAGAGATAGATCTGTTGCTATCTCTAGTTGTCATCGCGAGGGGAAACTCCCCTGACTGCCGTGCGGAGATTAGGTGAGGCATCACTTGGGACAGGTTGACGACTCCCAAGGGACAATGCTGTGGGCTGACCACAACAATTGCATGACACCCTGAGGAGGCAAAAATCTCCAGCACGTCAGCAAGACCAGATGTTTGTGAGCAAACAGGAGCGGCTTGAGCAAATTTTTTGAGACTGGGAGTTGGCATGGATATGACCAATCTTGCTGAAATACGAAGAGGATGGCTAAAAACGCAGCACCTCCTCGTCTGAACTGAAAATGAAGCTGTTTATAGCTAAATCAGCTAAAGCAGAAAATTTTAGGCTAAAGCAGAAGGAATAGGTATTGCTCAATTATTGCTCCCGATCGGGGGCATGGATGGCATAGCAATTACAATTACTTACAATTCACAGATGGCTTAAATTATTGTTAAGTATTTTTCTAAAGAAATTGTTAAAATGTACCCCATAAGACTGATGTAACGCTGTAAAGCAATCCTTCGTTTTTTAAACTATATTGTCTTGCCTCCCCAACTAACTGTCTGTACCTTTGTGAATTCTGAACCCCTGGCTCAGTCATTGAGTCAGATTCTGAGTGGCGATCGCTATATTTGGCTCGCCGCTAGTTCAGAATCTAATTTTCTTGATGTGATTGAGCAACATAAACACCAGATCGATTGCTTAGTCTTAGAGGATAGTGGTTCTTTAAGGAACGTGATTCACCACTTATGTGAACAAGGAACGCTGCTCCCTGTGATTATTTTGCCCAAAGAATCCAAAGAAATTTCTTTGTACACAACGAACAGCAGCCCACTTCCTCCAGATCAGACAACCAATAATTCTTCCTCAGCACAGACCAATTATTTGTTCCACGCTGCTGAAGTTCGTCTCAGTCTTAGCCAATTGCCTGAACTCACGAGCTTTATTGACAAGGCGATCGCCCAGTTTGTCACTCTGTCTCCTGTGTTTAGCTTACCCCATCTATTTACCACGGATGAGATCGCTACTGAGCTATCAAACCGCAGTTTCCTGCTTCAGCAGCAGCGTCGATTATCTGAAAAACTCAAGGAGCGACTCGGATACCTAGGTGTGTACTACAAACGAAACCCGCAGCTGTTTCTACGCCACTTACCGCCTCACGAGAGGCAAAAGATCTTAGAAAATTTAAAATCAGAGTATCGTCAGATTGTTCTGAAGTACTTTTCTCAAGACAATACTCTCAATCAAAGAATTGATAACTTTGTTGATAAATCCTTTTTTGCCGATATTTCAGTATCGAGGATTGTCGAAATTCATATGGAACTGATGGAGGAATTTTCTAAACAGTTGAAGCTAGAAGGGAGAAGTGAGGAGATTTTACTAGACTACCGCCTGACCCTGATTGATGTCATTGCTCACTTAGGCGAAATGTATCGTCGGTCTATCCCCAGAGAGTCATAAAAGCGGAATTTAGCGATAAGCTTTAGTGAGGCTCCTAACTATACATGTTTTAGTGGGAGCTTATTCCAGGTCATTCTTATATTCTGCTCCATCTCCTTACTGATTGCTCATTGCTCTTTACTTTCCCTATGAGTCCATTAAAGAAAACTTATATTTTGAAGCTCTATGTGGCTGGAAACACACCCAACTCCGTCAGGGCTTTGAGAACACTAAAAACGATTCTCGAACAGGAATTTCAAGGAGTTTATGCTCTCAAGGTAATTGATGTCTTAAAAAGCCCACAGTTAGCTGAGGAAGATAAAATCTTGGCGACTCCCACTCTGTCGAAAGTCTTGCCGCCTCCTGTCCGCAAAATTATTGGTGATCTTTCAGACCGAGAAAAAGTCTTGATCGGATTGGATTTACTTTACGAAGAGTTACAGGAAGGAGAAGCCGACGATTAGAAAATAGCAATATTAACAGACTGGGCGTCTGTATAGGGTAAAATACATAGATTTCTTTTTCTTTGAGTAATATCTTGTTTTAGATCGATAAATATGAGTCAACTTAACCCCACTGAGCCAAAGCCAGACGAATCTGCATTGATGGGAGTCCAAAAAATACGGACGTTGATCGAAGGCTTCGATGATATCAGTCATGGGGGCCTACCGGTTGGTCGAACCACATTAGTCAGTGGGACATCAGGCACGGGTAAAACATTGTTAGCCGTTCAGTTTCTTTATAACGGTATTGCCTACTTTGACGACCCCGGTGTTTTTGTTACCTTTGAAGAATCTCCTACAGATATCATTAAAAATGCATATAGTTTTGGTTGGGACTTACAAAAGTTAATTAATGATGGCAAGCTGTTTATATTAGACGCTTCACCTGATCCAGAGGGACAAGAAGTTGTTGGAAATTTTGACCTTTCTGCTTTAATTGAGCGGATTCAGTATGGCATTCGCAAATACAAAGCCAAGCGAGTTTCTATTGACTCAATTACCGCGATATTTCAGCAGTATGACGCTGCCTCGGTAGTACGGCGAGAAATTTTTCGCTTAGTGGCACGCCTTAAACAAATTGGCGTAACCACAGTAATGACGACAGAACGAATTGAAGAGTATGGGCCGGTGGCGCGGTTTGGGGTAGAGGAGTTTGTTTCAGATAATGTGGTGATTGTGCGTAACGTTCTAGAAGGAGAGCGTCGCCGTCGTACTATGGAAATTCTCAAGCTGCGCGGTACAACTCACATGAAAGGGGAATACCCCTTTACGATGACGAATCAGGGTATTAATATCTTCCCCTTAGGAGCGATGCGATTGACTCAGCGCTCTTCTAATACCCGTGTCTCTTCAGGGGTTAAAACTCTGGATGAAATGTGCGGCGGTGGTTTTTTCAAAGACTCAATTATTCTGGCAACGGGTGCTACGGGTACGGGCAAAACCTTGTTAGTTAGCAAGTTTATTGAAGATGCCTGCTTAAGAGGCGATCGCGCTATACTTTTCGCTTACGAAGAATCACGAGCTCAGCTATCTCGGAATGCTTATTCTTGGGGTATTGATTTTGAAGATTTGGAACACAAAGGCTTACTCAAAATCCTCTGTACTTATCCCGAATCAGCAGGCTTAGAAGACCATTTACAAATCATTAAATCGGAGATTGCCGAGTTCAAACCGTCACGAATTGCGATTGATTCGCTTTCGGCGTTGGCACGGGGAGTCAGTAATAACGCTTTTCGGCAATTTGTAATTGGTGTAACTGGCTACGCTAAGCAAGAAGAAATTACTGGCTTTTTCACGAATACAACTGACCAGTTTATGGGTTCCCACTCAATTACAGATTCCCATATTTCTACGATTACGGACACAATTTTGATGCTGCAATACGTGGAAATTAGAGGAGAAATGTCTCGTGCCATTAACGTCTTTAAAATGCGAGGTTCCTGGCACGATACAGCGATTCGCGAGTATAAGATCAGTGAAGAGGGGCCAGAAATTAAAGATTCGTTCCGCAATTATGAACGAATTATCAGTGGTTCTCCCACTCGTATTGCTGTGGATGAAAAGAGTGAACTTTCCCGGATTGTTCAAGGAGTTCGTGGCAAGTCAGAGGAATAGTTATGCTCGTCTTAAGGTAGCTTTGGCGGAAGCGATCGCATCTTCAACTAGGCGGGAGAAATAACAATGCGATCGCCCCTAGTGCAGCATGGCAGAAATAACTATCCAGTTGAAAAAGGTTAAAAAGCTTACTGTATAAACTTTCTTTCCTTCTGCCTCCTGCCTTCTGCCTTCTTGTACTAGGATGTTACCTAAAAAGTCTTGAATTTTTTCCAGACTAATGCTGCTTTCAAGGCAACACTAGCCGACTTTTGACGGCCAAGGCCCCCAGATAGCAAAGGTAATGCCAGGGTCTTGAATATTGACAAACATTGTTTGACCGCTGGGTGAGAAGCAGGCTCCACAGAATTCACTGCTATTAAGCGCGTTACGCGCAAACTGATAGAGTTGACCGTTTGGAGTTACCCCGACTACATATTGGTTATTCGGGCCATCTTCACAAAGAATTAGATCAGCAGTAGGAGCTATGACAATGTTATCTGGTGCATCTAATATCTCCGCGTTGTTGGGTTCGACAAATAGTTCGATAGTGCCACCCTGTTGAGCCGTTTGACCGGGAACGTAGCGCCAGACCTGACCTGCGCCAGCAGAACCACCATTTGTGCAGGTAAAGTAAAATTCACCCTTGCCGTACCATATCCCTTCTCCGCGTGTAAACCGGGCCGCTCCCTTACCGTAGCCTTGAACCCGCACGGTATCTGTGGCAGGATTGGGATTGTCGATGGTGACCCACTCTGCCGCCATCGGCTGACCCACAGGGATAGTGGCGGTAGATTTATTACTGGTGTCTACCCCAGGCTTGCCCTGAATCTTTAATGCTTGAAGAATACCCCCGGCTTGGAGGTTTCCAGCCTGATTGGGAATAAAGCGATAAAAAAGTCCATCTCCTCTGTCTTCTGTCTGATAGACAATCCCTGTTTTGGGGTCTACAGCAATGGCTTCGTGGTTGAAGCGACCCATTGCTATGAGGGGGACAGGGTCTACAAGTCCTGGTGCATTAGCTGGAACTTCAAAGTTATAGCCGTGAGGCTTTAAATTGATTGGGTGCGAGGTTGGAGTCTCAGTGGTTTCTTCACAGCTAATCCATGAACCCCAAGGGGTGGGTCCACCAGCACAGTTGCGATTGGTACCTGCTAATGATGCATAGTGGCTAATTAATTCGCGATTGGGTCCAATGATTAGGGTAGTGGTGCCACCTCGATTATTGGAGTCATACTGCTTGTTTGCGGGTGCAATTAATCCTGGCTTGTTAGTTTCAGTGGGAGCAAGTTCGTGATTTCGGACAAGAATTACTGTGTTGTTGGCACCCGGAAAAGCCGCCATCCCATCATGATCGGCTGGCACTGGATTGCCATCGCTCATAATGTCGCCTGTGCGAGAGAAGGCTCGATATTGAAATCCTTGTGGTAAATCTAATAAGCCTTTAGGGTCAGGTACAAGCGCTCCATAACCTCCTCCACGGACTAATTGACCATTCGCTTGTTGGGCATAAAGTGCCTTTAAGGGGGATGCAAGAACAGCAGTTGCGGCTCCCGCACCTGCTAGGGTGAAAAATTGGCGGCGTGATAAAGCCATTATGCCTTCCATAATTGAACGCTTGAACAGGCTATCAATCGTTCATCAACCCTGGAGAAAGGTTTGATTAATCTCTAGTTAAATCAAATAAAGTTTTAGTAAAGTCTCTAATTGCGATTTGCATTTCTTCAATCTGCTCGTCACTCAACTTGCAAGTTACGGAGGAAGTAGAAGCGATCGCTCTTCCAATCAGTTCCCTCTTTTCGTCCCAAGTAACCTGTTAAAGGTGAGGAAAGCTCAATTAGTAAATTGTACACTTTAAAATCGTCTAGCTTAGAGCTTAAATCCTTGGCAAAAACAGCATTGTATTGAACGCGAATTTCAACTGTTAGGTGTCCACTTCCTGGTTCGCCAAGCTGCTTCACGGCTTGAACAATGTGCGATCGCAGCTTAATGTTGTTCTGAACTTTCTCAATATATTCATCAATTCTAGGGTCAGTTTGTCCAGCTCCTAGATAAGTCTTAAGTTCAATGAGGTTGACTGAACCTGGATACTTGGCTTGTAATTCTACTAACTTCTGGAGAGTCATAGGATTGATAATACTGATAATTGATACATCAGCCGATTCTTTAAGATATTTGGTCGGTTCACCGGGACCAATAATCAACTTGACAGCAATGTCATAGTCTTCTTTACCGAGATGCCTTTTGCCAATCCTGTCCAACTGCTCAACTGTCGAATCAGGAATACTTTTACCTGCTTTGCACTCTCCAACTAGTGGATAAGGCGTTGTACAGTATAAGTCCATGCCACCAGCACCCCCTTTTGCTGTAGGGTCAACGCCAAAGCCGAGAAAAGCTAGACTTTTATGAACGATTTGTTCAAATGCTGTCCCTTTTTCGTAATTGCCGCCAATAGTAGCAGTGCCTAAATCATTGATGGTATATATCCAAGCCAAGTCTTCTGGGAGCGTGTTAGGTTGATTAGTCGCCCACCCTAAAAATTTCTGGATATGGTGATTCAAGCTTTCAGCGGCTGGATTACTAAGAGCTAACTGTGCGATCGCACTCTCCAACTCTTCCAACTCAGGATGTAAAGGTGGCTCTAGGTTTTCTAGCTGGCGGCGGCGTTGGGTGAAGATGCGATCGCTCAATACTGGCAAAGATTGAGTAACAGTTAGGGAATTAAGCAAACCAACAAACTTTCCTATCTTTTCCTGACTGTTGAGATTTACCGCCACCTCAATCGGCTGAGGTAGTTGGTAGACGCGCAAGTAAGCTAGGAATATATGATGTCTTTGCCGAAGTACCTCCTGTAAGCATTCTGTTGTCCAGACGGTTAATCGCGACAAGGCAGGTAAAACGTCAGTATCACCTATGCTTTGGCACAATTCGCATCTAGCCCAAACTTTTATTGAAACTGTTTCGGAACCTAACTGGGCAAGAGTTGTTTGAGCAATGGGCAAAAAATTTGAGCGATAGTACTGCTCAACTGGTAGTAAATTAGTTGAGACATCGCATGGATGAAGGACAAATTGCTGTCCTGGATTGATAAACGTCCGAGGCATAACTGCAACCATACGACCTTGCACTAAAGCCTCAATATCTGGAGCAGGTAGACACAGAGCCGTTGGAATTGAAACTAAATTAGTCATAGACTCAGTTTCTTGAGTAAATCATCTATTGCCACCTCAAAATCATCTATTTCAGGTAAATCTGGTATTGAGCTGCTTATGTTGTTGATTGTTTCTTCTTCTGGCACTGGGCTAGTAATCTCCTCATCAACTACTCCCTCTGGAAGTTGACCAGATGGATCGCTCAATATCTCATGGATAAGATTGTTGTCGAACACTATCTTTTCACGACTGACAAAAGCCTTTATTTGCTCTTCACTCACCTCAAAATCTTCCGGCGCATTGCTAACAGCTCGAATCGCTAAAAGTGGCTTGATGTCTTCACTTCTCAACATTACCCATTCTCCGCCTAACTTTTTAGACAAAAGTTGATCTAAATACTCTTGTCCTTTTGTCTTGGGATTAACTGCCTTAGTACGAACTAAGCAACCGCGAGTCATATCAAATTTTTGGTAGTCAATCAATCGCTTCAAGGTAGCACTTACAAACTTTGCACCAGAATTTTGAACAACTGCTACTACTATCTTGACGACTTTTCCATCTTCTTTGCCAACAATTCTGAAGTGGAGGTAGCCTTTGTCTGCACTTTTAGCTTGAATATCCTCAATACGTTCAACTTGCACTCGTTCTATAGTCTCTCCTGCTAGTGTGAGGAAACCTAGACGCAGAGCATCAGCCAGCGTAGCATTATCCTCTAAATAGTCATCGATTGACTTCTCCAGTGCAGCCAACTCCTTGTTAAAGGCAATTCCAACTTTATGTAGTGGATCTTTTAGTGGAGCATCACCCTTGCCTACTTTCCAGTTCTCTGCACACCAGTTCAAAACTGCCCTTATAATTGGCTTTTCTTTGCCAAGCTCTCTCAACTCACCTTCATTAAAGGGATAAACAGGAGTAGGTGGAGTCAAACCCTTTTTCTCATAAAACTCTTTTAACCATTGAGAAACAACAGCCACAACACCATCAGCATTGAGAGGACTTAAATCAAAGGTTTTATTACCAATCCTATCAGTAACGGCTTGTGCCTCTGGCACGGCTCTGATTTGGTTTGTCCAAGTTAGAGGATACATAGCCATCATTAAAATGCCACGCTTGATTTTGCCGTACAGGTCTTTTGCTAAAAGAGCCGCAACCTGCGCCCTTGTAAAACCTCGCTCATTACAATCTATACTCTCTAGCTCATCAAAGCAGATTACCAGCGTTCTGTAGTCACCAATTAAGTCTAAAATTTGGCAGATAATCTGCAATGCTTCAGCTTCTTTATCTTCTTGACTCTGACTTGGTAATCCCATTGCGTCAGCTTGTGACTGTGCTAAATCTCTTCCAGATAGCCAGTTGATTGCGAAGGATACTTTATCTGGAGAAAGTGTCCATAGGAGAGCCTGAATTAAATAAGGATTTTCAATATTCGACTTGAGTTGAAGTACCTTGGCTGTCAAATTATCAACCAATTTGGGATTTTGAGCTAATGCTCCAGGAAATCGGCTAATTAATTGCTGAGGCGTATACTCTTTCTTGATTGCCTCATTTACTAAAGCAGTAGCTAACTCTTGCCACTGCATAACACCTTGATTACCAGTCTGTTTAAGGCTGGATGCCAAAGTATCTAGAAACTTAGAATTAATTCGATTTAAATCGCCATACTCACTCATGTAGACAAAAAAAGACCCACCCTCAACCTTAAGCTGGCGACGAATTCGGCTGAGCAGGTGGCTTTTTCCTAGTCCTCTCTCAGCTTTGATCGTGATACCGAGAACTGAAAGTTGTCTGGCACGAATTTGTTCGATTGCCTGAAAAACACCGTTAGAGGCATGAGCATTTATGGAAGGTACATCAGGAAAACTCTGTTCCCAAACATCATGGCTTCTGACTACCAATGGCCTGTCAAATGGGTTTTCACTCTTGATGGCATGGTTGAGATCTGTAATGGCAGAAGGTACGCTATTCATAAGTCGTGTGAGAGTTAAACAGTAGAAAAGTAAAAGAGTATGGGAACAGTTTGAATGAGTTAGTTTATGGGGTTAGACGCTTGGCATAGCAGCGTAACCCACTCACTTTGGTTGTGATAGAATCTTCAAGCTTGTCTGGGGCACTGTCTTCCACGCTGCCTTCGAGTAGCTGCAAAATATCATCAGCTTGCATCTCCAGCAGCCACTCATTGAACTGAGAGCGAGTGACGCGATCGCCAATTGCCCGCCGGATTCGATAAATCGGTACCAAGCTATCCAGGTTGTAGTCCTGATTAAGTTGGTCGTAGACATCCAACGCCATAGGCTTAAACTCGTCGTAAGATGCGATCGCAGTGGCTGTTGGTTTCGCTTGACCATTTGACGTACTCACAGCACCATCCATATGACGAATCCACTTGAGCAAAGTATTGAAATCTTTTGCTCTAACTTGCTTGGCGTTAGACTCAAAATCAGGGCTTTTCAGCCCAGCGTCTAGCATGTGCAAACCCTTATCCGTCAGGGAAAGCTTGACCGATCTGTTTTTTGTGGCACTCGCGATCGCCCCCTCTTTTTCTAATTGTTCAAAAAAAACCTGATAGTCTCCAGCCTTCTCCTTTGTCTGTAGAATTCGCTTAATTAATTCACTCTTCTTGACTTCGTGCCCTTCTCTGCCCATGTCCCACAAGGCAAGCAGCAAGCGAATCTTGGATTGCTGTTCGTTAACCCCTGAATCATTAGGTTTGGCTTTATTTTTTGCTGACATGTTGATAATTCTCAGTAATTTGAGTGATAAGATAAAAGATTTACAAACTAATCCCTCAAGTTATTGTAACTACGTCGATTAAAAACAATAATCAGGAACGGCAATATATAATGCTTCCGTAAATTTACGGAAATCTGAAATCTTTTATCCGTGAATTGAGGTTGCAATATCAGTGATGAAATTTTTAGGAATTGACCTCGGCTGGACATCTGGAGCAAGTGGTCTATGTTGCCTAGAATGGTCAGATGGCAGCCTACATCTACTAGATTTAGACCGACAGCAAACAACCACAGACATCTTAAATTGGGTAGACAAATGGACGGCACCCAGCGAACCCGCCATGATTGCCGTCGATGCCCCCACCCTCATTCCCAACACCACAGGGATGCGTCTACCCGACAAACTCACCCACCAGCACTTCCGCCACTATCACGCCGGTTGCTACCCCGCCAATCTCGGACGCCCCTTTGCCCAACACACCATCGAATTTGGTCTAATCCTAGAAGCACGAGGATTTGTCCACGCCCCCATCATTACCCCCCAAATTCCAGGACGCTACCAAATCGAAGTCTATCCCCATCCTGCGATCGTCCATCTATTCGGACTCACCCGCATCCTAAAATACAAAAAAGGCAAACTCAGCGATCGCCACTCCGAACTCCTCAAACTCCACCAATACATCCTCACCATCCTACCCACCCTCACCCCCTCCCTAACCCTCCCCTCTCCCTGCCCTCTGCGCCTCTGTGGTTCGTTTCTTCCCACCGGAATCGCCCTCAAAGCGATCGAAGACCAACTCGATAGCCTGATCTGCGCCTATGTCGCCGCCCACTGGTGGTACTGGGGAAGCGATCGCAACTGGGTACTCGGCGACAGCACCACCGGCTATATCGTCATTCCAGCCCCCACAATCAATAACTCAAAGCTCAGCGATCGCTTTGTGGCAAAATGATAAGCGTAAAGAAAAGATTAACTATCAGGTAATTGAAGTGAGTCCAACTGCCCCAGCACCAATGACCGCTCGCCGCATGGTTTTTCCATTCACTGCCATTGTGGGTCAGGAAGAAATGAAACTGGCGCTACTGCTGAATGTGATTGACCCCAAAGTTGGCGGAGTCATGATCATGGGCGATCGCGGCACCGGCAAATCCACCACCATTCGGGCGTTGGCTGACCTATTACCAGAAATTGACGTAATCGCCGACGACCCCTTCAACAGCGACCCCAACGACCCTGACGGGATAAGTGATAATACCTCATCACAAAATCCCTCAATTGTCAAGAAAAAAGTCCCGATGGTTGACCTCCCCTTAGGCGCAACCGAAGACCGAGTCTGCGGCACCATTGATATTGAAAAAGCCTTATCCGAAGGCGTGAAAGCCTTTGAACCCGGACTGCTTGCCAAAGCCAATCGTGGCATCCTCTATGTAGACGAAGTCAACCTATTAGACGACCACTTAGTCGATGTCCTCCTAGACTCCGCCGCCAGTGGTTGGAACACCGTTGAACGAGAAGGCATCTCCATTCGCCACCCAGCCCGCTTTGTTCTCGTCGGTTCCGGCAACCCCGAAGAAGGCGAACTGCGACCCCAACTCCTTGATCGCTTTGGGATGCACGCAGAAATCCGCACCGTCAAAGAGCCAGCCTTGCGTGTCGAGATTGTGGAACAACGGGCTGCATTTGACCAAAATCCCCAGGCATTCATGGAGCAGTATCAGCCTGAGCAAGAAGCCATGCAGCAAAAGCTTGTTGCCGCTCAACAGCTACTGCCTCAAGTCGAGCTAGACTACGACTTGCGGGTAAAAATTTCTCAAGTCTGCTCAGAACTCGATGTAGATGGACTTAGAGGTGATATTGTGACCAATCGTGCTGCCAAAGCACTGGCGGCCTTGGAAGGACGCAACGAAGTCACCGTTGATGATATCCGCCGTGTGATCACCTTATGTCTGCGTCACCGTCTACGCAAAGACCCACTCGAATCCATTGACTCCGGTTACAAAGTAGAAAAAGTCTTTAGCCGCGTTTTTGGCTTGGAGGCGTCGTCAGCGGAAAATTCAGCCGCTACAGCCAATGGAGTTCGTTAATTCAACGCAGGTTGGAACGTTGGCAGGTTGGAACGTTGGCAGGTTAAACGTTCTAACCTGCAACTTGTTAATCTATTAACCAATAATCTGTTAACCTTCAACGTATTAGCCTGCAACTCGACGTCACTGACCTCCGGAGTAGAGCGCGGAGGCTTGAAAGAGGAAGACTCACCACCTTCTTAATTCAGGACTAAAACAGTGTCTAGCCAATTGCTGAACTACCTGGGAGTGGTATCCCGCAAGACGTTAAGAATGCCTCCCTAGTTTTTAACCCCTCTGGGGTCAGCGGCGAAGGGAAATATATACCTAGCAATAGGACTTATCGTCAATGTTTGTTCCCGTTGTAAACAGTGAAAACAGACCGTTAATGCCGACTACTCCAAGCCGTGCAAAGCGTTGGATTAAGTTAGGTAAAGCAACACCGTTCTGGAAGAAAGGAGTGTTTTGTGTTCGACTCAACGTAGAACCTTCTAACACAAATCGTCAGCCAATAGCGGTAGGAATTGACCCAGGTTCAAAGCGAGAAGCATTTACAGTCAAATCTCAAGCTCACACTTACCTCAATGTGCAAACCCATGCTGTTGACTGGGTGAAAGACCATGTTGAGGTGAGACGAAATATGCGACGAGCAAGACGCTTTCGCAATACCCCCTGTCGTCAAAACCGAGCTAACAGATTAGTCAATAAAACCCGCATTCCTCCATCTACCAAAGCACGATGGCAGTGGAAGCTAAGGATAGTTAACTGGCTAACCAAGATGTTTCCTGTATCGGCTTTTGTTGTGGAGGACATTAAAGCCTGCACATGGAAGAACGGACGTAAGTGGAATGTTTCGTTCAGTCCCCTAGAGGTAGGCAAGCACTGGTTCTATTCTGAACTCAGAAAAATTGCTCATCTTGAGACTAAATCTGGAAACGATACTTACGAGCTGCGACAAAGTTTAGGACTTCATAAGTCCAAGCAGAAGCTGTCAAATAAGTTTGAAGCGCATTGTGTTGATTCTTGGGTGCTAGCTAATTGGTATGTGGGAGGACACACCGAATCAGACAATATCAAACTGATTGAGGTTGTCCCACTAGAGTTCCATCGTAGACAATTGCACCGTTTACAACATGCTCCTGGACACATACGTTCTCGATATGGTGGAACCATTAGTGCTGGATTCAAGCGTGGCTCAATCGTTAAACATCCTAAATACGGGTTCTGTTACGTTGGCGGCTGGGCATTGTCTCCAACAAAGAAAGATCCAGGCCGGAAAACAATTAGCTTGCACAGTTTGAATACTGGCAAGCGGCTAACTCAAAACGCAGTGCCTATGGATTGCAAGTTTTTGTCTTACAACTCGTGGCGCATAGCAAATTGATTTGTAAAGCCGTCCTAAAAGGACGCGGAGCTTTAGTGAGCAGTTTCTAACCCAGGAATTTCGATGACAGAACCCCTGATTGAACTAAAGGGAGTTAGCAAGTCTTTTGGTGATAATATCATCCTGGATCATGTTGACTTGACCATTTATCGGGGCGAGGCGCTGGGGATTATTGGTCCTTCTGGTACCGGAAAATCAACCATTCTGCGAATTATTGCGGGTCTCACTCCCGTTGAGACTGGGGAAATTTATGTGGCAGGGCAACAGCGCCAAGGTTTAATCGAGGATGCCCAAGACCCCATTGGTATTGGCATGGTGTTTCAACAGGCGGCGTTGTTCGACTCGTTGACGGTGGAAGAAAATGTCGGTTTCTTGCTTTACCAGCACTCAAAATTACCGCGCAAGCGGATTCGGGAATTGGTTGCTCGCAGCCTGGAGAAGGTCGGTTTACCAGGTATCGGCAACCGCTACCCATCTGAGTTATCCGGAGGGATGCGCAAGCGCGTCAGCTTTGCTCGTGCCATCATGGCTAACCCCGATAATGCCAAGGACAACCCGCAAGTTTTACTCTATGATGAGCCAACGGCTGGTCTTGACCCGATCGCTTCCACCGTGATTGAGGATTTAGTCCGTCAACTCCAGTTTGCCGATGAGGGTTGCGGTTCCTACGTCATGGTAACTCACCAAGACAGTACGATTCGCCGCACGACTGACCGGGTTGTGTTTCTCTACAGAGGCAAGATACAGTGGCAAGGTAAGGTTAACGAGATTGATACGACGGATAATCCTCTAGTACGACAATTTTTTAGTGCTAGTATCACTGGACCCATTCAGGCAATTGGGTAGGATACCTATATAGTGAATAGCGATCAGTTCACAGGCGGTTAGCTGTTATTTGTAATTCAGTATTGGTTCTGGGTAAGAGGTAGAGGGCAGAAAGCTAACAGTTAACAGCTAATAGCGAAGGAAGAAAAATTATGCGATCGCGAACAGTTCGAGAAGGCTCTGTTGGATTGTTAATCCTGGTAGGACTTGCTGTATTTGTTGGTTTAGTACTATGGATACGAGACCAAACATTTGGCGATCGTAACTACCAGTTCAGCGTGAAATTTGCCAATGTTGCTGGCATGAAAACGGGTGCGATGGTACGCTATCGCGGTGTTAAGGTAGGGAGAATCACGGAGATTGCACCGGAAACCAATGGCGTTAATGCCACTGTTGAAATTACGAACCCTGAGTTGTTAATCCCTAAAGATGTGGTCATTGAAGCCAATCAAGCCGGTTTAGTTGGCGAAGCCTCAATTGACATCACGCCCCGAACAACGCTACCAGTGGGAGCAGAGTCAATCAATCCTCGGAGTCGTCAATGCAATTCCACTCTAGTAATTTGTGACAACGATCGTCTCCAGGGTCGGATTGGTGTCAGTTTTGAGGAACTGCTACGCAACACCATTCGCCTCGCTGAAGTTTATACCGACCCCAAGTTTTTTGGTAACGTCCAAACTCTAACTCAAAACGCTGCGGTTGCTGCAACCAGTGTCACGCAACTGACCAACGAATTGACTCTTTTGTCTCGTTCTGCTCGACAAGAATTAGGTAGCTTCTCGACGGCTACCAATACCCTTTCTCGCACAGCGAATCAAACCATGGCTCAAGTTGGTGTTGCGGCGAATCGCTTTGGGAACACGGCGGATAGCTTAAGTAACACAGCCAATCAATATAGCGTGACCGCTGGCGAATTGACACAACTGGTTGCTACCGCCAATAATTTGGTGGCTACAAATCGAGCTGGTTTGGTCGGAACATTAGATAGCGTCCGTCAAACCAGCGATCAACTGCGTGGACTTGTAGCTGGCTTCACACCTATATCAGCCCAGCTCAGCTCAGCGGCTGGTAAGCTTAACACCACCGCGGGTGAGATTAACGTCGGGGGACTGCTGAAGAATTTAGACACCCTCTCCGCCAATGCAGCAACCGCGTCCGCTAATCTGCGAGACATTTCCACATCCCTGAATAATCCCAATAGCGTAGTCCTCTTGCAACAAACTCTGGACTCAGCACGGGCAACGTTTGAAAATGCCCAAAAAATTACGTCGGATTTAGATGATTTAACCGGTGATCCAGCCTTTCGCGACAATCTGAGACAGTTAGTGAATGGGTTGGGTAAACTGGTTTCCTCCACAGAGCAATTGCAACAGCAAGTCCAGGTGGCTCAGACCATCGAACCCGTCAGTACCGCGATTAACGCAACTGCCGACAGCGCGACTTCCAAAGCTGCGGAAAATACACAATCCCAACCTAACGTTGAGCTAGCAGCTCCCACTATGCCGCTCAATAGCCAGAAGGATTTACCCCCCCTATTTCCCCCAGCACCGAAGAAGCTGCCTTTACCTCAAGCCACCTCCCAGCCATTAGCTGAGATTAAAGGTGAGCGTCCGCCGAACTAGAAGCTTGGTTTCTAACTCCAATCATCTTGCCCTTGTGAGTTGTTACCACGTTTGTAAACTTGACCCGTTGCATGGATCTGACGGGTCAACTCAAATAGCTGTTCTTCCGTCATCTGCCAACGTTGGAGAATAGCGTCCAAGTTTTGTTGAATCTCTCTCGCACCTGGAAAACTACAATAGCGAATCCGTAATCGGGCGAGTTCTGCATAATGGCGTTCACTAGGTTCTTCTCGTAAGAGACGCTCAACAATTTCTTGGTCGTTCTTCTGTTGAGGATGTTGCTGGTCTTTATTTTCTGCGGCTGAAGCCATACGTTATATCACTTGCGTTTCAGTCGAGTTTTCCACATATCCTGATTAGGCTTTTACTGTACCTTGAATCTTGACTTCATTTCCTACCTGTAAAATCTGTTCGGCTTGGGATTCTGGTATGCGTGTGTTGACACTGAGGCGGTAGAAGTGATTGAAGCGAGAGGCGGCTACCCATGAAGGTAAGCTTTCTTGACGTTTGGCGACAAAGATTTTTTGAAACTCTGGAGAGGCTTCGCCCGTGATTGAATCTCGTGTGGGTACGACACAACGCTGACAAGGATTGATGCCTTCAAACCGAACCGAGCCGATTTGAAACTGAATGATCTTATCCGCTTCGCCAAATAATTGGTCTTCCCAAAAAGGCGGAACATTGGCAATTTCAACATTGGCTCGTAGGCGTCGTCGCATTTCATCTGTGCTGATTTCAGAAAACCAACCTGCTACTGTTTCTATCGTGGCGGTACTAATTACAGTTGGCCCAGGAGCGTTGGTATCGTCAGGAAACCCTTGAAAAATGTTCTGTTGTAACTTTACAGTTTTGCCGAAATAGTGACTCAACCACGCTTCTAGTGCCGTTCGTTCGTCATCGAGGTGAAAAACTTGCGCTTGCTCTGTACCTTGGATTTGTAGGGAAACAGTCCGAGCATCGAGGTCAAAAGATGATCGCAGTAAGTGAACTTTAGGATTACGCTTGCTATTGACGAATCGCCCTTGCTCGTCAACAATGGCAAACTCTCGGTCATATTGCAGAGCACCACTTTTGAGCACCCTGGCTTGGGTGACGGCAACACCATCTAAGGACTTGATGGGATAAATGAAAATCCAGGCAAGATCAGGCATGGAGAAGACGAAGAGAATTGGATCAGATAATACCCTTGTACAATGTCGTTCGCACTCCATAGTCGTTAATGCTCACAACTCTAGAATTGCGTTGGTTTGTTCGCGGTACACCAACAAATGAGGTGGAACACTGGTTTAATGTGGATTGTCCCGGTGAACTCTTGGGTTCGCCAGAAGAACGGGAAGACCTGTATTTATACACACCAGAGTGCGATTATCTCAATATCAAACTGCGCCAGGGAAGTTTGGAAGTGAAGTGGCGTAAGGCAGAAGTGGGGATTTTAAGATTTGGCGACTGTTGGCAGGGGAAAGCCGAAAAATGGCTGAAGTGGGTTTGTCAGGACTCCGATCAACAGAGCATGATGCCAGCTGATGTTGTTGGGGAAAAAGCGTGGGTTGGGGTGAAAAAGATGCGATCGCAGCGCCACTATCAAGGCATGACTTACGAACTCACCCAACTGAGTGTTACGAATGATGTCTGGTGGAGTATAGCCTTGGAAATGGTCATACCAGAGCGTCACACACGTGATAGCCGTAAGGCGGCGCAAGCCGTGGATCGCTTTGAGGCGAAAGTCAGCCAAGTCAGCCAAACTTATCGAGGGCCAACGTTAGAATGCGATCGCTCTTTTGCATATCCTACCTGGTTAGCTGGTTTGACTCAGAGGAATTTGTGAGAAACTATAAAACTTTTGTCAATTATTAGCTATCCTGTTGGACAATAGCGCTACAGCTTTTGTTGGGACTTCAAATGCGAATTTTAAATCGGCCTCCTCAGTCAGAAACAGAGACAAGGCAGCGCATCCTCCAAGCGGCACAGCATTTATTTGCGAAGCGGGGGTATGACGGTACAACAACCCGTGACTTAGCAAGTGCAGCAGGAGTAGCAGAAGGTACCCTATTTCGCCATTTTGAGAACAAAAAGGCAATCTTAATTGAGGTAGCCACTCAAGGCTGGATAGAAATTCTTACCGATTTGCTGACAGAACTCAGCGAAATGGGTAGCTATAAAGCGGTGGCACAGGTGATGCGGCGGCGGATGATGCGAATGCATGAGAATGCCGATATGATGAAGGTTTGCTTCATGGAGGCGCAGTTTCATCCGGAGTTGCGCGATCGCATTCAGTCAGAAGTGATTATTAAAATGACAGATGTTGCTGAAGCCTTTTTCCAAACCGCAATGGATCGAGGCATTTATCGACGTGTCAACCCCAAAATAGTCGCGCAGGTCTTTTTGGGAATGTTTGCCGTTGCAGGTTTCAGTCATGAGACGATTATGGAGCCAGGAGCATCCCCCAAACAGATGCAAGAAATGGCAGAAGGGATTGCAGATATTTTCCTTAATGGCGTGTTAACCAAAGATTAGGAACCGATGAAGGCTCAAAGGCATGAAGTATACAATTTATGGTTATACTTCATGCTTTTGAGCTAAATCACGCGCTTGCTTAATCCAAGATGCTACTTGGTCTACATGAGGACAGAGGTCTTTGCGCTGCATCATGGTCACTTGCAGACGTAAAATTTGTTGATGCAATCGGTGGATAGGAGTCTGAGCCAGTTGATGCACGGAACAGACACCGGCATGGAGTACGAGTCCGCAGTATTGGTAACCAATCCCTGGTATACGAGCCAAATCAGCCAGGGCAACCCACTTGTTCACATACTGAGTCTTGATTTGTAGCTGATTAGCCAGTGATTGCCTGAGTTGCGGAGTGTTCGCTGTTTGTAAGAGTTGCCCAGTGGTTGTAATGCCCAATCCTTTGAGTTTGGTGTGATCCTGGGGGCTTAATCCCGGTAGTTGATCAATCGACCAGTTACAGCTTTGGGTTGCCTTACGCTGAATTTTGGGTTTGGAATACATCCCAATGACCTCGGAAATTTTTCTTGTACTAGGTTAGGTTAAACAAAAAGTCAATCTAGGAAGAGGAAATAGTTTCAGAGTCATGATAACTTTATAGTCATTCCCCTGAGGACTGATAGCAGTTTGGCAATGCCACAATCTCTCCCCTCATCCTCTCAGACTCTGTCTGAGGACAAATGTCCAACCTGCGTATCCATCAAGTTGGAAGGAAAACTTGTTCAAGCAGAAAAGCAGGGCATTTTCAACCTCAAGCGTCAATCGGCTCAAACAGACCAAATCAAACTGTACTTGACTCTAAAATTTAAGGAACAGGAACAGCCGTTACCCTTTGCTCGCCTTAAGTTTGGTCTAACCGGGGGAGAACTCCAGTTAAGGGTAGAAAATGGGGTAATTTCCCTGGCATCCCCAGGACTGAATGGAGCTTTTGAACTGTCTGGACAACAAGGAAGACAAAACCAGGAAGGCAGTGACGAACAAAGCTGTGTAACCGTCTCTGTAAAAGAGAAAAAACCTGCAATCAAGGGGGGTCTTGGTACCCAGAAAATAGCTGAAAAAGCAGAGCAAAACCCCTTGTCTATTTCTCAGGTCAGCACTCAGGGTTCACAGGAAAACTTAACCTGGGCTGTCTTTGCAGAGCAGAATCATTGTATTTTACAAGGCTCACTCCAGCCTACCTTATTGGGAACGTTGAAGGTAACAGCCAAGCCCTGCCGTGTGGAAGCCTTTTTTTCTGTATCGCTACAAGATATACGTATCACAGATGCTACAGGTCTGTTACCCCACACGCTCAGTAAAAAGAAGAGGGTAGTTCTCGAAAGAGCGCTCGTTCGTCGCTTACTCAAGCGAAAATTAAAGTCCTATCTGAGTCGATACGAACTGCGATATGACTAAGGAAGCATTTGCTTTGCAATTTCACCACCTGACCCAGCAAATTATGGGAGCGAGAACAGAAGACTTATCCCGATTAGCACAAATTGCTGGTGTCAATCTTTGCGAAGATTTTGTGGGCGTTGATCTGAGCGGTGAAGATTTGAGTGGGGATAAATTGAGCGGCGCTAACCTGAGCCGCGCCGATTTGAGTGGTACCAATCTGAGCCGTGCTAATCTCAATCGTGCAGATCTTAAGCATTCGGACTTGAGCGGTGCCGACTTGAGCGGTGCCGACTTGGGCGGTGCTAATTTGAGGGATGCTAATCTAAGCGGTGCTAACCTCAGAGGTGCCAACTTCAGAGATGCCAATCTGTGGGGTGCGAATCTCAGTGGTGCGAGCTTAATCAGTAGCAACTTGATCAATGTCAACTTAATCGGGGCTAACTTAAGCAGCGTTAACTTGAGTAATGCCAATCTCAGGGATGCTAAGCTGAACGGATCTGACTTAAGTGGCGCTAACCTCAGCCATACTGACCTGAGAGATGCCAGTCTAATTCATACCAAGATCATCAGTGCCAATCTGAGGGATGCCAACCTGAACGAGGCTGACTTAAGGGGTGCCACTCTGATTAGCGCTACCCTTAACCGTATCAACTTAAGGGATGCTAACCTAATCGGAGCTGATTTCAGTGGTGCCGACCTGAGTGAAGCAGATTTGAGTGGTGCTAACCTGCTTAAGGCCAATCTAACTCGTGCCAATCTCCGTAACACTAACCTGAATGGCGCAAATATGAGCCGTGTCAATCTCAGTGGCGTTAAACTCCATGGTGCCAATCTCCGCAGCACTAACCTGAACCGTGCCAACCTGAGTAATGCTAATTTGTGTGGTGCTGATTTTAAGCTGGCTAATCTCAGCCTTGCTAATCTGACCCTTGCGGATGTGAACCAGACCGTTTTTGCTTACAATTTGGGGATTACAGAAGCAATGAGGCGGGATTTGATCCAACGAGGAGCCATTTTTGAAGATAGGACAGGCGATTGTTCGCAGGTGGTGACTCCTTGTTGAAGATCCATAACAGAGGCGATGGCGTGTAACTCATGGTACACACTCATGCCTATGCTCATTAAATCCCTGATTCTTCAACCCCCCACCAGACATCCTGTTCTCTGCACAAGGAAGTGTTAGATATTACATGGTAATGTTATTCTAGGTTTTCCCTAGGACTGAGGACACGCTTTATTTTTCGCAGTTTTACAGCGTGAGTATCCTGGCGAAGACTTGCAATTGTTTGCTGTTATAGGCATAGCAGCAAGAGGTTTCTCCTCGAGCCGAAATGAGCAATTACGATGACTTCAACAATATCAAAAAAAATCTGCATGTTGGGCGATTTTAGTGTAGGTAAGACCAGCTTGATTCGCCGTTTTGTAGATCGTCAATTTAGTGATCAATATCTTTCCACAGTCGGTGTGAAAATTTCTAGAAAGACGGTTGAATGCCAATTATTTGAACAGAAAAAACAGGTGAATATACAACTTCTAATCTGGGATTTAGAAGGAAATACTAAATTTAAGGCAGTGACTCCTACATATTTGCAGGGCGCTAGTAGTGCAGTGGTTGTTGCAGATATTAACCGTCAGGTAACTATCGATCATATTTCCGATCATATCCAATGCTTTTTATCGGTTAACCCTAAGGGTTTTGTCATCGTTGCTTTAAACAAATCAGACTTAATAGATGAAGAAACTCGAAAAAAATATTTAGAAAGTATTGCGATGAAGGCTCCCGATAAAATAATAGCCACCTATTCAACTTCAGCTAAGACAGGTTTATGCGTTGATGAAATTTTCCAAAAACTAGCCTACCAAATGCTCTAATCCGAATGAATTCTCTCTTGCAGCAACTATTATCTCTTCGCCAAATTGAATATTTGGTTGTGGATCGGGAGTTGAATATTTTAGAGACATCCTTAGGAGTCAAGAAGTTTGCCGATTGTCCTCAGGAAGTTAAACCGACAAAACCTGTCTGTCTCGGCTTTCCAGAACTGGTTGGAGTCGAAGATATTCTCCTTGCTATCCTGGAAGGGCGAAAGGATAGTTTTGAGTTAAAAGGTATTGGACGCTTCTCCCCACAAGGCCACTCATTGTATCTGGATCTTTATGTACTTAAACCTCAAAATATACAAGATTTAGGGAATCGGTTAGTTATTTTTATTGAAAACGTTACTGACAGAATGGTTTTGGAACAAAAATTCGTTCAAAGATCGAATGAAGTCACCCTTTTGTTAGAGGCTTGGGATTCTTCCAATGAATATTTAAATAAAATCCTCCAATCTCTGGCTAATGCTTTATTGGTAACGACCCGATCAGGAATTATTAAAATGGTCAATCAATCGGCTAACAACTTATTTGGGTATAGCAAAGAGGAATTGATTGGCACGCAACTTTCTAAGCTGATCATTGAATACAATCTATTATTAGAAGCCAGTCAACAATATTTTTTAGCCCAAGAATTTTCGCGGGAGGTAGAAGTGGTCGGTCTGACCAAACAGGGAACACAGGTCGCGCTCACATTCTCCTGCTCAGCCATTCAAACTAATAGAGAGAACATCCCAGACTACATTTATGTGGGTCGGAAGATTAGCAAACGCCAGTGAAACCAAAAGCATTCCAGAGCAGCACAGTACGCCCCCTAATCCCCTGAATCATTTTGACTTGATCAACATGGGCAACGGGTGAGCAGGGGAAAATACATAAGCTACAGCGATGGTACGGAAAACAAAACCTGTCCTGGTATGAACTAGGGGGAGCGCGTAGCATAGCAACCGAAGCCTGAGCGCATTCTCTTAGGCTGCTAACTTATCTCTTCCCTCAGGTTAATTCCAGTTTTGCTGTGTCTAACTTAGAAAGAATTTAGGAATAGGTCAGGGTGAGGCATTACACCCATATACCTAGGCAACCGCTTGAAGCCTCGTGCTAGCCTAGCTTTGTAGCGAAAGCAATCTCTGAACCCCTAATTCCCATCTTAACCATGCTACATCCTCTCCCCGCAACACCGTTGCCAGAGCCTGAGAATGATTACCCTAAAGGCTTGTTCAGGGAATGGAAGAGAACTCCTGTTGAAGCTTCTCACTTCAACAGAAGCAACAAGGGGTAATCTTTGAGTAATCTCCCAGTGAGCGTTTTTCAACTATTTATTATTCTTCGATGCCTACACAACCCAATCAAAACCATTTATTGATTATTGAAGACGAGAAGGGACGTAGAGAATTTCCCTTAGAAGAGGCCGTATATTCTATCGGCAGAGACCCCAGTTCTGATATCCGTCTATTCTCTCAGTTTGTCTCTCGCCATCACGCGACTTTGGTGCGACGGCAGCGCGAAGATGGCGGTCACTACTATCAGATTGTGGATGGCAATCTCAAAGGGAAACCCAGTGCCAACGGACTTTTGATTAATGGTCGCAAACTCCAAGCCCACGATCTTGAAAATGAGGACGAGATTGTGTTTGGTCCGCAGGTGAGTGCCAAATATTACCTGCTCAGACAAACTATCAATCCAACGGGGCCACTTGATGAGTTTGACATTACCCTGATCAGTCCTGGAATGATAGACGAGTTTGAAGATTAACAAACCTAGGTTTAGTCTCTACGCGGCTGAGGAAACCCTAGTAGGGCAAGCAGGACGTAGAATAGAGTATCCCACGGTTGTAGCATTAGCGCAGCTCGGTGTGACGCTAGCGTGACCGTGGGAGGAGCAATTTTGAGATTAGAGGATGTGAACCCGCATAACGACGTGATCCCACATCGCCGAAAATAAGGGTATGACCAGCAACATGCTCAGGCAACCAGAACAATGTATCCAGCTATCGGGTATTAGTTGGCAGACCTATCAAACGTTGTTAGCGGAACTGAGCGAACGTCGATTACGCCTTACTTACAATCGTGGCATCCTCGAAATCATGGCTCCCTCACCAGAGCATGAGCTTTACAAAAAGTTAGCTAGTCGCTTTGTCGAAACCATCGCTGAAGAACTGAGGATTAGTATCTATCCTCTGGGTTCCATGACGTTCAACCGTTCAGACCTGACTATGGGTCTAGAACCGGATGAATGTTTTTACATTCAGAATCAAAGTGCGGTTAAAGGCAAAAGGAAAATTGACCTGACTCAAGATCCGCCACCTGATTTGGCGATCGAAATCGATATCACCAGTAGTGCCAAAAGCCGCTTAGAAGTTTTTGCCCATATCGGTGTTCCGGAAATCTGGCGCTACGACGGCATATTTCTGACCCTCTACAAGCTGCAAAATAAGACCTATGTTCCATCCCAGCAAAGTCTTAGTTTTCCAACTTTGTATATAGACAAAGTTGACCATTTTCTGCTTCAGGCTGGAGTCGTGGACTATTTAGAGCTAGTTAGCTCCTTTCGACGCTGGGTTAAAAGCCAGATTCGACAACAATAATCAAGAAGTAAGCTGAGATGCATCTAAATTGCATACCTTGGTGATGAGATAAAAACTCTTATTCCTTCTGCCTTCTGCCCTCTGCCTTACCTCCTCGATAATGCAATTTAAATGCCGATTAGCTTATGAAGGGTGAAGAAAATTTTAGACTTCATCCTTTACTGGACTAATTCCTCGATCGCATCCGCATGAGTTGGCAAAGCGGCTGTGAGTACTTCGCTACCCTCCTCAGTGACCAAAACATCATCTTCAATGCGAATGCCTCGAATATCGTTAAACTGGGCAAGACGCTCCCAATTGACCACCTCCTGATATTTTGAGCGTAGTTGTTGGTCATGCAAAATTGCCGGGACTTGATAGAACCCTGGTTCAATCGTGACCAGCATTCCCGCTTTTAAGGGTCGATTGAGTCGCAGGTAGCATAAGCCGAAGCGCGAACTTCGCACTCTTCCTTCTTCATAACCCGCTAAATCTCCCAAATCTTCCATATCATGGACATCCAAGCCCAGCAGATGACCCACACCGTGAGGAAAAAACAGGGCATGAGCATCCATTTCGACCAAATCTGACACCTGCCCTTGCAGAATGCCTAAATCCACCAAGCCTTGGGCAATCACCGATGCCGCCAACAGATGGATGTCTAAATATTCGATTCCTGGGCGAATTTTGTCGATACAGGCATCATGGGCTGCCAAAACAATATCGTAGAGGTCGCGTTGAGTGGAGGAAAACTTTCCTGTAACAGGCCAAGTGCGCGTTACATCAGACGCCCAGCCCATCGATGTTTCAGCCCCAACATCAGCCAGTAGCAAATCTCCCGGTTGCAAGGGATGGTGATACTGCTCATTATGTAATACTTCACCATGAACCGTGACAATGCCACCATAGGCATCTGTCATGTTGTGAGCCAGAATTACCTGTTCCATCGCACCCCTGACTTCGGCTTCTAACTTGGCCGTCGGGGTTGCCCTCATTCCCGCTTGATGAGCTTCTACGGTGACGGCGGCGGCTTGTCGTAGTTGGGAGAGAGCACCTGCATCATGACAAAATCGCAAAAATGCGATCGCACGGGCTAACTCCAAGTCAATCCCTTGAGCCGCATCGGCTAGTGCTACGGATCGATTTAAGATTTGAGTTTGTTGCCCATAAGTGATGGCATCTTGAACGGCAATCGTCGCCGCCTCTGTGCCCCGTGATGGCAGTTCTGACAGAGGAAAGGCCGCATCAGCCCCAATCTCTTGAGCGATTTCCTCTCGCTTGGGCATCTCCCCATGCCAGAGAGCACTGCTTGGAGGTGCCTCGTCCATAAACAGTTCTAGCTTTCCACCATGCAGGAAAATTGCCGCATTTTCTAGCGGTAGACCCGCAAAATAAAGGAAGTGGCTGCTCGCCCGAAACGGGTAAAGATTGGCCGGAAAATTGCGTGAACTGCGCTGCCCCGACCAGAGAATAGCGGGGAAATCGATCACTTTAGCGAGGCGTTGACGGCGCTCTCGCAGGGTTGTTGCAAGCGTACTGTTATGCTGTAGAGTCTCCATAATCAGGAGGGTAGCACGAGACGCTAAAAAGAGCAGCAGTTATTCCGGATCGTCATCATTCTGGGTATCCTCATCCGGGTTTGTCTTTTGATTAGACTTAGCAGGCTGCTTTTTTTTGAGTTGTTTATTAGATTTTTGCTGCTCAACCTGGGTAGGCTTCTTTTGGGTTGTATTCTCAGTGGTTTTACCCCCTGGAAAGATTTTTTGGCAACCAGAAAGAGTTAATCCGCTAACGAGTAGTAACAAGACAAAAACGACTAAATTAGCCCAAATTGGTTTTTGAATTTTCCTATTTGCTTCCAACATCAGCCACCTTTACTCTTAAAATTTTTAACTTCCTATATACCTAAGTTCGAGATAGACTGATAGCCTGATTTTTTCCTCCCCCATTGAAGGCCAAAATTCCTTTTTGTTTCAGGTTACGTCTTTTATAGGGAACTCAAGTTTAATCTTCAGTCCGGTGGAAGATGCACTCTCTCCAGTGAGTTGTCCTTAGTCTATTATTTTTGCTAACTGATACCAATTCCTAAGCAATAACAATCAACAGGAATTGTCCTTTAAAAACTCTGCGTTCCTCTGCGCCTTCCTCGGTATCCCTCTGTGTTAAAAAAATAATATTCCGATACTAACAGATTCAATATGAATCCTAACCGAAACCCAGAGATTTTCAACTTCAGAGTTTGAGACTCAATCTAATAGCTCCATGTTCCCGTATCTTCTAATTTTTAATGAGGCGCTAGAACTTCCGATCGCTCACTCGTTGAATCTTCAAAAATTGCCCCCCGCCGCAGCAAGACACGTTGTGTCTGAGCAGAAATTCCTAAATTCCTAGCAAACTGAGCATTCTCGACATCCGCCCCCCTCAAGTCTGCCTCGCTGAGGTTGGCATCGCTGAGGTTAGCACCACACAATTCAGCAATGCTCAGGTTGGCACGAATCAAGTTGGCACTGCCTAAGTTAGCAAGGCAGAGGTTGGCAAGGCTCAAGTCGGCAAGACTCAAGTCGGCACCCCTGAGATCCGCACCGCTCAGGTTGGTACGGATTAAGTCCGCATCCCTGAGGTTGGCGCGCATAAGGTCGGCACTACTCAGGTTGGCACGGATGAGGTTGACATCACTCAAATCGGCAAGACTCAAATTAGCCGCCTTAAGGTTCGTTCCCCTTAATTTGGCACAATTTAGCTTGGCTTCGCTCAGGTCGGCTTCGGTGAGATCTGCCCCATCGATCTCGGCACCTCTAAGATCAGCACCGCCAAGGTAGGCACGCCTCAGATAGGCTCCTTTAAGGTTGGCATGGCTCAGGTTCACACGACCCAAGTTGGCTCCCCGGAGTTTGGCATCGCTTAAGCTCACCCCTTGAAGGTTAGCATCCCTGATATCGGCCCCCCTCAGGTCGGCACCTCTGAGATTGGCACTACAAAGTATCGTTTCGCTGAGGTTGGTATCGCTCAGGTTCGCAGTGTGTAACTGAGTACTCTTGAGGTCAGCGCCCTTAAGGTTGGCACCTCTAAGGTTGGCACCTCTAAGGTTGGCATTGTCAAGATGAGCACCCCTAAGATCCGTCCCCCTGAGGTCAGCACCTTGGAGATGAGCACCTCTAAGATCAGCTCCCCTCAGGTTGCAACCTCTAAAATCAGCCTCAATCAGATCGGCTTGACTCAAATCAGTACCGCTCAAGTCAGCTTCGGCAAAATCTTCAGCAAGATTGAGACCCGCCAGGGTTGCGAGTTGCTCCAGATTGTCTGTTTCTGTTTCTACAATTCGCTGGATCAGGATTTGCAGATCCAGTCGAGATTGGTCATCACTCATAATGCAACTCCGCTCGACTCAGATAGGGCTTTAATTTGGGTTCCAGCAAACGCTGGATAATGAGTCTGTCTAACACTGCCCTTTTATTCCGACTAATGTCTGGCGGCCATAATCCTTCAGCATCCGTTAGACACACATCTCGCTTGGAAACTTCAAACCTTGCTTCTATGCGACAAGGCAAGGCAAGTACATTAACAGTGGCAAGTTTGACCTGATTGAGTACCCCTTTTAATACAGGTTCACCAATTTCTTCTTCAAAAATCCAGACAGGATTTTCCTCGCTCACTTTAGTTGTTACGTGGCAAACTGTAACGGAAGCTTCAGGTGGAGACGGCTTTGGCTGTGTACCAAAATTTATCTGAGCTTGAGGTTTATTACCGTTGAAGTTAGAGATAATGGTGATTGGTTTTGCCGCCGCCCTTGGCGCAATTGCCTGTCCCAACGTACTCTTTCGCTCCTGACTCCTGTCGCGCTCTTGCTTTTTTGGGGAGTTTTTCAATTCAAGGGAGCCGACTAACTCACGAGACTCATAGGGAATTTCACTGTTTTCCAGTTTGAGTCTGAGTTCTCCACCTTTTAGGCCAAACTTAACGCGTCCCTTGTCCAGGGATTCCCACTGCTCGTTAAAGTAGATGGTCAAGTACAGGTCAATCGGTTGCCTCTGGGTTGAGGTTGTCCAAAATGCTGGATGCTCTGGGTTGTTGGGTTGAACCACAGTTCCGGCCAACTCCATATATAAGCAATCTGGATATTTGTTTTCAGGCTCCGGCTGAGGCTGTTTTGAAAGGGGAGGATGCATTGCCAAGCTTGAATCAGATAGTTCAAGGGGTTACTTTTGACACTACCAGGCGCTTCGATGCCTGGGATTCTTGGGCTGAGACGGCCTCTTTCAGCTTGCTTACTTAAGGTCTTTAATTCTGATGTCGAGCCGTTTTAATCTCCTCCTTAAGCGTTAGTTTCCGTATTTCCCACGGTACTTTTGCAGCTATTCAATCAAAATGCTACTCACTCTCATCTCACACAAGATTTTACCTTTCCCCTGAGTTCCTCAGATTTTTGGGTTGAACCTCATGCCGTGTATTCCTTTTTCTAGGTTCACTCCCTTTGGAGTTAGCATCGCTATGTTTAATGTGAGTGACGGAAATCACATTTATTCAACATCATATCTATATTAATTAAAGTGAAATAAATATCTACATATGTGTAGTAAATTGTAAACAAACTCAATCTTAAGCCAGCCGAAATGGTCGTTTATTTTACAAAAGTTTATATTTTTGTTGACTTTTTCCCACCTAATTAGCTGATGTCCGGGAGCCTTGATTCTCCCTTAAACTCCGGTGTCCTGGTAGGGTAGGGCTGGCAGGATGTCACTGGGATATTCATCGGGTGAGGCCGCGCCTGTTTGTTACATGGGATGAAGTAGAGATTACAAAAATTTACAAATTATCTCACTTTCACAGATTAGCCAAGCTGTAGCGCTCGCGTTCACCCTTCCCCCCCTGAAAAATTGCCCCTTGACGAATTAAATCCAGTTGTGTTTGCTCGCAAATGCCTAAATTTCTAGAGAACAGAGCGTTTTTGACCGTGACACCTCGCCGCTTGCTGTCACTGAGATTGGCACTACTGAGATTGGCACCACTGAGATTGGCACCACTGAGATTGGCACCACTGAGATTGGCACCACTGAGATTGGCACCACTGAGATTGGCAAGGCTCAGATCAGCTCCGATCAGATCGGCTCCACACAAGCTAGTTGAGCGTAAATCGGCACAAATGAGATCTGCTAAGCAGACGTTGGCACGAATTAAGACGGCATAGCGCAAATCAGCCCGAATCAAGTTAACCCCGCTGAGGTTGGTCGCACCCAAGCTAGAACCACACAGGTTGGCTCCTCCCAGATTGGCCCCGCCCAAGTTAGCTTGGCTCAGTTCTGCTCCGCCCAAGTTGGCTCCTCTCAAATCAGCTTCGCTCAAGTCAGCACGGAGCAAATTGGCAACAATCAAATTTGCATAGCTCAAATTAGCGTGATTCAAGTTGGATTCGCTCAGGTTGGCCCGCATGAGGTTGGCATGGCTCAAATCAGCCTCACTCAAGTTGGCCTCGCTCAAGTTGGCCTCGATCAGAATGGCACCTCTAATGTTGGCACCACTGAAGTTAGTCCCACTGAGGTTAGCATTACCCAGGATTGCACCCCTGAGGCTGGTATTTCTCAGATCAGCTCCAGCAAAATCTTCAGCAGGATTGAGACGCGCAATTTTCACGATCTCTGAAAGATTGTCGGTTTCTGCTGTGATTACACATTGGATCAGGTCTTGCAGTTCCTGGAGCGACTGTTCGTCAATCGTGTCAATCATGGGGCAACGACTTTCTACGGAGATTGGCTGAAATTTGAGTTGAATACAGGACGGATAACGATCATGAGTCTCGGCGCTGAGGAGATTTCACTTTCCTCGTTCGCCATTTTTGCCAAACCGTGCGTCCTGCAAGGTATTCCCAATGCCTTGAATTACACCCCGAACCACCAACCCAATGCTTCTACCGATAACTTGGGTGAGGACGTAAACGACACCTTTACCCGCCCAGGCAACAGTAGAACGCAGGCGAGGCGCGATCGCATCTCGTGTCTCAAAGGCTAACGTCACAGCTAACGGAATACCTTGCAGTTGTTCTAACTCTTGACGGCGGGGGGCATAAATAGATGTTTGTTTGATGCCCGCACCGCTCAGCACGAACAACGGATATCGGCTCTCGAAGATAGCTTTTGGCTCTTCTATCCATTGGAAAAGGCGATATTTCCAAGATAAATTGTTGCGAAATCGAGCCATTTCTCGTGATGAAATCAGATGCTGAGCGTAAAAATTTTGTTTAATCGTTTCAATATCAGCAAATTCATTTAAGAGCGGTTGAATCACAGCATTAGCGACTTGAATAACTAGGTTTTGTAGCAACATTTCTGACTGAACTAGAGCTTCAGGTGTCCGAGCCGAATAAGATACATTATCAATTAATAAAGGAGTTTCAAACAGTTCTTGGGATAAAAATTCAACAACTAAAGGAATTTTATCTAGAATAGAGGTTTGAATAATGACAGCGTAACCGAGCAAAATATTAACAATCTCTAAATTTTGGTTATCCAAGGGTAACGTGTAATATTTACCCAAAAAATCGGTGACGGAAGCTTGCCACAAATCCAGTAAAATTTGCGCTCGCTTTGGGGGAAGTTGCTCAAGAGTGACCTGAGAAAAACGCAACTCCTCTAGGATTTGTTGCAATTTTCGTAAGACGATATAGAGTAAATCGCGTTTTTTTTCAGTTACGAGAATATCAATTTCTAACGGCACACCACTGAGATTGGGCAAGTCCGATTGGAGCATGGACAAGGTCAGCTCAAAGGGTGTGGCTGGCTGGAAACTTTGGGTTTGGGGATTGGGACTGGGGGATTGGACGTTGGCCGAGAGGACAGCAGGGGGTGAGGAAGCGATCGCAGAACGTAGCCCAGTCCGAGAGGGAATTTGTTCTACTCTTCGATCCGAACTTCGTCTCACGACTCCTGAGAGTAAATCCGAACTCGCGCTCTCTTCTACCACAATGACATCGGTGGGCAATAGCTGATTAACCGCCCAACGAGCGGCCAAAAGTTCTCGGCGGCGTCCACTCCAGAACAGCCAGTCGAAGTTGGAAAGATTAGGTTTTTGTAGTTCTTGGACTACCACTGCCAAGGACTCTTCGATTTGTTGGAGTCCATAGGAGCGCACTTTATGATGCCAGCTAGGAGGGCGTACAGAATTGATTAGTGGGGGTGGCAAGTCGGGTAGTCTGTGCCAATCGGATTCACCCGTGGCAAGCTGACGGATAGCCTGGACGAGATCGGTAATGGCCACTCCTTTGGGACAATAGCCCTCAATGCCGAGCTGTTGGGCTGCCTTGAGGAAGAGAGGCTCGGATTGTGAAGTGAGCAGTAAAACCGGCAAATCCGGGTAATCGCCCTTCAAGCGTTGGCAAAGCGGCAATCCAGACAAGGGATTGGCGTTAGAGCGACCACTAACGAGTTCCAAAATGATCGCACTCACCGTAGTGGGCTGCAAGCGCATCAGGATATCTAGAGCTTCTGTTCCAGAATCGGTTTGCGCCACAACTTGTAGGTCAGGAAAAGCTTCCAGAGCTGTGCGTAGACCCAGCCGGAAGATGGGATCATCATCAATCAGGACAAGGCGAATCGGCGTCGCCTCTGTTTGATCGGGGGGTGAGGGCATTGGCAGAGGGGAGGAGGTTTCCTCTAGCATTTTATCCATCTCCCCATCTCCCCATTTTTCCATCAACTGTCTTTAGTTGGATTCAAAGGGAGCGGATTGTACTTCACCTTGACTGGCAGCCTTTTGTGCTGCCCAAGTGGAGATCGCCGCTTGAGCTTGTGGGTAAAGCGCTCGTTCGGGTGGAATCTGAGCCGCGGTTGCGATCGCAGCGTCAAAACGTCCTTGAGCCGCGAGAGCGGCTGCCGCATCCAGAATGGGACGGTCTTGGGCGGTCTGAACTTGGGCGACCCAGTTGGCGACCGCCTTCTGAGCTTCAGGATACAAGGGTCGATCAGAACGAATCTGTCCAGCGGTAGAAATCGCTGCGATTAAATCTCGACGTTGAGCAAACGCTTCAGCTAAATCCAGGATCGGTTGGTCTTCGAGGGCTTGAATCTGCCGAGTCCATTTCGCAATATCAGTTTGAGCCTCGATCCGCTGTGGCTGCCCCAGCTTAATTTGACGGGCGAGTTCCACGGCTCCCTTGAGCTCTACGATGGTTCCCCCTTGAGCCAGTTGTTGAGCACTAGCGAGGGTATTGCGGTCATCGATGAGCTGAATTTCTTTGCGCCACTGGGCAATCAAAGTTTGGGCGCGTTGACGTTGGGGGCGTCCAGGCGCGACGCGAGTAGCTTGGTCAATGGCATAAGCCAAGCCGGTGCGTTGTTTGGAGCTAGCGAAAAGGTTGGCCAATTGCAACACAGACAGGTCTTGCAACTGAGATTGCCAGAGCGTGGCTTGTGATGAGGCCACTTTGTGTACTGGACTTTTTGACTCAATGGGGCGCACCGCCGCCAGCGCATCCATCAGGGCGAGGATATTGTCCTTCTTGGCCGTTTCACTGGCACGACTCAGGCGAATCCAATCCTGAGCTTCCGTGTACTGGGGAGTCGTGACCGGAATCTTCTCTAGCACCTTAACGACTCCGGCAAAATCCTGCTGTTGGAACAGATTGGTCGCCATTTGCACGATGGTACGACTCCATCGGGACTGTTCCTGTAGGACTTGAGCTTTGACATAGGTGTTGGGATTGATTTTAGTGCTCAGGGTGATCGCAGCGACTAAAGGCTCCAACAGATTGGATTGAGCTAGATCTCGCGCTTCCTCTAGTTGCTGCCATGCCTCTTTTTCGACGGTGAGCTGTTTGAGCAGGGCATCAACACGGGATAACGTCCAGGATTCTTGATTAAGCTGCGATAGTTGTGTAATCAGCAGGCTAGCTTTCTGGAAGCTTTGCACTTTTAGGGCATCTTTAAACTGACGAGTAATTTCCTCCGCCCGTTGGAGGTGCTGTTGCCAGGTGGTGATTTTGGCTCGCGCCTCCGCATAAATCGGACTGCTGAACGGAATTTTACTGGCGATGGCGATCGCTTCTAATGGGTTGCCCTCATGAATTTTCTGCTGCGCGAGATCCAGAATCGCCTGACTCCATGCCTTCATTTGGCGCTGTGCCTCTGGGTAGAGAGGGTGCCCTGAAGGCCAATGATCAACCAACCCAATGGCTGCCACCAACTGGTCTAATTTCCCGGACGCCGCCGCCGCTCTAGCACAGTACAAGCGGTCACCATCAGCCGACAAGGCAGAGATGCGCCGACAATTGATCGGAGGCGGCAGCTTCGTCAGCAACAACACCCCTGAGGTAACAGCCACCCCCATGATGGAAAAGACACTCACCCAAAGCAGCGTCCACCGCCACCAACGAATCCGGAATCGTCGCTTTTTAAAAGGAACAAGGGCTGTGGAGATAGACGGTCGAGCAGCTTCTAAATTCCCACGGCGCAACTCCCCATTGGTTTGTTGCGGAGAGCTGTGAGTGTTGTTTACCAGTCGGATGACCAGTTTGCGTCCCCGTCGTTTACCCAGTTTAAGGGGCGCTTGGACATGGAATCGGTGCAATTCTCTTTTTGGCACGGATACGCGATAAGTCCCTGGTAGGCGATATTGAAAAGATAAAGCATATAAGGATAAAGGATAAAACAATTGTTCATACTTCGTCCTTCGTCCTTCCTACTTCAGCGGATCACTGTGTCTCCAGTCTCCAGGACTGAAATCGGAGTGATTCGCACTCATTGTATAGGGTTCACAATAAGATGAGTGAGCAAATTTTGGAGTGACTAGGGTGGCATGAGCCTAAGCATTCGCCATTGGCTAGCGGAGCGCCACATTGAACGCCGCCAACTGGGACATGATAGTGCCCAGATTGCGGGCATTGCCTTTCGCCTCGCCCAGGATATGGAAGTCAAGAGCCTTAATCCTTTTGCGATTAGTCCCTTGACAGACGTTTTGGAGTTGCCTTTAAAAGCCGCGTGGGAAGCAGCTCCCGCCCTCTCCCAGTTGACGGTGGGACTCTTGCGGATTTTGAGCCGGAAAAAACCATTAAAGCGTAATGAAGGCACTTGGCTCACCTTTCAAGTTGCTTATCTGAATGCGTTACAAGGAATTTTAGAACAAGAATCTCAATTGAGAAGACCTTGGGTTAACCGAGCCTTAGTCCCGACAGGCCAAGAGGCTGACCCATCCTTGGGTGACCCACAATTGGTCGGGTTGATCAGAACATTGCGACCGGGACGGCTCAGCGATAGTCAGGCGGAACAAGCTCTGTCGCTGGTGGCTGACTCGTTTTTGGTGCAGCAGATGAATAATTTGGCGATCGCCTGGTTTGTCGCCAATGGTACAGAAGACACGGAAGCTAAATTGCTCACGCAACGCCTGAGTAACGGACTTCCGGGTTATCTGCTCACGGTGATTGCGGAGAATCCCCTACCTTTATCACAGCTGCAAAAGTTTGTGCGCTTAGGCAATCTAGGCCCTTTGCGAGATACAACGATCGCACCCGTCCCGACTCAACCCTCGGAACTCTCAACGGCTTCACTGCCGCTGAACCTCAATCGAGAATACTATCGAGCCGCGCTCACCTGTGCCCTGAGTGAACCCCTCCTGGCAGAACCCTTTTCCCTCAAGGATTTATACATTCCCCTCAAAGGGCGGGTCGTTCGGGATGAAGAATACCACACTCCAGATTACTCCTCTTCATCTCCAGGCTCCTCACAACCCGTCGATTTGATGCAATGGGCGATTTCCCAGCTAGACGATAAAACCAGTATCACCGTGATCGAAGCGGCTCCCGGCGGTGGCAAGACCAGTTTCTGCCAGATTTGGGCGGCGCGTGTGGCTCAGCAACTCTATCCCAATTGGATGCCCGTATTAATCCGGCTCAGAGATGCCACCTTAGGGCAAACCTTGGAGCAGACGCTGGACTCCGCTTTCCCGGTAGGACGTTTCACGGATACCGATGGCTGGCTCTCCCCTAACTCACCCCCTTGCTTACTCATCCTCGATGGTGTGGATGAACTCCCTCGCTCCACTCAGACGGAGCGCTACCTCTGGACGTTTATGGAACAGGTCATGCGTTTCCATAATCAGGACACGGATGCGGCCGGTTTACCCCGCCATAAAATTTTTCTCACCAGCCGCCGTGCGACGTTAGATGGTCTGATCAAAAAATCCCGGCAAACCAGTACCCTTTATTTACCCGACCAACTACATCGAATTGTGATTGAGCCGATGGGGCAGGATGAGTTCCGACAATGGTTCAGTGCGTGGGCCAAGCTGCAATCTAAATCCATCGCTCAGGCTTATTTTAGTTTTTTGAAGCATGGCGGAGCCTTTAAGCAACGTTCATCCGGCAATAACGTGGCTAGTTTAGTGACACGCCCTCTGATGCTTTATCTGTTGGGCATCTTACATCGAGATGGCTGGGTGGATGAGAGCATTTTTCTGATGGGATCGCCCCAATTTCAGTTTGAAATTTACGACCGGATGACGCGCTGGCTGTTGGGAGAACCCACCACTGGGGATGGCCCACTCCCGGAGTTAATCCGGGAAGGTCTAGCTCATGCCAGCCGCTCCCTAGAAGCGATCGCCAATTTGCTTCAGGGTCGCGATCCCCAACAGTTGCGTCACCAAATGCAGGTGGCGGCTCTGACGATTATTCAAACGGGTCAATATCAAGTGTCATCGGATGCCATGACCCAAGGGGCACCTGCGAAGCTAATCACCCAAAAGGCTCTGCCAGAAGCGATTGCCCACAGGTCTGATCTCCATCCAATCGTCAAACCTCCTAGTGGTGAGCCACTCACCTCTGTTTTCCCTCCAGTTCTCCCAGCCTTTTTTTTCCGCTCCCAACCCAAGGAGAAACCAGGTGCAGGGGGACAGGCCAGAGGTGAAGGTTTTAACCCCAACCCAGTTGGGTACAACAAACTCTCAGTTCCTTACCAAGGCTCCAGTCACCTCCTGCCTAAAGCTCCGCTCACCCCCCATTTCCCTGCCACGGCGCGCTCATCTCTTCCTGTTCGGCTCGAATTCTCCCACCCCAGCTTAGGGGAATACTTGGGGGCTGAAGAAATTGCCAAGCAGTTGACGGCTCTGACCCAAACAGTTCCAGACCCGTACAATGAGGTCACTTTTGTCATCCAAGACGCGCTGAGTGTGGCTCAGCATCTTTACGCACTGCTGGGATATGGAATTTTGTCCGCAGAAATTGAAGCCCTCGTGATTGAACGTCTGCGCCGGGAGCAAAGGCGTAATTCCAGGGTTTTTTCCTTTTCTGTCCTGTTTCAACGCCTCTATCGCTTCTATCGTGCCTACTGTCGAGGCCAGTGGCTGGATGAAGGCGTTGCTCACCAAGCTCACTCTCAGTTGTCTGCGCTCCATAACCCCTTAAATGTGTTGCAGGTGGAGGCGGCGCTTGGCATCAATGTCTTTTTATTGTTATGTTCGGGAGCGCAAGAAGCCCAACTTTCTTTCTGGCCTTGTGGGAATCCTGATATTCCCCAAGAATTCGATCCCGACCAATTGTTAAGTTTTATCGGGCGAACCGCCGCCCTATCTCCTACGGCTTTTTGGCAGCGGACACGAGGCAGTTTGAAAAACATGCAGTTAGCAGAAGCCTGCCTGAATCAAGCCATGTTGGCTGAGGCTAACCTGGAACGAGCCAATTTATCGGCGGCTGAGTTAATTGGCATTAATTTAGTCGCTGCCAATCTTGATCATGCCAATTTATCGGGAGCCAGTCTTGCTGGTGCTAATCTCTCAAATGCTAATCTTTCTGATGCGAACTTAGAAGGAGCAGATTTGTCGGGGGCGAACCTCAAAGGAGCTAATCTCAAATCGGTGAATCTCACCCATGCTTGCCTATTTCAAACGCAGTTAGATGAACCGCTGAGCAACTTGGCTATTCATAGCGGAGCGATATTTTCCCTGGAAGAGTTTCAGTCTTACAAGCAATCTTTAACTCCCACCAAACTTCTCAGTCGGAGTGATGATGATGAACTTTTAGGGGAAGAAACACCAATCTTTATGGAAAGTGCAGAAGGCGAACTGGTGTTACCAGAGGTTCGGTACAGGAATCAGCACACTGACGATGATTATGAGGGTGAAACCGCCCGAATCGAAAACCTTGAGCAGGAAATGTCAGCTTTTGCTCAGGGTGGGTACGGTGAGAGTGAAGATGATTATGGGGAGCAAGAGACGGCGATCGCTAATCCTCTCGATTATCCCTAATTCATCGATCCCTGAAATTGCCATTCTCTCCTAAGTTTTTGAGCTACTGACCTTAGTTAACTGACTTTGCCTGCCCCTCGGATTTCTGGGTTCGGTAACCGTAGAAATCAATCTTGTAGTCAGTAATCCGCACACCGGTTTGTTGCTCAATTTGGTCGAGCAAATCGGCGGGCAATTGGACAAAAACATCAATAATCTGAGCGGTATCCAGACAGTTAACATGGCTATGAGCATCACAAACGTTGCCGTACAGACGACCATCCGAACGCTCAATACACTCGATAATGTCTTGACTCGATAGTGCCTCCAAGTTCTGATATACAGAGGTATGACCAATCGCTTTACCTTGCTGATTTAATCGGTCATAGATTTCTCGCGCTGAGAGATGTTCTTTAGCTTGCCACAGCAGTTCTAAAATGAAGCGACGTTGACGGCTCAAACGCATCCCCAATGCTTGACATTTGTTGAGGGCGTCTTCTAATGAGCGAATGGGTTTCACAGTTGCCGCTTCATGTTGCATAGTTGAGGTTCTTAATGTATGGGTTTGTTGATCCATATAGTCCTTGTCTTTCATTTTAGCGACGAGACTCAAGTCCTTGCGCCCAGACCTCAGCAACTTCAGCCTCAGTCGTTAGTCGTTAAAATAATTCCTAAAAAATTTTGGCAAGACAGACGGTAACCGCTTAAGTTACGATCCTCAACCGTCTTATCCAAACTCATTACCAGTTTACCTTAGATTCTCGTTTGCTGTCCACTCGCTTGAGGAGGGGCGTGGTGATTCCCTCTCTATTCCTTAAGGATTTAGGAGAGGACTTATGCAACTGGCTAGGCTATTTGCTACAGGTAGGGGTTCTTGCATCCTTGCCCCTACCAAGATGATGTATTAAGCCAGAAAATGCGTAAATCTTGTAGGAAATGAAATCGCTCAAATTTCTTCCCTGACCGGGGATGCAGGAAAATATTTATCGATGATCTGACCGATGAATAATCCTAAAATTCCAAATCCAATTCCCAGAGTCATAATGCTCAACTCAACAGGACTAAAAATGACAAAAGCGGGGTTAATCAGCGTTAAAATCAGCATCGAGCAAGCCGAAATACTACCCATGCTCAAAGAAAGTCTCACCCCCATCCCGGAGAATGTATAGTATCCTGTTTGAGCGGCAAGGTAGGCAATAAAGGGAACAAATACGGCAGCTAAATAGACAGCATAAAACGATACAATCAGACCGATCAGTGAATCACTACCCTTTAAGGCAATGGCTAGAGCGAAAAGGGCATTCGCAACAGCAACAAACAACCGATTGCGATTAGATACAGGTACAATACCGAAGTCGATAATTGTTTTATTCTGTACCCGCAACACGCTGCTGCCAACACCCAGCGCCGGAACCAATAAAGACAAAATCAGGATAATTCCCAAGGGCTTATCTGTGCCACCGCCAATCCACGACAAAATAAAAGGAATGGTCTCCTTGCCATCAATGCCAATCGGCAAAATTCCCGCCTGTTGAGCCGCAATCACCACAACAGAAGGCAACAAAGCAATCCACATAAGCACAATGGCTGCCAACACAGAGCCTAAATAGACATTTCGCACATCCTTGGTTTGAACAATAAATTGCTGACACTTCATATCGATGAGAACAAGCAAAATCGTGGACAGAGAAATGCCCAGGAAATCCGGCGGACTCACCCGTTGCAGGGATGGAATAAACTCAAGAGGCGATCGCAAATAATCCGGGAAACCGTGCAGCACCCACAGTGCATAAAGCAAAGCCAAGAAATTTAGAGCCAGCAACGCTTGAAATATCCAGCTAGCTTCCTCCACTGGCAGCAAAGAGATGAAGGTAAACAAGATAGCCAAACCCACCATACTCGGCAGCACAGGTAGCCCTAAAACCTTGAGAACAAAGGCTCCAGAAATGATCTGGACGGCTTCGATGCCAATTAAGGATGACCATATTAACCATCCCACCAGGATTTTGACAAGGTTCCCGTAGCGGTTTCCCAGCAATGTCCAGATTTGCTCAACCTCTGTCCAGTAGAACTTCGCCAGTCCCATCGCCGCGATTGTACCCACGCTAATCGAGACAGCGTAGAGACTGCCAGCGATACCCACAGTTAGTGCTTTCTCAGCCGTTCCAAAGAGAAATCCTAAACCGTAATGGGCGGACACCAACAAGGCGGCTAGCGAGAAGGCGTCCAGTGTACGGTTTTCCAAAGCTTTCACACTCAATTGTTAGTGACTACTTGCTGATTATGAATCGTTCACTCGGCATCGTGCAGTGCTTGGATATCACTTTCCATAATCTTGTCGATATGGCGTGTAATTTTCTCCATCTCCCAATCCCACCACCGAATCTCCAACAGTTGTGCTACCTCAGCGTCGCTAAAGCGCTGCTTGATGAGACATGCTGGGTTTCCACCAACAATCGTATAGGGAGGAACGTCCTTGGTTACGACGGACTTCGCGGCAATCACAGCACCATCGCCGATTTTGACTCCCGGCATAATCAGCGCATCGTAGCCAATCCAGACATCATTGCCCACAATCGTATCGCCTCGCGTCGGCAGATTGATTAACTTGTCCATCGCTTTTTCCCAACCGTGTCCGAAGGCTGGGAAAGGATAAGTGGAAATGCCATCCAGTTTGTGATTGGCACCATTCATGATGAACTTGGCATGAGTTGCGAGCGCACAGAACTTGCCGATGATCAGGCGATCGCTCCCGTAATTGTACAGGACGTTTCTTTCAAAGCCTTCCGGGTCAACTGGGTCGTCGTAATAGGAGTAATCCCCGACAATAATATTGGGTGCTTTGATAAAAGGCTTGATGAAACAGACTCGCCGTTGATCGACCATTGGATAGGGTCGATTGGGATCTGGCCCGAATTGTTCCGTCAATTTGTCTACTCAGCTCCTATACCCCTATATCTAGTGTGCCTGCGTAAGTCCTAGTTAAAGATAGCAAACTTCCCTCACTCCAGAACCTTCGACGAAATCGCCCTTAGTGCATCAAGGGCTAGAGTACTATCACTGTGTTTGAGCATGACGGGAGGAGATTTTCTGTTGCATTTGCGGACTATAACCCATTAACTCAGCTAAAGACTCCATCACTTCCACACTCGCCCCAGAATTAATCATGTCAGTGATCGCCATATCCCAAATCACTTGGGGGTTGCAGGCTTTTCCAGTCAAGCGGTAAGCTACATGAGCGATCGCTATTTTCAAATGAATACGTGCTGGTATTGTATGGCAACCGACCCCCTCCACCTGCCCCCGTTTGACTTAGACGATGCCCAGACGCTCCACGTCATCATTGATACGCCCAAGGGCAGCCGTAACAAATTCGAGTGGGACAAAAAGCACGGGCTGTATAAGTTAGGCGGCGTACTGGCAGCAGGCGCATTTTTCCCATACGACTTCGGTTTCGTGCCCTCCACTCTAGCTGACGACGGCGACGCCATCGACGTACTGGTACTGATGGAGGAGCCTGCCTTCGTCGGCTGCCTCGTCCCGTCGCGGCTGATCGGCGGCTTTGGCGCTTTTCAGACCGAGTCAGGTAAAACCGATCGCAACGATCGCCTGCTCGCCGTTGCCGCCAACTCCCGCAACCAGCGTGACGTGAAGACGCTCGAGGACCTGAATCAGAACCTGATCCACGAGATCGAACACTTCTTCGTGTCGTACAACGCGGCTAAGGGCAAAACGTTTGAGCCACAAGGCCGCTTTGGGCCAGAGCAAGCCCGCCAACTGGTTATTGAGGCAGCGGAGCGTTTTCGCCAACCTTAAGGTGCGATCGCCATATATTAGTCGTCAATTATTTCATTAGCTAGACTTACCCAGTTCATATTATTTAGCTTGGCATCTGTCAAGGATGCTCCTTGAAGCTTCGCTTCGCTCAAATCCGCTCCTCTTAAGTCTGCATAACTAAGATTGGCTCCTCTAAAATCTGTCTGACGCAGGCAAGCATCACTTAGGTTAGCTTTACTAAGATTCGCTTCTCTTAAGTCGGCAAGCTCTAGGTTTGCTTTAGTAAAGTTCGTCCTAATTAGGTCACTTTTACTCAGGAACGTGCCCATTAAATTAGCATTGCTCAAGTCTGCCCCTGTTAAGTCAGCTCCACTTAAGTTTGCCTCACTTAGGTTTGCCCAATTTAGCTTCGCATTATTGAGCTTAACCTCCTGTAAAAATTTGCAGGCTAACATTGAACACCTCAAGTTAGCATTACTGAAATTCCTTTCTCCTGCGGCATAACGCCTAATCAATTCATCAGGCATTAATCTGAGTAACAGAGCAACAGAGTCTCCACTCTTACACCAGGAAGCTTCATAAAGTTTCGCCGCTGTGCTAACAGCTACTGCATCATATGAAGGTAAGACGACACCATTGCACTCATCCCACTCACCACCGAGCATAAAAGCAATCTCTTGTGCCGTATTTGAGGAATCAAACAAGAGAGTATAGGATTCACGTCGGGACAATATCTTCAAATTAGTTAATTGATTTATGACAAAAGAAAATCTTGTTTTTATTAAGTTGCTCATAGAATTTAATTAGGGTGTTAAACAAACCTTATGGCTATTAACCTTTCACATTACTGAGTAGACCTGGGGGAACTTAGTTGAATGCCAAGGGGCGGGGTTGGGAAATACCATAGCCCTGTGCATAATCCACGCGAATCGCTGCGATTTTTTCGAGTATGGCCTCATTTTCGACAAACTCAGCAATAGTTTGAAGACCCATGACATGTCCAATATGATTGATGGCTTCTACCATTGCTAAATCTGTCGGCTCATCAACAATTTGCCTGACGAATCCCCCATCAATTTTGAGATAATCCACCGGCAGGTTTTTCAGATAAGCAAACGAGGACATGCCACTGCCGAAATCATCCAAGGCAAAGCGGCAACCCACTTGTTTTAGCGATCGCATAAACTGAGCAGCTTGACGCAAATTAGCTATAGCCACGGTTTCAGTAATTTCAAAGCAAATCACCTGAGGCGGAACCTGGTATAAGGCTAACTGTTCGCGTACAAAGTCGATAAACTGCTCGTCGTTGAGACTCGTACCCGAAAGGTTAATCGCATACAAACAATCACAACCATCCTCCAAGAAGTGGCAAGGGTTGCGGTTTTCTCGGTAGTGCTGTCCCAGACTAGTAAACAGCGTGCGAATGACCCAACGGTCAATGGCTGGCATGAGATTGTAGCGTTCCGCAGCGGGAATAAACGCCATTGGCGACACCAAATTCCCCTGTTCATCCACAAGGCGCAGGAGGATTTCGTAATGTGTTGCCAACGACGAAGTTTGACGACTGGGAACAATCGACTGGTAATAAAGGCGGAAACGATTCTCCTCAAGCGCTTGAGTCAGCCGTGTCACCCATTGCATTTGGCTTTGTTGAATTGCCAACTCGCGATCATCAGCTTGATAAACCTGTACACGATTACGCCCTTTGTTTTTGGCGGCATAGCAAGCTGAGTCGGCAGCACTCATCACGCTAGTCATACTTTGTGTATTGGCGTCAATGGCAACTAAGCCAATACTGACCCCTATACTGAACGTTTTGTCTTGCCACACGAAACGAAACTCCTGGAGCTGCTCTAGCAGCTTAGAAGCTACCCGCAAAGCTGCATCGAGGGGGCAATGGAAGAGTAGTAAACCAAATTCATCTCCGCCTAGCCGAGCTAAAGTATCGGAGGTACGCACCTGACTTTGAAACAAAGCGGTAACTTGGCGTAACAGTTCATCACCAGCAATATGACCACAAGTATCGTTGACCAGTTTGAATTGATCGAGGTCTAGATAACACAAAGCGTGTTGTTGGTCTGAAGCCTTGGCACTGAGCACAGCCTTTTGTAAGCAGTTTTCAAATTCTCGTCGGTTGACCAGTCCAGTTAGGGCATCGTGGCTAGCTTGCCAAGATAGTTGCTGTTCGATGTGGCGTGCGACGGTTACATCCCTCAACACCAATACCGCACCGATAATCTGGTTGTCGCTAGCGCGAAGGGGTGTGGCGCAATTATCCACCGCCAATTCATCACCCTCACGGGTAATCAGGAGCGTTGGCTTGTCCAAGCAAACTTGCTTGCCAGAACGCATAGCGGTTTCTGCTGGACCTTCACAAAGCTCACGGGTCGTTTCATTAACTATCCTGACTATCTCAGATAGTGGCTTTCCTTGGGCCTCCTGGGGAGGAAAGCCCGTGAGTTCAGAAGCAACCGGATTGAGGTACTCAACCAAGCCTTTGGCATTGATTGTAATGACGGCATCGCCGATGGAGTGCAATGTCACTTGAGCCTGTTCTTTTTCTCGGAACAGCTCTGCCTCAGCCAGCTTGCGCTGGCTGATTTCAGCTTGCAGTGAGGCATTAGCTTGAGCTAATTGTGCTGTTCGTTCCTGAACTTTAATTTCTAGAGAGTCATGGGCACCCCGCAGTGCTTCCTCAGCAATCTGACGTTGTGTAATTTCACTTTCGAGTTTTTTGTTAGCGGCTTCCAGGAGGGCTGCTTGTTGTTCGAGCAACTGTGTTTTCTTGAACAGTTCAACAAACACCGTCACCTTGGATTTGATGATTTCCGGCGCAAAAGGCTTTAAGAGGTAATCCACTGCACCAAGGGCATAACCTCTCTCCACATGAGTGTCGTCTCGATTCAGTGCGGTGACAAAAATAATCGGGGTTTGTCGAGAGCGCTGTCTTTGTCGAATCAGTGCCGCTGTTTCAAACCCATCCATATTAGGCATCTGGACATCAAGCAGAATTACAGCAAAATCCTGATTGAGCAGACATCTTAAGGCTTCTATACCCGAATCCGCCTTCACTAGATTTAGATCGGGACTATCGAGTATCGCCGATAAAGCTAGCAAATTTTTCGGCTGGTCGTCTACTAAGAGGATGTTAACTTTTTGTTCGGGTAGTATCAATAAGGTGTCCGACAGCAGCTCAAGGGAGCGACCGCAGTTACCACATTGTGCTGCGATAATCTTGTGTGTGAGCTGCGCGGAGGCTTTCATCAAATGTTCTACACGGAAGGCTTGATTATCACATTAGGGCAGTGAAGATGTTTTCGCATTGCCCGTAGGATTTACTTCTAGGGGTACACGTGAATCTAGATTTTCGCTAAGTCAAAATTTCAGCTATCTGAAAATAGATAAAGGCGGCAATGCAATTTAAGCTGTTGAAAAGTGGTTAAAGTCTGGGGACGCGAGGAGGAGCGAATGTCCGAAGTTGAACTATTATCTGATGTCGGTGCTAACTACACTCAATTGCGTGACTTACTGACCGCTGGCAAGTGGAAAGAGGCGGATGAAGAAACACGACGCGTCATGCTCAAGGTTGCCAGTCGGGACAACGAAGGCTGGCTCAATGAGGATTCCATCAACAATTTACCCTGCACTGACCTACGCACGGTTGACAAACTTTGGGTGGAATACTCAAAAGGACGCTTCGGCTTTAGCGTGCAAAAGCGCATCTATGAGGAAGTCGCAAGAGACTGGGAAAAGATGGGCGATCGCGTCGGTTGGCGTGAGGGACGTAACTGGCTAAGCATTTCATCACTCACTTATAATACCGATGCCCCCCCAGGTCACCTTCCCGGTGCTGGTGCCTGGGTCACTTCCCTGGTATGGGGGCTGTGGTCACAGAGTGCTGATTCTTTTTATAATCGCGTGGATTTTTGTAAGCTGTAATATCTACAACTTTCTTTGGGTAGGACAAGTAGGTTTAAGCTAGGCTCCTCTCTCCAAATCAAGAGACATTCAGCATCATCCTCAATCGATGAGCGTGCCACAACTGAAACTCTAACCCCGTCACCTGCTCCAGCATATAAACCAAATGCTCCGGTCGCAACAGCGTACCATCATTGCGACAACTCCCCACATAACGCAACACCCCCGTCGAAACCCCCTCTTCCTCGCTCTCTCTGAGTTCTCTGTGCCTCTGTGGTTCGTTCAACTCCAACTCAAACAAACGATCGCGCAAATTCACCTCTTGCTTCCGTCCCGATTTTGTGGTATAGCTCCACAGAATTTCCTCACGATTCTTCACCGCTTCAACCCAATCCTGCCACGGCGGGAGAGAAAGCCCATCAACCACTGCCAAAGTCAGCAAATACTCCGCCCGTTCCAGCACTTGAGTCGCACTCGCAGCCTTCAAATCCACCTCCTCAACTCGATACACAGGAATATCCGAAGGTAATTGAGATGCCAAGCGTTGCTTAAACTCCTCAACCTCCATCGATTGAGTGAGCTCAAACTCCACAATCTCGCCCTCGCTTGTCACTCCCAATGACAACGCATTGGCAATCATAATTCGAGGCATCGGGTGATAACCACCCGTATAAGCGATGGGTAGGGAGGCACGTCTCACAGCGCGATCGTACAAACGCACCAAATCCAGATGGCTCAACAAAGCCATATCGCCCAGCTTGCCATACCAAACCCGCATCCGCTGGACTTTTTCGGAATTTGGCTTGAAATGACCGGCAAATTCTGGGATAGGCAGAGGTTGTATCACCACATTGTGACCAAAGTCCACACCGCAAACGCCACAGTGAGAACAGCCATCAAAGGAACAATCGGGAACGATTGCCGCTTCTAATGCCCGTTGTAAGTCTGCAACCAGCCAATTCTTATCAATCCCTGTATCCATATGATCCCAAGGCAACGGTGCATCATAGGGATTTTGCGTTGTTGAATCTGACTCCTGAAACACATTCCATTCGCCGTTTTCCACTTGGCGATATTTCCAGGTAAGCTCAGATTCTGCGATCGCTTGTTCCCAAGCCCCAAACGCCCGATCTAAATTATCAAACCACGAATCCATCCCTGCACCAAGTTCCCAAGCCCGACGCAGTACGGCAGACAAGCGCCTATCACCCCGCCCCACAAAGTCTTCCATTGCCGAAATTCGGACATCGGTGAAATTCACCTTCACGCCCTTAATCCAGCGAAATTCCTGACGCAGTAACGCTTGCTTGCGCTTAAACTCCGCCGTTGAAACCGAATGCCACTGAAACGGGGTATGAGGCTTCGGTGTGAAATTAGAAATGGTGATATTAAAATTCAAAGGTCTTCTTCGTTGTGCCTGACATTTCTGCTGCAACCAGCGCACCGTCTCGGCAATCCCGACGACATCGACATCCGTCTCCCCCGGTAAGCCAATCATGAAATAGAGCTTAATCTTATTCCAACCCTGCTCAAATGCCGTCTTCACGCCTCGCAGCAGTTCTTCATTGGTTAAGCCCTTATTCACAATATCCCGCATTCGCTGCGTTCCGGCTTCTGGGGCAAAGGTTAAACCGCCCTGCCGCGTACCCCCTAGGATATTGGCAATATTCTCATCAAATCGATCTACCCGCTGACTGGGCAAGGAGAGGGAAATATTTTCATCCTTGAGGCGATTTTTGATTTCCATGCCGACGGCTGGCAGTGCCAGATAGTCGGAACAACTCAGAGATAATAGGGAAAACTCGTGATATCCAGTTGCCCTCATTCCCTTCTCGATCGCTTCTACCACTTGTTCCGGTTCCACATCCCGCGCCGGACGAGTTAGCATTCCGGGTTGACAAAAGCGACAACCACGAGTACAGCCTCGACGAATTTCAATGGTGAGGCGATCGTGGACTGTTTCCACGTAGGGAACCAACCCAATCGAGTAAGCGGGCATGGGGGTGGCGACTCGTCGTAGAATCCGCTTGGGCACATCTGGGCGGTTAGGATGGACGGAACCATCTTCTGCCATATCGTAGAACTGCGGGACATACACACCCGGAATCTGGGCTAAATCCAGCAGTAACGCTTCTCGACTTAACCCCGCGGTTTTGCCTTCTTCCAAGACTAAGCCAATTTCGGGCAGTAGTTCTTCCCCATCTCCCAAGGCGATAAAGTCAAAAAAGTCGGCGTAGGGTTCGGGGTTAGATGTTGCTGTCTGTCCACCCGCAAAAATCAGGGGGATTTCTGTGATGTCACTGGCGGCACGTTCTTGCCAGGTTAGGGGAATGTCTGCCAAATCCAACATTTCCAGGATGTTGGTTGCCCCTAGTTCATAGCTGAGGCTAAAGCCTAAAATATCAAAATCTTGGAGCGATCGCCGATTCTCAACAGCAAACAGAGGCGTCTTGGTTTCTCGCAGTTTTGCGGCTAAGTCGGGCGCGGGTAAGTAGGCGCGATCGCACAGTTGCCTGGGCTGGGCATTCAAAATATTGTAGAGAATAATATGCCCTAAATTAGAAGCGCCGACTTCGTAAATTTCCGGGTAGGTTAAGACCCACCGCACTTGTGCCGTGTCCCAGGGCTTATGTACCGCTCCCAATTCGTTACCCAGGTAACGCGCCGGCCCCATTATCTGTTTGGTGAGTAGTTCCTCGACGGTGAACGCCATTGCAACCTTCTTTGCTGCTTCGTTGACAGCTAACCCTTAGCAATCATTCATTGTAGAAGGTATTCATCTAACTAGCTGTTTTATGGGGCGAACGCTAGGGCGCTTTGCACCATGAAGAGCCTTCCATCTGAAAGCCAAGGATGGTGCTGTTAGGATGGCAACGTGTCTGTCTCGGATTCTAGAGAGCTAGTTTCATACAGCGTCAGTCGTCGTGACAGTTAGGAGCGGTTAACGGGTTGCCCTAGGAGCTAAGAGGAGGAGAATCGTTGGGTTGTTACAAGAGGAACAATCCGACGATCTTCTGTGATTTGACACTAAGCGATCAGCCTCACAGATTCCTCCCCTCGCTCAAGCAGGGCACAGAAAGCATCACGGTTGGGATAAATTTCAAACGCCGCATCTAGCCGAGTCAGTTCAAAAATCATCTGAATTGAGGCAGCCACACAGCAAATCCCAAAGCGCCGATTCAGACGTTGCGCGAGACGAAACGCACAGATCAACGACATCAAGCCCGCACTATCGAGAGACTCTACCCGATGCATGTCCACCAAAACCGCATTCGGAGCTGACGTGACAGCACCGGTTAGCTGACGTTGGAACTCGGCGGCATTGGCAGCATTGATATGACCAGAAGGTTGAATGATAGTCAACTGTGAATCCCTGATAGCAATTGTCATAATTAAGTTCCACCTTTTTTAGTAAAAAGACTTGAAAGAGAATGTATTGAACATACTATTTTCGTTCTTTCCTCAACCACTACCTCTGGTAGGGTTTGCTAAATCTTCATCAAGCCGTTCTACTTTAATAAAGTTTTAAATAAACCTTATTAAAATTTTGTGTACCTCTATACCTATTTAAAAAAAATCTTTCCAAAGAAGTACATTGATCCTCAATTTTATTTAGCATGATTATAAGTTTTATTTATGAAACGTTTTTCCATGTCTTAAAGTTTGGGCTACAAAAAGCTATTTTGTCTAAATTCCAGAAATTCCCTACTCAAAGAAACGCTAGATTGAGAACGCTAGCGCCCAGTGATCACTATCCTTAAAGTAAGAGCCATACTTGGAAAAGGACTATCTGTTTCTACGTCAGCTATAAGACATTTAGCAAGCGTCGAGGGCATTCCAAACCATGCAGGGAAGTCATGGCGAACAGATAGAGAGCATCCCGCCTCACTAAATAGTGATTTAGATCACTTAAGTTTCAGGAGTTGGATCACTCTAAATGCCAAGGATTCAGCCGAAAATTTCTTAGTATGGAGTTCTAGGCATAATGATTGTGAAAACTACATATGTTATTCGTCATCTTGTAGAAAAAGCCCTTCATCTTAGGAAATTAACTCCTGATATAGAGAACGAAATCAACTATGAACTGACTCGACTGGGTCACATCTCAGATGTTGATTATGAAGCTCTGGAATTACTCATGTCTGAGATGGATGCAGGTCGTATTCAGTTAGTTCCTACCATCTAAACTTCATTACAGATGCCTAAAGCCAGAAGCACTTATAAATTAGGTTCGTTCACTCTCATCAGAGCGTTCCTAAACTAGGTAGTTGTGTGGATATAGGCTTAGGTTAAAAAACTACAGGCGGATAATTTACGATTAGTTTTGGGTGGAAACACCCAACCATCTCCCAGTAGGGACCAAGGTGCGAAAAACATACCCAGTATTCTCGCTTGTTCGCATTCAGTGCGCCTACTAGAGCTAAGGCTGTGTCTGACTTCGGCTATCGTCAGGCGTAGAAGATGGGGGAGTGGGTGAGCCACGATAAAGCACACCCTTAGAGTTTGTGACAGAGCCTAAGAAACAAAATTCGGGTGTGATCACCCGGAACGAGGCGGAAGATGTCCAAACGATTCGTCTGAATCAGGGACTTACAAACTAGCGCAAAGTCCTGAGTGCCCTTCTAGAAGAGTCAGCTCAAAAGGCACTCTTATAGGCTTGCCAAACTTTACGGACAAAACCACTGAGTTGCTGGTGAGCTTCTGAGGGGTTGGCTTGTTGCACCTTGCTGGGGTCATCTAGTTGAACTAACAGGGGAATAACCTCTGTATCCAAAGCAAGCCGAAATAAACTCGCAGGCCAAAGCAAATCAGCTCCCTGGCGCAAGTCGTATAAATTGAGCTGTTCGGGTGAAAAGGTAGGCTGCGAGTCAGGCTCTATGGGTGAGACAGCCAGCATCAACGGACGTACCCAACAGACTTGCCGTGATGTGACAACTTGAATAACTTCCGTGTAGAGGCGAGTATTTTCATGCTCTAAACAAACAATCTGGCGAGTCTGGAACTGGTAGGCTGAACCAAGCGATCCTTGCTTCACACAAAATAATTACTGAGGTGGGATTGTAATCTCTATTTTAAGGATTCAGATTCAATAGGACTGCCTTAGTGTTTCAAAAACTGTTACGAGTGCCTTTCCCTGGCTGAGTCGGCTATAGGATCAGAATCGAGCTTAAGCTCCTCACACCATACCAAACGCCGTGCAACGCAAGCGCTGCACGGTTTTTTGTTGACATGCATACTTCTTCGTATCCTCAGGGCTAAATCCGGAGATACGATTGTTTGTGTTGCAAGCAGGAGGCCGCCATGTCAAACGCAGCATTTTTACAAGGCATACAGTTGCTTTCTCCACGATTATGGGATTTCTCATCAGTTTTTTGGTTTCCTCACTCAGCTTTTGACTCCAAAAATATTATTAAGCTTTCGGTATGATAATTACGGAAAAGTTGATTTGGCTTGGGCTAGGTGTTATCGCAGTCGGATTACTTTTGGGAATTTTATACCAAACAGTCAGTGAAGCTGTTGATCGGCATAAATACCCCCTGCTAGGTCAGTTTGTTGATATTGGGGGATTTCGTCTACATCTCAACTGTATGGGTCAGGGTACAACAACAGTTGTAATGGATGCTGGTGCTGGTGCTCCATCAATCACATGGGGTTTGGTTCCAAATGAAATTGCTAAATTTACTCGTGTGTGTACTTACGATAGAGCGGGTTTAGGTTGGAGCGATCCCAATCTCAGGACACCGCGCACGAGTCAGCAAAGCGTTGATGAATTGCATACACTTCTGGTTAAAGCTGGGATCAACCCTCCTTACATTTTGGTTGGACACTCCTTGGGTGGAGCCAATATGCGGCTATATGCAAGTCAATATCCAGAAGATGTGGTTGGATTGGTGTTGGTGGATGCCTCCCATGAAAGCTACATGACATCCGAAACCTGGAAAGGCATCAAAAGGCAGTTATGGCTTTATCAAGTGATGGGGGTTGCCAGTCGAGTTGGTGTGTTGCGATTAATCGGGGAACTTAACTTGTTGCCAATTCTTGAACAGATCAAACAAGAAATTAAAAAATATCCGCTAGCAGTCCAAGCCTTGTTTGATACTTACAAATCCTACTGTTATCGTCCTCACTATTGGGCAACCCTATCTAGCGAACGTGCCAACCTTGAAAAAAGCTTTGAGCAATTACAAGCCGTTACATCATTGAATAATTTGCCTTTGATAGTGTTAATTCAAGGTACCAAAGCGCCAGAAATGAGTGATGAAAAATTCCAGAGATGGCAGGAACTTCAGTTAGATTTAACTAAACTTTCGTCCAATAGCCAATATATCATTGCAGAAAAGAGTGGACACCTTATTCCCTTAGAGCAACCAGATTTGATTGTTAGTGCAGTTCGTCAACTTGTTGAGAGAGATTGAAGTTAACAGTCTTCGGTTGCGGAATTGAGTTAGGGAATTAATAGTTAATTCTTCCAATTGACCTTTCTTGACTCCTATCAGTTTTTTAACTGCATCTTTAAGGGTTCCTTTGACTTTTTGTCTAACCTTTGGCTGGAGTACAGGGTTTGACAACCAGGAAGGGCTGTTATTGGACTACTTTTTTGCTTCTCCACTTACTTGGCATCTGATTTCCACACAGGTGCCTTACTCTACATTCTGTCAATAATCTTTCGGAGTAGTTGCTCTTGTTGCTTTAATTCTGCAATCAATTGAGTATTCTGCAAAATAATGTCTGGTTTATGCTTATTAAGCTGTGTATCTTCTCTGAGTTGCTGGGTGAGTTGGTAACAGAACTGACATCGTTCTAAAACTTGGAGGATTGAAGGCGCGAAGGTAGCAAATAGGGATTCATCTTCGTGCGTAAAACCCTTAATATCGATTCTTCTTGATAATTCAAATCCAGGGTCACAATTCTGCCTCAATTTATTAATAAGTTGCACGACCGCTACTAAATTTTGCTCCTTATTAAAGAGAGGCCAAGCTAAGATTGTGTAAGTCCGGTATCCAGTTATTTGATCGGTTTTTTTTGCTTCTTCAGAACGTGGGTCATTGTAGACATCAAAGGGAATATTAATCACACTTGAAGTCGTGGCAGCCAAACTAGCAATTCCCCGGCCTAAGGGAACTTCAATCACTAGAGATCCACCTTCTCCATCCTCTGCATTAATGGAGCCGAGTACGTTTCTTTGGGAATCGAGTAAAAAAATGCTGGTGCGATCTGCCCTAATAAAATCTCCGACTTTTCGAGTCAGACGGCGCAGCATTGCACAAAGAACACTCACCAACTCATCGATGGCTTGATTCAGGTTAATAACCGCTGTATCAAGGCTGGGGTTAGGGAAGGATTTCCCTTGGTTAGAGGCTACAGGCCAAGCCAAATCTGAAGTCTCAGGTAAATGTAAGCCAGCGACTTCTCGCCAGTTCAACTCCAAGGCTTGACAAATTTCTAAAAAATCCAGGCCACTCAAAAATTGGCCTTTAAGGAAAAGATGAATTTGAGGCAGAGCTAACCCTAATTCTTCCGCTAGAACTCGATCGCGTCCATCACTTTTCCGCTCCCAAATTGACTTAACGGTTTGAATATACTGCGGATGTACACGTAATGTTCGGGACATAATGGAGCATCAGAAAACTACTTCGATCATAAACGAGACCTAATCGCAATGCAGTTAGTAATAACTGAACTTAAAGACATAGGTAACAATTCTTGACCCTAAGCTAAAATAGCATGAGCTTTGTAGGTAAACATAGCTTAATCCTAACTGTTCACGGGATGTGGAAAACCTCTCTCTTACTCTATGAGTGAGGCTTTGAATTTTCCCCCTTGCCTTGTAGGGAACCAAAGCTGATACAAAGAGGTTGGGGAGTTAGGTTTACGGTTGGTTTTTCCAGATGGTGTGAAAAGTCAGAGACTAATCAGGCGGTAATCACAATCTTGCGTCATTGAGCAACGTGCGATCGCACAAGTGCTGGGCTTAAAGCAGAGCAAGTTTTTTCTTGGCAGTACCTTGCACGCCTCAATGGTCAAGGAAATTCGACAAATTGGCAATGGCTTGAGCTAACCCAAGTGTCGCACCGTTATTTCTGTCCTGACTTAGAGTTTACCTTGAAAGCAGGTGTCATAGGCCAAGAGCGAGGAGAGAGTGCTTTTTATCCTTAAGCCTGCAACTGTTGAAACACGTTAAGAATGTCAACACCTGCGGTAAAGTTTCAAATACCAGATATTGTCTTAGCTACAAACAACGTATGAAAGCCATCTTAATGACAGCCCCTGGAACACCAGAAGTGCTGCAACTTCAGGAAATACCAGAACCCAAAATTCAAAATAATACAGAAATCTTAGTGCGTCTGCACGCGGCTGGGGTGAACCCAATTGATACCAAGCTGCGGCAGCGAGGTACCTTTTACCCAGACCAGATGCCAGCTATCTTAGGCTGTGATGGTGCTGGTGTGGTGGAAGCTGTTGGTTCTGGCGTCCAGCAATTTCGCGTAGGGGATGAAGTTTACTTTTGTGCTGGAGGCTTGGGAAAATCGAACACGGGCAACTATGCGGAGTTAACTGTTGTAGATGAGCGATTGGTTGCCCCAAAACCCGCTTCCCTGTCTTTTGCTGAAGCGGCGGCTGCACCTTTAGTATTAATCACCGCTTGGGAAGCCCTTTACGATCGCGCACGCTTGGAAGCTGGTCAAAAAGTGCTGATTCATGCCGGTGCGGGTGGTGTGGGTCATGTTGCCATCCAACTCGCGAAACTTAAAGGGGCTAAGGTTTGTACGACCGTTAGTTCTCAGGACAAAGCGAGATTAGTGCGTCAGTTGGGTGCGGATCATCCCATCCTTTATCAACAAACTGACTTTGTGCAAACGGCGCTAGATTGGACGGGGGGAGAGGGGGTAGACCTTGCCTTTGATACGATAGGCGGTGAAACCTTCGCGAAGTCGTTTCCGGCAGTGCGAGTGTATGGCGATGTGGTGACGATTCTTGAACCCGACTCGGCGACCAATTGGAAGACGGCGCGATCGCGTAATCTCCGGCTCAGCTTTGAACTTATGCTCACCCCATTGTTACAAGGATTGGTTGCCGCCCAGCAGCATCAAGCTGAGATTCTCAAGCAGTGTGCTAAATGGATAGATGAAGGTAAACTCAAAATCCACCTGAGTGAGACTTATCCTCTCCATGAGGCGGCAGCGGCTCATAAGGCGATCGAAACGGGGTCAACAACGGGTAAAATTGCTCTGATTATGGAGTAAATAATAGTGATTTTCAATGGGTTGTGAAAACTAATAAACCACAGAGCTACAGAGAACACAGGTAGGAGAAGATAGCAGCATGGCCAGAGGATTGGGTGAGCCGTATCGAGTACTCCTCAAAGCTTCTAGCCTTTGGTCACTTGTGGGATGGAAAGAGCGACACTTAATAAAAGAACACCAAATTGGAGACTCTGTCTTCATAGGACTTAACGTAATTCTCGCTGTTGTGATTGCAGTGGCGATGATTTTCTTATTCACACCGTTTCAGAGGGAAGATAAGAAAGCATTTTTGTTTATGGGGGACACCAGGGAGTGAAGTCGATTGGCTACTTCCCAAAATTACTAGTGGGATTATTACTGATTTTGCTGCTGCTGATGCTACCTGCATGGACAGCAACAGCCGCGACACAGCGATCGCCTTTAACCCTAGAACTCCTGCAAGAACGCCTAAAATCGCCTATTCAAAGCGAAGGCGTTCGCACCATCGATCTGCGCCAACTGATTATTAACTTGCGCTCGGAAAATGCCGAGTTTCGCGACCAATTTTACCAACTACTACAAACCCAACTCAATCGCTCCGAAACCCCATTGGGTATCGATTTCAGCCGTTCTCTAATTCAAGGAGAACTGATCGGTAGTAAGTTAGGTTTGCGTACACCCCTACATGGGGAGGCGTTGTCACCCCTGTTGACACCCGACGAACAACAACAGCTATTGCGTGACTCTCGTCGATTATCTCAGCCGACGATAATTCCCACTGTAACGGTCTTCCGGGGTGCAATCAAGTTAGTGCAAACGCGAGTGATCGGAACGGTCAATTTCGCCAATACCTTCTTTCTCAACCGGGTAGAAGCCAATGGTGCCGTTTTTACTCAAGAGTCTGATTGGTCAGAAACACGCTGGACTCGCTCCGTTGACTTTGCCGATGCGGCGTTTGGTCGAGAAGCGAATTTTAGCGGTAGTCTATTTTCTACCAAAGCAACCTTTGCTCGGGCGCAATTTCGAGGGGTTGCTAATTTCCCAGGCAGCACCTTTGAGGGGAATGCAATTTTTAGTCACGCGCAGTTTGCACAATTAGCAAATTTTACACGCTCTGTCTTTGGCCGCGCTAACTCCTCCGCCGTTGATGACGCTACCTTCTATGAGCATCCCGGTCAAACGCGAGCTGCTGAAAGCAACAGCGCTGGGCTACGCCCCGCAACGCTCCCGCGATCGCATTTCCAGGAGTTCGCTGATTTTACCGATACGAACTGGCATGATCGCGCTCTGTTCAGCAAAAGTCGCTTTCTAGAACCTCTTTTCCTCACAGAGGCAAGCTTTGAGAAATCCGTCGCCTTCCGGGAAACTCAGTTTAATCAACCCATCAATCTACGCGCGGTTAGTCTTCTGGAACAGGTAGATTTTAGTAATGCCCGATTTCTTAACGATGTTTATCTCAATGTTGCGAGTCTAACTTTTGACTCCGACCAAGCCAAAATCATTGGGGATACGGGTCGAATTGGTCGTGTGCTTTCCGTGCCAGTACTGGAAGGAAATGAAGACGTCCTCCGCAATTTAGTCAGGAATTTTCGCTTTTTGCAACAAATTGCCGATGCCAATCAGCTGGAGTATACAACTCAGCGGCTGCGACTACGGCAACTGGGGCATCGCCTTGTAGTAACAAAGAAAAGGATGGAGAGTGTTGCTTCTGATTTAGAAAGAGAAGATTTTATCAACACCTCACCCCAAAATTCTTCCCCCCTTCCCCTACTTACTAAAGCTGTGATCCCCCTCTCGCCTCTTGGCTGGGTATTAGATGCTGTGTCTTGCGTCGGGTTGAGCCTGCTATTACTACTTAGTCGCTATGGCACCAGTTTTTGGCTGGTTTTTGGGGTGGGAGTGGTGGCGATCGCTTATTTCGGCCTCTTCTTCTGGCTCGTTGATCGTTTCCGCCGTCGCCACCCTCAACCGATTGTCCCCACGGTGTTTGAAACGCCTTGGATGTTCGGCAGTTACGGAGTATTGACTTTTGCGGGTGTCACGGCAATTTTTCGCACGAGCGATCGCCCCTGGTTAACGCTGGCTTGCTTAGGGGTGGTTATTTTACCCGTGCCTATGTTGTTGCTGTGGCGACTGTACCAGCAAGGTCGTTACCATGATTTGATGGATGTCAGCTATTTCGTAGAAGATGGGAGTCTGCGTCAGTTGCGTCTGTTGATTGGACGCCTGCCGGTGATGCCCCGGTTTGAAATGTTTCGCGATCGCTACATGCCCATCCTTTGGGATCGTCGTTGGAACTGGCTCAACTACTACGACTTCAGCCTCAACAACTTGCTCAAACTTGGCTTCAACGACATTCGTCTGCGAGACAAACATCTTCCGGGTATCCTTTCCGCTTTGGTTTGGTATCAATGGAGCCTCGGCATTCTCTACATCGCCTTGCTGTTGTGGACGCTTTCCCGGACTATTCCTGGATTAAACTTACTCATATACCTTAAGTAAGAAATTATTATTTTTTTCGAGAAAAACCATTAATAAGTTCTATTAAGATTTGTAATCTAAATTTGAAGTTTTTTATTAATTTTTTAAGGGTTCATTTCGGTTTTAGCTAAAGTATGGAACAATCAATGTTTCAACAAAAAATGGTTGTTCCGCCCTGCCGTAACTTTTTAATAACTTTACAATATTCTATGAGAGATATTGAACTTTATCAAGACTTTAAAAACTTCAAATTTTTGAGTGATTTTAACCCAACCCAATCACAAAGTTAAAAAACGATAAGATTGAAGTAGGTTATCTCCATTTAAAATATACTTTTTCTCCCCTGATGAACTAGAGACTTGGATCTGGATCAAAGCTCTAATTTAATCTCTTGGAAGAAAACTTTTTAACTTAGTGCCACCTACAAAAAGCCGTAAACTCGCCCAATCGGTCTTGGGTGGCTCGTTGCTTCCGTCATTCCCTCTTTTCTAACCGATGAATTACTTCTGTCCGGAGGCAATAGTAATTTCTAAGTCTATAGAAAGAGTTGGAACAAAGTTCTTTCCCAGGGTGTATTCCGCTACACATGAGACACGTTACACAGGAGTCAGCGAGGACTCCATGTATTCACCAAGCGCCCTGGCTGGAAGCTATGTTACCTTTACAACTCAATCCTCAAAGAATTGGCCTAACGCATCGGGACAACACCCTTTCGGAAGCGCTCTTCCAAGAATTACCCCTCGGTATCTTGGTGATGGAAGCGCAAGGAGAAATTCGCTTCGTTAATCAAACCGCACTCAACTTACTAGGACTGAGTGAGAGTCAGTTGTTGGGTCAAACTCCCGTTGATCCAGATTGGCACATCATCCAAGAAAATGGCAAACCGTTTCAGCTCAAACTCCAGTCAGTACCCGTAAGAGCCAAACATATTTTAATGCTATTGGGGAGCCGCCAACCCCTACGTAATTTAGTTTTAGGAGTGTATCGACCCTTACTCAAAGATCGAATTTGGCTATCGGTTAGTACTGAACCCAAATTAGGTATGGATGGTTGTGTAGAACGAGTCATCTGTACCTTGAGCGATATCACCAATCTCAAGGCAGAACAAAAACTTTCCCGACTCCATGAGTGTTTTTTGAGCCTTGACTCCGATCCAGATGAGAACATCAATCGCCTCACAGCTTTAGCGGGAGAGTTACTCGGTGGAAGATGGGCGGTTTACAATCGACTGAATCAAGACTTACTTTGGTCGTTAGGTCAATGGCAGACGCCGCCGAATTACATTCATGTAGGTGAACCGAAACACAACATTTGTCATGAAGTGATTCAGCAGGGCAGCAATCAAGTCTTTGTGCTTCAAGACTTACAAAATACCTCTTATGCCCACAAAAACCCCGACATTGTGGGTCATCAGTTACAAACCTATGTCGGGCAAGCCGTGAGATGTGCTGGAGAGTATATCGGGGCTTTATCTGTGGTGTATCAGAATCCCTTTATTCCCAGTAAAGCTGACAAAACGTTGATGGGGATTATTGCTGCCGCTATTGGTGTTGAGGAAGAACACAAGCGAGAAGCAACCGTCTGGGCACAAAACGAAGCCAAATGGCGATCGCTCATTCAAACCAGCTCTAACCTAATTACAATTTTAGAAGCCAATGGAACCATTAAGTATGCCAGTCCGGCTATTCGCGGTGTTTTAGGATACAAGCCCAAAGAATTAATGGGTCAGAATCTGTTTGAGTTAGTACATGCCGATGATCTAGTAAATATTGAACAGAATTTTCAAGACTTTTTGCAAAACCCAACCACTGATTTATCTCTAGAGTTCCGATTTCGGCACCAAGACGGTTCATGGCGCTATATCGAATCAACCTATAGCAATTTACTCATGGATTCTCCTGTGACGCGTATTGTGGTCAACTTCCGCGATGTGACAGAGCGAAAACGGGCTGAGGAAGCCATAAAACAATCGGAAGCCCAATTGAGAGAAAAAGCCACTCAACTCGAGCACACCTTACACGAACTGCAAGAAACTCAGACGCAACTGATTCAGACCGAAAAGATGTCGAGTCTGGGGTTATTAGTTGCCGGAATTGCTCATGAAATCAATAACCCCGTCTCTTTTATCTACGGTAATATTCCCCATGCAACTCAATACACTCAAGATTTACTGCACTTGATTGACCTTTATCGACAGGAATATCCTCAGCCGGCACCCATCATTCAAGCAGAGGAGCAGTCAATTGACTTAGATTTCCTCAGCGAAGACTTACCTAAATTGATGAACTCCATGCAAATGGGAGCCGAACGTATTCGTCAAATCGTTCTTTCATTGCGGAACTTTTCCCGCTTAGATAAAGCGGCTAGAGAGCCAGTCGATTTACACCAAGGCATCGATAATACCCTACTGTTGTTGCAGCATCGAGTGAAAGCAAAAGCTGGACGACCCAAAATTGAGATCGTTAAAGAGTATGGTGAATTGCCGTTGGTAGAGTGTTATGCGGGGCAAATGAACCAAGTATTTATGAATATCTTGGGTAATGCCATTGATGCCTTAGAAGAGTTGAACGATGAAAGATGGCAGGTTGAAAGTTACAAGTTTGAAGGGACTCAAAAGTCTAAGGTTGAAAGTTTAAACAATAACGTTCAACCTACAACTCCTTGTATTCGGATTGATACCCAACTCAAAGACGACAATACGGTGTTAATTCGCATTGCCGACAATGGCCCTGGGATGACAGCTCAGGTACAACAACAGATTTTTGACCCCTTCTTTACCACCAAATCTGTAGGTCAAGGAACTGGTCTAGGATTGTCCATCAGCTACCAAATTATCGTTGACAAACATGGTGGTCAGTTGAAATGTGTCTCAACACCAGGAGAGGGAACAGAATTCTGGATTGAGCTGCCAGTCATGCTCCCTCAGTAACCCCTAAAGGACGCTAAGGCACGTTAAAAGCAAGTCAGCTAACTATACTTTCGCTTCCAGAGACTTCAGATATTCCGTATTGACCCCGGATTCCCGCGTCAAGGCAATTTTACCCGTTCGGGCAATTTCACGGATGCCAAACTTACCCAAGACTTGAACAATCGCCACCAACTTACCAGGGTCTCCCACGACTTCTAGCGTCAGTGAATCCTCTGCAATGTCTACCACACGCGCCCGAAAGACCTGAGCTAATTCAATAATCTCTGTGCGAGTCGAACTGTTGCCATTCACTTTCACCAACATCAACTCCCGCTCTACACAGGGTGTGGTTGTAATATCCTGTACCTTGAGTACATTGATTAGCTTGTAGAGTTGCTTAGTTAGCTGCTCGATAATGTGTTCGTCTCCAGGCACCACCATGGTAATTCGGGAAATGCCGACCTGCTCGGCTGGGCCAACCGCAAGACTTTCAATATTGAAGCCCCGACGGGCAAATAAACCAGCAATTCGAGTCAGAACACCGGCTTCATCTTCGACCAGAACGGAAAGGGTGTGTTTCATGGGATTAAAACAAGGGCGGCACGCACGCACTCGCCTCGCAACCGGAGAAAGTTGTCTTGGCGTGAATTTTCTATAATATCGCGGTCTATGGCACTGACCAAACTACTCGATCTATCCATCAAAGGCACGGAAGGGGACAAGGGCCGAGGAAACAGATGGATTATTTCTGCCCAGTTGGCCTAAACTTATCTCTCCTACGCCAAAAGGCTGAGTAAGAGCGCAGCATTAAATATATTGCTAGGCAGATGCGACTAATTCGCGCATTTATGAATAATATTAAAGACAATCAAGCGTAATTGGAGCTCAACAAGTTATGGGTTGGTTACAAAGACTGTTTGGCATGGGAAAACCCAAGGACGCTCAGGTTAACCCACCTGCCCAGCCTGCACCTCAATATACAGCTCAGGCTCCTGCGAGTACTAACGCCGAAACAATTGCCCCAGAACGTGTTGGTTTAAACGGAGAATACGATCAAAGCGGTTTGGCCAAGCGAGTTGCCTTAGCTTTTGACGAAGACCCCGATCTCGCTGATGAAGAGCGCCTGTGGGTAGCCCAGACTAGCGGGACTATCGTTTTAAAAGGCGAAGTCTCTGACCAAGCGACCCTGAACAAAATGACAAGTATTGCCAGAGGCGTTAATGGTTGCACTGCCGTAGACAGCAGTCAAGTTAAAGTGGGTTAATTTTTTCTCTTCCTGACCTATCCAAAACGTGCAGATGATAGTTGAATGTGTTTTGTCGTAGGGATGCACACAGATTAGACTGATATCCAGTCTTTGCTCAAAAATTTTTTTGGATTTGGATACAGTTTAAGTTCCCTTTTTTAACTCTCTACTACAACAAGTTGGTAGGGAGATTTTTTTATTTTTATCAAAATGCTGACAAATCTACAAATCACCCATTATATTGATGAAAATCAAGCATTCTTGGAGCTAACGAAACGATGGGTTGGTTACAAAGACTTTTTGGAATGGAAAAACCAGCAGAGGCTCAGGTTAACCCTGCGCCCGTAGAAACGGCACCTGAAGGCGGAGAAATTGCCCCAGAGCGTGTTGGCTTAAGCGGAGAGTACGATCAAAGCGGTCTTGCCAAGCGGGTTGCCTTAGCTTTTGACCAAGAACCCGAACTGGCTGATGAAGAACGGCTGTGGGTTGCTCAAACTGGGGGCACTGTGGTTTTAAAGGGTCAAGTCACCGACCAAGCAACTCTTGACAAAATGGTGAGTGTTGCCCAAAGCGTTAGCGGTGCCACTAGCGTTGCAACCGATCAAGTGACTGTTGGTTAAATTTTTTGCTTCACTCTCGCGCATAGTTTTAAGACTAGACCAGCTTGGCAGAAATAGCCTACCAGTAAACCATGAACCCTGACCAATTAGGCTGGTGGGAAACTTTCGCCGCCAATGTTTAGTTAGTCGGCTTAGTCCGTATGACTCTCTACTAGATATTATTTAGTAGGGAGATTTTTTATATCAATTAATAGATTTATATAGCTATCCTCAATAAGTTGTGAAATCTAAGTGGGGCTGGAAAAATTATCCAGTAAAGGTTGTTATTTGTACAAATGATTTAGGTTAGCTATAGTTTTGGTTAATGTTAGTTATATCTCGTTGAATACACAAAATATTTTAATCGATGGTTGTATAAGGAGCTGAATGAAGCTTCCATCGCGATCGCCCAGGAGGCACAATCCTTATCATCTGTAGCCTCCACCCTCCCCAGTAGTCCCCCTCTACAGGCAGAATCTGCCCCGTCAGCGAAGTCTCTTGCCCAACTCAGTAGCGCTCAACCCACCAATGCAGACGTTGCAAGAGAACCAGCACAGAGCAATCCTGAGCAGATGGAGCAAGTGACTCATGTTTCCCAACTCAGTGGTGAACCACTCACTGACTCAATGGAACAAGTAACCAACGTTTCCCAGTTGAGTGACGTTCGACCCACAGATTGGGCTTATGAAGCGTTGCGATCGCTCGTTGAGCGTTATGGTTGTATTGCGGGCTATCCAGACGGTACCTTCCGAGGAAACCGTGCCATGACCCGCTATGAATTTGCCGCAGGTTTGAATGCCTGTTTGCAACAAATTGAGAAATTAATGGCTGGTAATGGCTCTGAATCGGCTACCAAGGAAGATTTAGCCGCATTACAGCGATTAGTGGAGGAATTTCGTCCCGAACTCACGACTCTAGGGTCACGAATCGATAAATTAGACGGTCGAGTCGCCTTTCTCGAAGATCATCAATTCTCCACCACAACCAAATTAAGTGGTCAGGCTATTATCTCCGCCATCGGTGCTAGCGGGGGTGCGCCGGATGGCAAGGACGCTAACATCATCCTAACCAATCGGGTGCGACTCAACTTAGTCACCAGTTTTACTGGAAAAGATACCCTAATCACAGGCTTGCAAGCTTATAACTTCGAGGGGGGTGTCTTTGGGGGAAACAGCCTTCAAAATACTTTGTTCCCAGGCTCAACCCTCACCTCCGGAATGAGTAAACTCAGCTTTGAACCCCAATTTCCGGGATTCAATCCCAAGGACTTATCAACGGTCGGAACCAATAGCGTTAATTTATACAAGCTACTTTACATCTTCCCCCTTGCCAACAAATTTACGGTGTTTGCTGGGACGGCAGCTGAAGTTTCCGATGCCTTTCCCGCCATTACTCCCTTTGCCGATGATGGACAAGAGGCCATTTCCCGGTTCGCGGGTTATAACCCCGTGGTACGGGTATCGGGTGGGACTTCTGGAACCGGTTTAGCATCGGCGGCTGGCTTTATCTGGAGCATTTCTGACAAGCTCGACCTCAGAGCCTTGTACGGTAGCGTCAATGCTAACCTGCCCGGTGAGGCTTCGGATGTTCTGCCAGGGGTTTCGGGTACACCTTTGGGAGCGGGCGTGTTTAGTGGTAGTAGTGTTGTTGCGACGCAACTGACAATTAAACCCACCAACTCCATTGACATTGGTTTGAACTATGCCAACAGTTACCACGAAATCAACATCTTGGGCACTGGATTAGCTCAATCGGATGCTAACGCTTTGGGCGGAGTCGCTCTCGGCACTCCCGTAAACCTCAACTCAGTTGGTGCAACGCTGACTTGGCGGTTAACACCGAAGGTGGCGTTAAGTACCTATGGAGCCTACATCTTTGCGAATGATTCAACAGGTGATGTTGATGCCTCGTCTAACTTCAGCAGTTGGATGGTAGGTTTGCACTTTAAGGACTTGTTCAAAGAGGGGAATGCAGCCGGACTCATTTTTGGACAGCCACTTTACCGGGTAGATGCAGGTGGGGATGCTGTGCTGGCAGCGGCTGGTGTCAACAGAGCCACGCCCTACCACTTAGAGGCTTATTATCGCTTTCAGGTGAGTAAGAATATCAGCATTACACCGGGTGCTTTTGTGCTGTTCAATCCGGAAGGAAATAGCAACAATGACACCACCGGGGTGGGTGTTATTCGCACTACATCTACGTTCTAATGTTTTGGTAATGGGGAATGGGGAAAACTCAAATGAATCAACAATTCCCTATTACGGAGTCGTAGATAGAGAAGAATCGCTAGCATTTTGTGCCTCAGTACAGTGACGTGCCAGCCACTCTAAGATAATTTGATTGACTTTATCTGGACATTCATCGTGGGGACAGTGACCCGCATCATCTAATTCAACCAATTCCAAATTCGGGTTGAGTGCAGCAAACTGCTGCGCCAAATAGGGCGGAATCATCCGGTCTTGACGCCCCCACATCAACAGCAGGGGAATATTTAAGGTCGGCAAAATGGTTTTGACCTTGGGTCCAAATTCCGCAGAGGTCATCCCTTTAAACAGGGCACTAAACGTAGCCGCTGCCCCCCTATCTTGGGCTGGAACGGCTAAAATTTCCACTAACTCAGCGGTAATAGCGGCGGGGTTAGCGTAGGCACGCCCGACCCACTTCCGCACAAAGGGTGGGCGTCTGACCACATAAAAAAGGCTTTTGATTACGATGGGTGAAACCACCACACTCTTAACGGCGGAAACCACAGGTCGCAACCAAGGGGGAGTCATCTCCTCTTCCAAAGAAAAATCAGGTAAATTAATCAGGGCAATTCCTTTTACCATTTCTGGATGAGCTGCCGCTGCCGCTAGACAAACCAGGGAGCCAATCGAGTTACCCACTAATACCATCGGCTGCCGGATAAAAGTCTGCCAAAATTCATAAACCTGGTCTACCCAGAGATCGATCTTATACTCCACAGCGGCCTTCCGGGATGCACCCCACCCCAGCATATCCAAGGCGTAAACCGTGTGGTGTTCACCGATCACTTCCAAGTTATGACGCCAATGCCCAATGGAGGCTCCAAAGCCATGCAGCAGCATTATCGGGGCTGTTGATTCACTCAGCGATTGCGGGGATCGGATATAGGTGTAGCGGGTCTGCCAGCCTCGCCAAACCCAGTCTCGCTGATTCCCAACTCGTTGCTGCCAATGCACAGATGTTGTCACGCCAGCCTCACCTTCAAAAAGGTTTACAAATTCTCTTCCATTTTATGTGGTTTCCCCTGACCTAACCGATTGGGAATGACCCCGTTACAGTCATTGAAGTTCCTCAGTAAATAGCCCTAATGGGAAGTTACATTAACAAGCGGCACAGAAATATGAGAGGACTCAGTAAAATGGCAAGTGTAAACTGACGCTACGCTCTATTCTTTTCAATCCATCGATTTTAGAAATTACTCTGACGCCTGTGAATGAGAATAGACGCCAACGCGATTTACCCCCAATTAACGAAAGAATCCGGTTCCCTAACATTCGAGTCATCGATACAGATGGGGGACAACTGGGGATAATCACGCCTCAAGAAGCTTTACGCATCGCCGAGGAAAAAGAGTTGGATCTCGTCTTAGTGAGCGACAAAGCCGATCCGCCGGTCTGTCGCATCATGGACTATGGCAAGTATAAATTTGAGCAAGAGAAAAAAGCCCGCGAGGCCAGAAAAAAGCAGCACACTGCCGATGTCAAAGAAGTCAAGATGCGCTACAAAATTGAGGATCATGACTACCAAGTGCGCGTCAATCAAGCGGAACGCTTTCTCAAGTCTGGCGATAAGGTCAAAGCCACCATTACCTTCCGAGGTCGAGAAATTCAACACAGTGACTTAGGGGAGGACTTACTCAAGCGGATGGCGATAGATTTGGATGCGTTGGCGGAAGTGCAGCAAGCACCGAAGCGGGAAGGTCGTAATATGATGATGCTACTTTCTCCTAAAAAATGATTTGTGGTCAGTGGTCAGGGCTCAAGATCAGTGACCATACACAGAACAACGGATCACTGACAAATAACAACTGACTTGCTTTAACCGATGAAACTGCAACCTCGTGCTCGTGTTCAGGGTGACTGGGTACGGAAAGCCCTACAGTGGGTCAACCTTCGTCCCGAAGAAGGTGAGCGAACCTTATTGATGTTCGCGTTCTACACAGCAACCTCCGTGGGGTGGCTTTGGTTCGAGTACAGTGCGGTGGCGCTGTTCCTAGACAAATATGGTGCTGAGCGGTTGCCGTTGATTTATATCGTCGGTGCGTTCATGGTTTCAGGGCTAGGATTGTTGTACTCCTGGCTTTCTGGCATTTTGCCGATGCGAAGCGTCTTGGTCACGATCGCCCTGTTGACCAGCATACCTCTGTTACTGTTTCGCGTAGGCTTGGGACTCGACTATTTCGACGGTTGGATCGCTTTGGCGACCGTTTTTCTGGTGCGGTTGTGGTCTGATGCGGTTGAAGTCCTCAACGACCTCAACTCCCAAGTTGCCGCCAATCAACTGTTCAACATCCGAGAAATTAAGCGAACCTACCCGATTATCTCCAGTGGTTTGTTAGTCGCTGATGTCGTCGCCGGATTCTCCTTACCCGTCCTGCTGCGTTTCGTTGGCCTGTACGATGTGATCATTCTCGCGGCTTTTGCCATGTTGGTAGGAGCAGGAACGTTGTTTTATCTCGGTCAACGCTATAGCCAAGCGTTTCCTGACTTGCCCTCGCGAGATTGGGAAGACGATGAGTCTGAATTCGCAGTCCGCAGCACCAGTGGTCCTCTGCAACGCTACATCATCCCTTTATTTACCTTTTTTATCCTGGCAGAAGCTCTGTACCTCTTAGTCGAATTCCAGTATCTCAGTCAACTGGAAGAAAAGCTGCCAGAGACTTCGGACATTGCTGGGTTTTTAGGCTTGTTTGGGGGAACTCTCGGATTATTTGAACTGACTTCCCAATGGTTTGTCTCCAGTCGGGCGATTGATCGCTTAGGCGTTTTTGTTGCCGCTATGCTGTTGCCAGCATCGTTGTCAGTTTTAGGATTGCTGATGTTGACGGGTTCATTCGACTTTGTCATTGGAGTCATCCGTCAGGTCATTCCTTTACCCGAACTTATTAGTGGGCTGTTTGTCGGTCTGATCTTACTCCGGTTTATCGATGAGTTACTGCGCTATACCTTAATCGCAGGCATTGAACCCGTCCTGTTCCAACCCATACCGGAGAAGATGCGAAATGCTGTTCAGACTTCTGTACAGGGCATTGCCGAACCCATCACCACCGGGATTACAGGCATCAGCATCTTGAGCACGATTTGGGTGACAAAAAATCTGTTCCCAGGGATGGAACAATTGCAGAGTCAGGTGTTTATTTTTGCGATTGTGCTGTCTTCGGCCATCTGGTTGCTGAGTGGCTGGTTAATGCGATCGAGCTATGTCAGTTTACTCGTGCAGAGTGCAGAGCAAGGGCGTCTGGGTTTTTCCGATGTGGATTTACGGGCCTTCAAGCGGGCTGTGGTGGAAGAATTGGAGCAGCCCGGGACTGAGGCAGAGAAACGCTCTTGCATCCAACTGTTAGGCCAGATCGATCCAACCACCGTGGGCGAAGTCCTCGCTCCCTTATTGCCTCGCTTGTCTACGGCCTTGCAACGCCAGAGTCTAGAGGCCATGTTAGAGTACCCCAACCCCGCTTACCTGGGCGACGTTCAAGTCCTGATTGAGCAAACACCGCCCCCAGAAGTCTTAGCCTTGGCACTACGCTATGTCTGGTTGACCCAACCTGAACTCGATATTCGTACCATTAAGCATTACATGCATTCTGGTGTGGAGCCAACGGTACGAGCCACCGCCGCCGCTTTAATTCTGCGCCGGGGAACCCCTGCCGAGAAGGCAGAGGCCACCAATACCTTGCGGCGGATGCTTACCTCCAAACGAGAACAAGAGCGGGTGATGGGGACACGGGCGCTAGGCGAGGCCGAGTATTTGCAGGCGTTGAGGCTTTATATCCCCAATCTCTTGCAGGATGAGTCGCTGCGGGTGCGTCGGGCTTTGTTGGAGGTAATTGCCGCCACTCACTTGGAAGAGTACTATGGCTCTTTAATGAAAGGACTGTACTATAAATCCACGCGTGAAGCGGCGCGTGGGGCATTGGTGCGCCTGAAGGATGAAGCGATTCCCTTAGTCGTGGAGTTGGCAGAAGATATCCATAAGCCGGATTTGGTGAGGTTACAAGCTTGGATGGCTTTGGGTGAGATGGGTACCGCAGAAGCCCTCAACCAGTTAGTGCAACAGTTGATGAGTAGTTGGGGGACAACTCGGCGCAATATTCTCCGGATTCTACTCAAGATGCCGAATGACGCTGGGATTGAAGGCGTCCTTGACCAATTGGGGCGGAGTGGGATTGAGATGCTCATTGAGCAAGAATTATTGTTTCTGGGTCAGATTTTTGCGGCTATTCTCGATCTAACAAGTGAGAACATCTCAGGAGAGGAGGCAGATTTGCTTGTCGGGGCGCTACACAATTTGCAAACAGATTTATTAGAACGGTGTTTCTTGTTGATGAAGTTCCTGTACCCGATTAGTGCGATTCAAGCGGGAGCGTTTAATGTGGCATCGGAATCAAGGTCTAATGTGGCACTAGGGTTAGAAATTTTAGACAATACGCTGGATATTCCCCAGAAGAGAGCGTTTTTGTCCATTTTAGACCGTCGTTCTCCGGAAGAGAAGATGGCTTGTTTGGAGGAATGGGTGCCTTATCAACCGATGAGTCCGAGCGATCGCCTCCGTAGGTTGATTGAATTTCGTCATTTTCTGCCCGACTGGTCTCTAGCCTGTTGTTTTCATTTAGCTAGAACCGCTCACTACAGTTTGACACCGGAAGCCACTCTCGTCTGCCTGCGTCATCCAACGGGTTTTGTCCGGGAAGCCGTTTTGGCCTATTTGAGAGAAGCCTCGCCTCGTGCTTGTCTTGATTTGTTACCCGCTTTGAAAAATGACTCCGATCGCTTAGTGGCAGATCAGGCGCAGCGGATACTTGAAGAGTTGGGTCAAGTGAGCTAAGGCAAGCTGGAGCATCAGGCATCAGGGCCGGAGCTTTAGTGAGGACAGGGGAGCAGGGGAGAAAAATACGCTCATTTGGAAAGGGGGCTATCAATGCGGATTTGGTATTAAAATACCTTTCCAATTGACTGCCTTTTGCCTTCCTGCTTCTGCCTTCTGCCTTCTTTAACGTCAAACCGTATATTTTCCCAATTATTAGTCTTGAGTCCAGCGGATTACGGTAAACTTGAGCTTTCCACAGTAATACAGCGCCAATAGCCAATAGCTGACCGCTAATCGATGTTAACCAGCGTTGAGCGTTTATTGTTTATCAGGGCTGTCCCGATTTTTCAAGAACTCCGGGACGATTTTTTAGTGCGTCTTGCTTCGGTGATGGATGAGCTATCGTTCCCCGCCGATCATACGATTTTCACCCAAGGACAGGAGGGGCGATCGCTTTATATTGTGGTCAAAGGTTTAGTCCGAGTTCACATCGGCGATCGCGATTTAGCGCAGCTCAAGGAGGGAGCCTGTTTCGGGGAGATGTCGTTATTCGATGCCGAACCCCGTTCTGCTTCCGTAACGACGATAGAACCCTGTGAATGCCTGATGCTGACACAGCTACAACTGTATGATGCGATCGATGAGACGCCAGGAATTGCCATTAATATTATTCGCCTACTTTCTCGTCGCATTCGTGAACTGAATAATAAGGTGAATGCTTACGAGGCGAAGAGTTCGGCACCGGATCTAACGAGGACGGGGAGTAATTTATCCTGATCAATGTGATGCAATCTTATCTCTACTCAACGATGCCTGTTCTGTAACAGAAGGAGTCTTTTTGCAGAATCAAATTGCCAAAGCGTTTGGGTAAAAACTCGCTTTGGCATCCCTGTTGTTGCTCGCGATCGCATACTAGCCGTTCTCGTCTTTTTTATGTTAAATGCCCATGAAGAAAATCAAGAATTGATAGATTTTCATGGCAGCGACGGCACAATTACGATAGAAACGACCAAGTTTTCAGGAGCCAAGAAGTTTATCTGCTTACCGGCTTTATCTCATGCCGTTCTCAAAAATCACCCGGAAGTTGGGGTAACCATTCAAAATTTTTGGACTAACCCACAAATACCTGTAGATGATCGAGGAACCGATTTCAGTACTCGATTAATTCAGCAGATACGTTTAGTTCCAGGAATAACTGATGCACATCGACGAGATTTCTATCGCTCAAGAGCCTATATAAGATTCCACAACGGCATTACCATTCGTACCTGGAGCAATCCTTTACAAGTGGAGCATGTCTTTATTGGTAACAATGAGGGACAATGCCTCTACGGGGGTTTTGTTGGTTGGCTCCATACTGATGGCTTGCGTAGAAGCCTTAAGGATATCAAAAAACAGTATCATGGCTTATGCTCAGCTAAAGTTCATTAGTCAGGAGTAATAGAGAATCGGACTTGGAGGCAATCCATGTAGCTCCAATCTCGGTAAAATCAGGGCATGATCTACCAACCACCGCGCCCAAAAATCCCTGAGTGTAGCTGGCAGCGTCCCATTGGACTTGGCTGGGACAAACCCTACACCGTCCGCTATGCAAGTAATCTCGACGATGGCCCCTGGCATGGTATGCCCCTTGGGGGGTTTGGGGCGGGTTGTATAGGTCGTTCTCCACGAGGCGACTTTAATTTATGGCACTTGGATGGGGGAGAGCATTCCTTTAAAAGCCTCCCGGCGTGTCAGTTTAGTGTATTCGAGCAGTCAGAAAACGCACCCAAGCAAGCTTATGCTCTGTGTACCGAACCACCAGAGGAGGGTACTCTGAGCGCGTGGCAATGGTATCCCACATCGCAACAGGCAAAAGGCAATACGGGTACTTATCAGGCGTTGTATCCTCAAAGTTGGTTTACCTATGAAAATGTTTTCCAAACCGAACTAACTTGTGAGCAGTTTTCCCCCATTTGGGCGGGGTGTTACCAGGAAGCCAGTTACCCGGTAGCGGTGTTCGAGTGGACGGCACACAACCCCACGGATGCCCCAATTACCCTCAGCATTATGCTGACTTGGCAGAATATAGTGGGCTGGTTTACCAATGCGATCAAAAGCCCACAGATACAGGTGCGGGATGATGGTAGTCCGGTTTATGAGTACCAGCCGCGCTGGGGCGAAAGCACGGGAAGTTACAATCAGTGGATTGTGGATAACTTCCGGGTGGGATGCCTTTTAGACCGGGTTAGGCTGCATGATAGCGAAGCGGTAGCCGATTTTCGAGGCGCATCTGAGATGCAGGAAGGGGAAGGGCAGTTATGCTTTGCGACCGTCACCAATCCCAGTATGGAAGTGTTTTACCACACTCGCTGGAACCCGACGGGCAACGGGGCTGAGGTTTGGCAATCCTTCGCCGCCGATGGCAGTTTGAGTGATACGCAGGATGAGACAGCCGCCGCACCGGGAGAACAAATTGCTGCCGCGATCGCCATCCGCTTTACTATTCGTCCTGGTAGAACCCGTAAAATTCCCTTTATCCTCGCTTGGGATTTCCCTGTCACAGAGTTTTCCCCAGGCATTCATTACTACCGACGCTACACCGATTTCTTTGGTCGTACAGGCAACAACGCCTGGTCAATTGTTCGTACCGCCCTCAAGCACGCTGACTTGTGGAAGGAGAAAATACACTTGTGGCAGGAACCCATCTTAAAGCGTGAGGATTTGCCCGATTGGTTTAAGATGGCTCTGTTTAATGAGCTGTATCTGCTGGCGGATGGGGGGACTCTGTGGACGGCGGCGGATGACCGCGACCCGATTGGTCAGTTTGGTGTTCTCGAATGCTTAGATTATCGTTGGTATGAAAGCCTGGATGTGAGGCTTTATGGTTCCTTTGCTCTAGCCATGCTTTGGCCTCGACTCGATAAAGCCGTATTAGAAGCCTTTGCCCGCGCCATCCCGACGCATGACGAGACATCGCGAATTATCGGTTATAACCAGGCAGAAGCCATCCGTAAAGCCGCCGATGCCACACCCCACGACTTGGGTGCACCCAACGAGCACCCGTGGGAAAAGACGAACTATACCAGCTACCAAGATTGCAACCAGTGGAAAGATTTACCCTGTGATTTTGTCTTGCAGGTTTATCGAGATTTTGTCCTCACGGGGGCTAACGATACAGAATTTTTGTGGGAGTGTTGGTCGAGCGTAGTCAAGACGTTAGCTTACCTTAAGACCTTTGACAAAGACGGAGATGGGATTCCGGAAAACTCTGGGGCACCCGATCAAACCTTTGATGACTGGCGGTTGCAAGGAATCAGCGCCTACTGTGGTGGGCTGTGGTTGGCAGCCCTAGAAGCCGCGATCGCCATGGGTGAAATTCTGATTAACCACTACCCTCCCGTATCCGAACTCATCGAAGTCCCTGACCCGGAATCCATTCAAGAAACCATTGAACTCTATCGCCAATGGTTAGAACAATCACAACCCATTTATCAAGAAAAACTCTGGAATGGTCAATACTATCGGCTGGATAGTGAGAGCGGTTCAGATATCGTGATGACAGACCAACTGTGCGGTCAATTTTACGCCCAGTTATTAGGTTTGCCGGATATTGTACCTCCAGAATGCGTCCAGTCTGCCCTCAAGAGCGTGTATGATTCCTGTTTCTTAAAGTTTCAGGATGCCCAACTGGGAGCAGCCAATGGCGTAAGACCGGATGGTTCACCCGAAAATCCCGATGCAACTCATCCTTTAGAAGTCTGGACGGGCATTAACTTTGGGCTAGCGGCATTTTTAGTGCAGCAAGGGATGAAGCAAGAAGCTTTGCAACTCACGGAAGCTGTCGTGCGTCAAGTCTATGAAAATGGACTGCAATTTAGAACGCCGGAAGCGATTACAGCGGCGGGAACTTTCCGCGCTAGTCACTATCTGCGAGCGATGGCTATTTGGGCGGTTTATTTCATGCTCAATCGGTAGAGTATAGCGATTCTCATCCGAGTGAGGTACAGATTAACCCCTCCCCGATGTGGTGAGGGGAGCAAGACTCCGGTTCTCCTTGCCTGCTATTTTCAAATCAACTCTACTCGCAACGGTTGATTTTTTGTCAGGATATATCAGGAGAAGGAGCAATTCTTATTCTCAAAACAAGGCCAATTCCTACTGTTATATGAGTCAGGTGAATCCATTTATTCTGCTTTGCCAGCTTGTTACGACCCAGTTAAGATCGCCCGTAGGACGTGGGTCAAAGACTCTATCCCTAATCCTGGCGTTCCTGGGGGCTGTAATCCTTGGTTGGGGAATGCTTCCCCCTGTCGCTTTGGCTCGCACCGAGACTCCAACCACGACCTCTGCGTCGATTCAGCCTTACTTGGATGGAGTCATCCAACGAATTACTGAGTTTCGCCTCGATAATGGCATCAAATTTATTGTCCTCAAACGCGACAAGGCACCGGTTGTTTCATTTGTCACCTATGCCGATGTTGGGGGGGCAGATGAACCCAATGGCCAAACGGGTGTCGCTCACTTCCTGGAGCATTTAGCTTTTAAAGGCACCACGCGCATCGGGACGAAAGACTATCAGGCAGAAAAGCCGTTGTTAGACAAATTAGATCAGTTGTCTGAACAAATTCAAGCCGCCAAAAAAGCGGGTAAACAGGCAGAAGTCGCCCAGTTACAGGCGGAATTTAGCAAAATTGAAGCAGAAGCGGCTGGCTTGGTCGAGCAGAATGAACTGGGTCAGATTGTCGAGCAGTCTGGGGGTGTGGGATTGAATGCGACGACCTCAGCAGATGCAACGGTTTATTTTTATAGCTTCCCTGCCAATAAGCTAGAGCTGTGGATGTCCCTGGAATCGGAGCGATTTCTAGACCCTGTGTTTCGAGAATTTTATAAAGAAAAAGATGTCATTTTAGAGGAGCGTCGTCTGCGAACCGATAACTCTCCCATCGGTAAGATGATTGAAGTGTTTCTGGATACTGCCTTTCAGGAGCATCCCTACCGCCGTCCGGTGATTGGCTATGACGAAGACATCCGGAACCTAACCCGCGAGGATGTTCAGCAGTTTTTTGAGACTCACTATGCTCCTAGTCAGTTGACGATGGCGGTTGTGGGCGACCTCGACCCAGCGAAAGTTAAAGAATTAGCTCAAGTTTACTTTGGACGCTACAAGGCTCGACCCGCCGCGCCGGGAGTCAAGACGGTTGAACCGCCCCAAAAACAAACGCGGGAAGTGACGTTGCAATTGCCGTCCCAACCCTGGTACTTAGAGGGATATCATCGACCTGCCGTCAACCATCCTGATGATGTGATTTATGGAATTATTGGGCGTCTGCTCAGTGAGGGACGAACCTCTCGCCTGTATAAGTCTCTGGTGGAGCAGAAACAGGTTGCGCTCTCAGCTCAAGGTTTTAGTGGTTTTCCAGGGGATAAACATCCGAATTTGATGTTGTTTTATGCCCTGAGTGCGCCGGGACGTACAGTGGATGAGGTAGCAACGGCATTGCGGACTGAAATTGAGCGACTCAAGACAGAACCCGTTTCAGCGCAAGAGTTAGATCGGGTGAAGACTCAGTCCCGTGCTGAATTATTGCGATCGCTCGATTCTAATATGGGCATGGCACGCAGCTTAGTGGAGTATGAGGTCAAAACCGGCGATTGGCGCAATTTATTTAAGGAATTAGAGCAGATTGCCGCCATTACCCCAGCCGACATTCAGCGAGTGGCGAAGGCAACATTCACCTCAGAAAATCGCACGATTGGACGCCTTTTAACTAAAGAGAGTTGAAGGTTGAAGGTTAGTCGGTTGGAAGTTGAAAGTTAACCCGTTGAAATTTGAAGATTAGCCGATTAAAGGTTGTCTTGAAAACCTTTAAATTCCCATGTTTTAACTTCCAAGTCGTAAACCTTAAACCCTCCAACAAATCTCTAAGAAGGGTCGCGCTTTGTATTCTCAACCGTCAACATTTAAACCTCAAACCGTCAACATTTAAACCTCAAACCGTCAACATTTAAACCTCAAACCGTCAACATTTAAACCTCAAACCTTCAACCCGTTGATCGATGACCCATCCAAAATCCAAAATCCAAAATCCAAAATCCTTTAGCTGGTTGGGGCTACTCCTGGCTACGCTTGTTCTTGTCGTGGTATCGCGTTTGCCAGCCCTCGCCGCCACCGCCCAGCATTACACTGAGTTAGAATTTGCGCCTCTGCCAGAAATTAAGCTCCCCAAGTACACCCGCTATAAGCTGGAGAATGGGATGCTGGTGTATCTCATGGAAGACCACGAATTGCCCTTGGTTGGAGGTACAGCCATGATTCGCACGGGCGAACGCCTCGAACCCGCCGACAAAGTGGGCTTAGCGTCCTTGGTTGGGGAAGTGATGCGGACTGGCGGTACCACTGAACATACGGGAGATGAACTAAATCAGCTTTTAGAACAACGGGCGGCTTCAGTCGAGACGGCTATTGGTTCGACTTCGGGCAGTGCTAGTTTTAGCGCTTTAAGCGAAGACTTGGATACGGTTTTCGATTTGTTTGCTGAGGTACTCAAGACGCCAGCATTTGCTCCGGAAAAACTGGATTTAGCTAAAAAACAAAGGGCGGGACAAATTGCTCGCCGCAATGATGACCCTAATGGCATTGCGGGTCGTGAATTTCAGAAACTCATTTACGGGAAAGATAGCCCTTACGCCCGCACGGTGGAGTATCAGACGCTCAACCCGATTTCCCGTGAAGATTTGATGGCATTCTACCAGCAATATGTTCATCCTGAAAATATGATTTTGGGCATTATTGGGGATTTTGATTCTGCCAAGATGCGATCGCGGATTCAGGAAGAATTTGGCACCTGGAAACCCACCTCTAAAGCGCCAAAACCCACGGTGCCCTCTGCCACCCAGGCAAAGCAGGGGGGTGTCTTTTTCGTGAATCAGCCTCAACTCACCCAAAGTTATGTTCAGATTGGGCATATTGGCGGTGAACTCAACAGTCCCGATTACCCGGCGCTGGATGTGTTGAATCAGGTAATGAATGGCTTTGGTGGACGTTTATTTAATGAAGTGCGATCGCGCCAAGGTCTTTCTTACTCGGTTTATGGATTTTGGAGTCCCCGTTACGACTTTCCGGGTACATTTGTTGCTGGAGGACAGACGCGATCGGATGCAACTGTACCCTTTATTCAAGCCGTTCGCGCCGAAATCGAAAAATTCCGCACAACACCGATCACACCTGAAGAACTTGCCTCTGCCAAAGATCAGGTTCTCAACTCCTTTGTGTTCAATTTTCAAGACCCCAGCCAAACTCTAGCGCGGCTGATGCGTTATGAATATTACGGCTACCCAGAGGATTTCCTCTTCCGTTATCAGCGGGCTGTCAAAGCAACAACGATTGAGGATGTGCAACGTGTTGCCCAAAAATATCTGCAACCCGATAAACTTGTGACGCTAGTGGTGGGTAATGCTCAAGCAATCCAACCCCCTCTCACGAGTCTTTCTGCTGAGGTGACTTCTGTCGATATCACAATTCCAGAGGCAAAAAGCAGTTAGCCATCTGTAGAAACATACAGACAACTCAAGGAAGTATAAAGAAGGGTAAAGGATGAAGAATACAGATTTCTTCATCCTTGCCTAATGACCTATTGCCAAAATATCAATTGCACTGACGCCCCTGAGAATCACACACTTTAGTCCAACAGCGTTCTAGAAGTTTAACTCTATAGAGATAGGCAAACAGACGAGGATCGAGTATAAGCTTTGTTTGAGAACTAAAGACCGGCTGGTTCAGAAATTGCCACAAGGGGAATTTGAGCTTGATGTCTTTTGAAGCCATATGAGGAAAATCTTAGAGAAGCGTTGTGAGAGCTATTCCACCCTCCATCAGATACACCAATCAAGGGCTGGTTAGTTAACCTTGGCACATTGTCTGGTGAACTTTCTTGGTGGGGATTACGGAACATTGGAACAATTTTCTGCCAATCTCAGTAGTTTCCCGGAAGAAGGAGAAAGTTTCACCGTTTGACTTGGCAGTTTGTCAACCCACCTGGTGGGTATTTTATGTAGGGACCCTTAACTCTAACGAGGGATGGAAGCCGCGACAAGAGAGTTATGCGAATCTTAACGAAAACCTCACAAAGCCTAAGGATGAAGTTTTGTTATGGAGTCTAAGCTGGAGACAGGTAAGCACAGTGGATTACTGGTGGCGGCGGGCATCCTGATTGGTGCAGGTTTGCTTGCAGGATTTGTTGACGGCATCTTGTTGCACGAAATCCTCCAGTGGCATCACATGTTTACAAGCATTCGACCAGCAACGAACCTCTCTAATCTGGAAGCCAATACTCTAGGAGATGGTCTTTTTCATTTAGGCACTTGGATATTGAGTGTCATAGGTCTGGCCTTGCTCTGGCGTGCCGGTGGACGTAGCGATATAGCTTGGTCGTCCAAAATCTTCGGTGGGTCTTTACTTCTGGGTGCAGGGTTATTTGACTTTATAGAAGGTCTCATCGATCACCAAATTCTAGGAATTCATCATGTTAAACCCGGCCCAAATCAGTTAGCGTGGGATATTGGCTTTCTGACTTTAGGTGCCATCCTTGCCCTAGTAGGCTGGGTTATTTTGCGAAGCGGGCAAAAGGAAAATTCAAGCCCATCTTAAGGCTAAGCTATTTCACATCTAATCGACATACAGTAAGAAGCCAGGATACTGTCCACATTCGAGTTTACCATTTTGGCTTTTGCCTGTTGACTGGCTTAGCCACGAGAGCGTTCTAGTAAAATCATCATTACTAAACTTAACAAAACTTGCATTTCTTCCTGCTCACTGAGTTGATTGAGTTGTTTAATCGTAAACTTTCGGGAGAAGAAAGAAGGCTGCTTTTCCAGGCTCATCACAATCGTGCCATCTGAGCGCATCACGACAAAAGCGGGATTGAAGACATAGCCACTGAATAAACCAATGATCGGAATCTCACCAAATAATCCATCCATGACTTTAACCCATGGATTTTTTTCCCGAATGGTCATGACGACTGTGGCACCCTCAAAAATGTCGTATTGCGCTTTCCAAAGCGATCTTAACCCTCGTCTTTTCACCGAACCTAAAGGGATACCACTCGATGAAGTGAAGTTGTAACTAGCCGAAAAATCGATGATGCGATCAGCCTTGATGGAGTATACTAGGTTGCTCTGTTGAGTGTCAGCAAAGACACTAATAGATTCCTTGAGTTTGAAGAGTTTTTGCTTGACATAGAAGACAAGGCTACCGTGAGCGTCAGTAACAGACAATTGGGGTGCCAAAGCCCAAAATTTGAATTGGAGCTCCAGAGGATAGTGCATGAATTACGCCAATGAGTAGGTAAAGGATGAGGGCATCGGCAAAAATAGCAGCGATTCTAGCAAGATTACCGTCTTGCTAGAATCGCCAACAACCTTAAGATAGAAATTTTAAAAAAGCCGACCCCACCCTAACATTCATACAAACGAGCATCCTCAGACTGTTTATCTTGTGTTGTGGCAAGAGGCTCCCGCTTATAGCGGTAAGGCTTCGCGTTAAGGTTCAGTGTTCATGGCAAGCTCCCGTTAGAGTTCGTTAGAACCTAATGGGAGTATTAGCGCCTGTATTTGCGCCATTTGAGGTAGTATTAGCGCCGTTTGAGGTGGTATTAGCGCCTGTGTTTGCGCCGTTTGAGGCGGTATTAGCGCCTGTGTTTGCGCCATTTGAGCTGGTATTAGCGCCTGTGTTTGCGCCATTTGAGCTGGTATTAGCACCTGTATTAGCGCCGTTTGAGCTGGTATTAGCGCCTGTGTTTGCGCCATTTGAGCTGGTATTAGCGCCTGTGTTTGCGGCGTTGGGATTGGTATTAGCGCCTGTATTTGCGGCGTTGGGATTGGTATTAGCGCCTGTGTTTGCGGCGTTGCGGTTGGTATTAGCGCCTGTGTTTGCGGCGTTGCGGTTGTTACCCTCACCAGGGGTACCGGTGAAAGTGAAAACTCTCTTATCGGGATTGGTAGCAGCAGGGTTAGTATTAGCAGGGTTTGAAGGTGAATTGGCTGCCCTATTCCCGCTACTAGAGCCATTATTAGCTCTACACAGATTTTCTAGATTGAGAGTAACGCCTCGTTGAGTTTGCATATAACAAAAAGGGCTGCCTGTGCCTGAATTTCGCACAGTTGGGTAGCCAGATGATTCAGGCAAAGGACGGCTAACGACAGCCTGAGGGAGAGATACAATTACGGCAGCGGCAGACAGAGCCGCGCTTAACTTAAGGAGTTTTAACATAGTTTTTAGAAGGATATTTTAGAAGACTACCCTCTACCCTAAAAATTTACGTGAATCAGAACCTATCGCTGTAGGAAGATTCAGCACTCAGCAAAAGGTAGAACTTTGAAAAAGGCTTAAAGCAAGGTCAGCCTAGAAGAATTTAACTGCTCATTTATGGATAGAGGGCATCACCAGTCGAAGGGTCAAAAACAAACAACTGGTTAAGGTCGAATTGGATGCCAACGCGATCGCCCGGACACCCACGCCAATCTGAAGGAGCCAAAACATCCAAAAGCACCTCCGACTCCGGCAGACACCCACGAACTAACGTCTCCCGCCCCAACGGTTCAACCACCCTCACCTCCATCCTCAACTCCTCTCTCCTCTCTACGTCCTGTTGTCTGGAATGGTTGGTTAACTCCACATATTCCGGGCGAATCCCCAAATCCACAGGTTGCGCCGGAACCAATTGCAACTTGAGATGAAGCTCACTGGGACAAGACAAAAACTGCCCCCCCACCTGAAAACCCTCACCCGTATAAGTGCCGCGAAAAACATTCATCGGAGGATTACCCAAAAACGTCGCCACCATCCGATTTGCGGGTTGAGCATAAATCGCTTGCGGGTCACCAATTTGTTGAATCCGACCCCTATCAAGGACTACAATCTGGTCGGCTAAGGTCATCGCTTCCACCTGATCGTGAGTCACATAAATCGTCGTGATGCCCAATCGTTGATGTAACTGCTTTAATTCCGAACGGGTATCATCCCGTAACTGAGCATCCAGATTCGAGAGTGGTTCATCCAACAGAAAAACTTTAGGTTCCCGTGCGATCGCTCTTCCGAGTGCCACTCGCTGCTGTTGCCCCCCAGACAACTGCTTTGGTTTACGATCCAACAGATGGGAAATATCAAGCGATCGCGCCACCCTCTCCACCTGTTTCTCAATCGTTGCCCTGTCCGCTTTCCGCATCCGTAATCCGAACGAGAGATTCTGAGCCACTGTCATGTGTGGGTAAAGAGCATAGTTTTGAAACACCATCGCCACATCCCGCTGCCGCGCCGGGACATGATTGACCAAAACATCGTCAATAAATAGATTGCCATCACTCATCGATTCCAAACCGGCGATCATGCGTAGAATCGTGGATTTACCGCAACCTGATGGCCCCACTAACACCCACAATTGCCCATCCGGCACCTCAAAGGTAACGTCCTCAATCGCTGTGATTTGATCAAATTGACGGGTAATCCCTTCTAATCGAACATTTGCCATGGGTTACGGAAAATAAATCAGAGAACTGCTGCTGTCGTTAGTGAAATTAAACCTCAATTTGAGAGCGATAGCAGTCCAGTGGGATTTGTCAGACAAACTTTTTGATGAACTGCTCTAGACATAGAGGCAAACAAAAGAGGCTCTTGTGGGTGCAATCTGCAAATTCACAAGGTAGCCCGTAATTTTACTTACAGATAGGGTTTGCTTAAATAACTGAGACAATTCAGTATTTTCCCGGAGAAAAGTTTTGCTTCAAAGTGGTAACAATGAAGGAGCTAATTCAGCCCAGGTAAGGGACAAAACAGCATTCTTTGCTTAGGGTTCTGGGGGACAATTCTGTGAAGCATCAAAACGTCAGTCAAACGCCAACTCAATCAGACGCTGAACCTCAAGCTAGGGTTAGAGAAGGAGAGGAGATTTTTTCTTCGATATCACAAGAAGCTTCTCTTGTAAATAAACCAGGCAAGCCCCATGTACACGTAACCGAGAGAACGCTTCAAACTGTGCCCTTGAGGTTTTTCCCAAGAACATGGTCTGTGGAGAGGAAGACTATGGCAATGCTGGGACTGGCTTCCGTGATTCTAGTGGGTCTCAATATTCTGTTTTATTGGAGCTTTATCAAGCAAAAAGAAACATCAGATCGGGTGAATCGCAGCCAAAAAGTTCTCCAGAATCTGGAAAACGTTCTTTCTTCAGTTACGGAGGCTGAAACAGGCCAACGGGGTTACTTACTCACAGGACAAGAGTCTTACTTAGAGCCGTATAACCTGGCTGTAAAGACAATGGACGAGCAACTAGCTGTTCTCGAAACATTAACGGTAGCTGACTCTAAACAACAGCAGCAGCTTTCCCTCCTTGAACCCCTAATCGCCCAGAAGTTTGCTGAACTTCGGGAAACCATTGAATTAAGGCAAAACAAGGGATTTGAAGCCGCGAATCAGCTGGTTTTGACCCATCAGGGAAAATTTCTCATGGAGCGAGTGAGAACGGTACTCCAGCAGATGAAAAGTAAAGAATATGAGCAATTACAAATGTGGTTAAAGACGAAACAGGAGGAAGCCCAGAAAATACAGTTGATATTCTTATTCGGCCTAGTATTCAACTTGATCGCCTTTTATTTGGTGTACCGCGCGATCGAGCAGGAGATTCGGGAGCGCAAGCAAGCCGAAGCCTCGCTGAAACAGCTCAATGAACAGCTAGAAGCCAGAGTGCAGCAGCGAACCGCCGACCTGAAAGAGGCCAACGTTAATTTGTTGTATTCTAATCGGGAACTAGAGCAGTTTGCTTATGTGGCTTCCCATGACTTGCAAGAGCCACTACGAGCCGTTAATAGCTATGCTCAGCTCCTAGGGCGGAAATACCAGGGTAACCTGGATGCTAAAGCCGATAAGTACCTCGGTTACATCATGGAGGGAGCCACCCGGATGCAGCAGTTAATTAATGATTTGCTGGAGTTTTCACGGGTGGGGACACGGGCAAAAGAGCTGAAGTTAACGGCTTGCGAGGTCGTGCTGAGTCAGGTTTTGATAAATTTAAAAGTGGCGATCGCCGAGTGCCAAGCCGTTGTGACTCATGACCCCCTACCCACAATCATGGGGGATGAAATACAACTGATGCAATTGTTCCAAAATCTGATTTCCAATGCCATCAAGTTTCATCGCGAGGAGCCACCCTGCGTACATATCTCAGTGGTGCAACAACAAAACGACTGGGTCTTTTCTGTCCGTGATAATGGGATCGGCATGGAGCCAGAGTACTTTGAGCGTATCTTCACAATTTTCCAGCGTCTCCATTCCCGTGCTGAGTATCCCGGTACGGGCATTGGTCTAGCCGTTTGTAAGAAAATTGTGGAACGTCATGGGGGACGCATTTGGATAGAGTCAGAATTAGGAGTAGGTACAACCTTTTACTTCACTATCCCACAAGGCAATCCGTCCCCATGAATATCAGCACTCCGATTAGACCCGTTGAGATTCTACTAGTAGAAGACTCCCCCAGTGATGCCGATCTCACAGAAGAAGCGCTCAGTGACGGCAAGGTACTCAATCACTTGCACTGGGTGGAAGATGGTGTAGAAGCGATCGCCTTCCTCCGTCGCCAGGGAAAATATACCAATGCACCCCGTCCCGATTTGATTTTACTCGACCTCAACTTGCCCAAAAAAGATGGTCGTGAGGTTTTGGCGGAAATCAAGGCAGACTCCAGCCTGAAGCTCATCCCCGTGATCGTTCTCACTACCTCAGCCGCTGAACGAGATATTCTCAAGACTTATGAGCTAAACGCGAACTGCTACGTCACCAAGCCGATCGACTTAGAGCAGTTCATCTCTGTAGTGAAGTTAATCGAACAGTTCTGGCTAGCCTTGGTTAAACTGCCGTCGGAGTAACTTAAAGATGAACACTGCCCCCCGACACCACTTGGCGGCTACCGCTAACGCTCTTCATATCCTTCTAGTTGAGGATAACCCAGCTGATGCTGACCTCCTCGGCGAAATTCTCGAAGAAGCTGAGGAAACTCAGTGGTCACTGGTACATGTGGAACGCTTCAAAGACGCGCTGAACTCTCTGCATGAACACTTATTTGATGTGATTCTCTTAGACTTGTCCCTACCCGACAAACAAGGATTGTCTACAGTTGCACAAATCCATGAAGCGGCACCGGATTTGCCGATTGTTGTCCTCACCGGACTCAATGATCGGGTCATCGCTTTGGAAGCCTTGCGGCAGGGGGCACAAGACTATCTGGTGAAGGGCAAGATTGATACTTTCTTACTCGTTCGTGCGATTCGTTATGCGATCGAGCGTGCCCATACCTTCAAAAAGTTACGCCAGAGTGAGGAGCAGCTACAACGGCTTAACGAAGAATTAGAACGCCGAGTCGCAGAGCAAACCGATGAATTAAGACAAAAAAATCAGTCCTTACAACAGGAAATTACTGAGCGTCAACGTTTAGAATCGGAACTCCGTTACGCCTTAGCCAATGAAAGAGAACTCAGCGACCTCAAATCCCGGATTATTTCTGTCGTTTCTCATGAGTATCGTACCCCACTGGCAACGATTCTTTCGTCTACAGAGTTACTAGAACACTACAGCCATAACTGGGCAGAGGAAAAAAAGCAGCGTCATTTCCAACGGATTGAAACCTCAGTTCATCATCTGACGCGGTTAGTGAATGATGTACTGATGTTCAGTAAAGCAGAGGCGGGAAAACTGGAATTTAATCCGGTACACCTGGATGTGGTGGAGTTTTGCCGCGAACTGGTGGAAGAATTACAAGTGACAGCCGGAGAAAATCACAGTATCAACTTCAGGTGTCTCGGTATTCAACAGGAGGTATATCTGGATGAAAAATTACTACGCCAAATCCTGAGCAATTTGCTCTCCAACGCCCTCAAATACTCTCCTGAGGGAGGCGAAATCCAGTTTGAACTCGTTTTCGGGCAAGATACGATCGTCTTCCGCATCCAAGACCAAGGAATTGGCATTCCCTTACCAGACCAATCCCAGCTCTTTGATGCGTTCTACCGCAGTAGTAATGTGGGCACAATCTCTGGAACGGGTTTAGGCTTAGCCATTGTTGAGAGGTCTGTGAACACCCACAAGGGTGAGATTTTGGTGGAGAGTGAAGTCGGAGTTGGGACAACGTTTACAGTTACGCTGCCCTTAACCATGGAGATGCCTGGTTAGCGGCAATCTATGTTTGGCGTTGGACTCCTCTGGAATCGGGCTAATTGAGCAGCGCCGAGAGGGGAACCACCGATCGCGGAAACTGACTTTTTAACGCCGGCAACACAGGACAAGGCTTTTTCGCCTGCAAGTTATCTGAGGCATGACCGCTAAATGTATTCCACCGAAACGGCCCTTTATCCGCCGCAGACATCCACAGCAAGCGTTTGGCTCGTGTCATAGCAACATAAAGGAGACGATACTCCTCCGCCGTCTTCAAATGTCCCGCTTGATCCCATGCCTCCATCGCCATGGGTAAGGGTTTGTGATGAAGACTGGCGCGAATTTGGGCGCGGGCGACTTCGGCAAGGGTAAAATCTCCTAAAAACTGAGCCGCCGTCGGTACCCAAGGACTACCGGGAAGTGTGTCTTCATGCAAAAAGGGCAGAAAGACATAATCCCAATCCAGTCCCTTGGCTTTGTGCATGGTAATCACCGTGAGTTGTCCAGCACGCAGATAGCGAGAGTCGGCGTCTTCGGTTTCTACCGGTTCAAAGCGTTCGGAACTCACAATTTCACTCAGGGCTTCCAGGGTAGAATGCATGGAACTATTGCCATGAGTCTGTTTGGCTATGCGTTCAGTTAATTTATCTGCCGTGGCTAAATCGGATTGGTCGTAGTTTAAGGTGAGAGCGAGGAAGGAAATTAGTTGATGATGAGGGAGTTCCAGGCGAGCACGCAGCAGATTGGCGCAGTATTTGCGGGCTTGTTTGACCGAGGGTGTCTGTTGGGGGTCGAGGGGGCCTGGGTAGAGGAATTGTTCGGGGGAGGTGGCGAGGGCGTTGAGGTCTTGGGTGGGGATGAGTTGGCGCTTGACAAGGACTTCTAAGGCGCTTTTCAGATAGTCGGGGGAATGGGGGCGATCGAGGAATTGCAGAATAGCTAAAATTTCCGAGGGGACATGGGAATGGCGATCGCTCCCGGCGACATCATAAACTTCTATCCCATGGTTCCGCTTGAGATATTCCAGCTTCTGAGCCACAAACGTTCCCTGTCGATTCTCTCGCACTAACACAGCGGCGCTATGAGTGGGGTTTTGTGTCAATAACTCAACCACTCGCTCTCCAATGAGTTCGACGGTGTGGTAAATGTCACGAGGGGTGTAAATTTCCAAGCCTCGCCCCACAGGGTTAGGATTGGCATCTGCTTGGGGGTCACCTGCATCAACGGGACGAATCATTTGGGGACGAAAGGCTTGCTCGGCACCGGTTAACTGGGAGCGATTCACCCAGTTTAAGACATAGTTGGCGGCATCGATGATGATGCGGGTACTGCGACCGGCTTGATCCATGGTTGCCAGTCGCTTAGTGATTTGGCAAGCTTCGCAAAACTGATTGAAATAAACCGGATCAGCGGGGGTAAAGGTGGAGTTAATGGCTTGATTGGGGTCGCCCACTCGAATTAAATTCAGCGGTGCATTTGGCTGATTCGGGTTAGCAGCGAGGGTTTCTAAGAGTTTGAATTGCAGGGGGGTGGAATCCTGCGCTTCGTCTTCAAAAACGGCAAAGAATTGGTTTTGCCAAAGCTTGCGAATGGCGTCGTTTTCCAACACCCGGAGTGCGGCAAGAATCATGTCGTCGTAGTCGATGAAATTCCGCGATCGCGACACGTTTTGATATTGTTCGTATAAGCCTGCGGCGATCGCTAAAATTTCATACTCATCCGGTGTCTGTTGCGATAACCGCCACAAATCCTCTGGCAATAAACCAGAGCTTTTGGCTTCATGAATTACAATTTGGGCAATACTGGGTAACACCTCAGTTTTTAACACCGACTGCCGCCGCAAGCGTTCCGTTTCTTCCCCATCAAACTGACGCCCTTCCAGCAACATCGAATAACGGCGCGAGTTGTTGGCAATCCACTGTTCCACACAAGCCCGAATTAAACGATGACTTTGATTCGGCGTCACCAAGGTTGCACTGTCCAGATTGAGTCCCGATAAGTCTGGATGACGGGTGGCAATGTTCAGCGCCAAACCATGCAAAGTATAGACAACAAAGCTATTTTGTGGTAATCGAAGGTCTTTGAGATTTTCCCTGATTTTACCTTTAATACTCGCAGCAGCGGAACGGGTGAACGTGACAACGACAAGCTGACGTTTTCCGTGGAGTTGAAAACGCGCGATCGCCAAAGCGGCGGCTACTGCCATCCCTGTAGACTTCCCGGCACCCGGTACAGCAGAAACGGCAAGTTGTCCCCCCTGCCAATCAGCCATGCTTTGTTGTCCGCGTCTTAGACTATTGCGGAGACGCTGCAAGGTTTGCTCCCGCAAGGCAGCTAGAGGCTGAGTCAGGGTTGTCTGGTTTTGGGGTTCATCTTGTGACATTGGGTGCTATTAATCGATGCGACATGTCAGCTACAGTTATTAGGCTGGGGCTGGGAGCGAAAAGCTTAAGCTAGTTTAGATGTGCAATATTAGTCATCCTAGCAATAGCTATGTTTTCTGTAGCCTTTGAGGACTATAACTCAGTCCAAGCAGTGCTTATTGCCCTGCCAGGAGACATCCAGCCAACAGATGGATGGGAAAAATTTGTACTAGAATTTGTCCTTTGTTGGGGTCTATTCTTGCTAATTTTTGCCTATAACAAGTGGAGGCTGATGCTTTCCCAGCGTCCAGTTTTGATAGAGCCAGAAGGGCGATCAAGAGTCAGTAAACAAGAGTTAAAGCGCCCAGGAAAATGTGCCAGTTGCTCAAACCTTCTGAAACAGTTTGACTCAGCAGTGGTATTTGCCCATCTGACAAAACCGGAGCAAATAGTGAACAAGCTTGGCAGCGTCCAATTCATCGGCTGGCAGTGTCCAAAGTGTAAACCTCACCTGACAGGTTCAGGCATCCACATCCGTGCATACATAGTCAATCCGTACAAATTTAGGGAATGCCTTACCTGTCAAGAATTAACGGTGGAATGCACTACTATAGAGACGCTAATAGCACCAACAATCGAAAAGGAAGGGAAACGCCGCATCAGTTTTCGCTGCCACTGCTGTTCTTACCTTGAGGAGATCGAGCAACCGCTTTCGCGCTTGTATCCTTCCAAAAGGAGACACAGTTCCAGTAGCAGCAGCGAAGTGATACTCCTAGGGAACTCGGCACTGAAACAGGCGGTGACTGATACATTAGACTACCTGCACCCCTACAAAGAACCCCTCCCCATTCCTCACTAAAGCTCCGGTCCCCGCATCGGGGAGGGAGTAAGATTTATGCTGCTGACTACTGCCAACCCAGAGCTGCTATATATAATCAAGACTACCTATCGTAATGCTGCCCCCAGCAACCATGCCAGAACATCTTACTCCTCCCACAACCAAGCCTCGCGTTTCTCATTTCTCCTCAGGCCCTTGTGCAAAACGCCCTGGTTGGTCTGTTTCTAATCTTCAAAACGCCTGTGTCGGTCGTTCCCATCGTTCTGAAGATGGTAAAGCCAAATTAGCAGAAGTTATTGAGCGCTCCAAGAAAATCCTCGGCGTTCCTGCCGATTATCGCTTGGGCATCGTTCCAGCTTCTGACACAGGTGCCGTGGAGATGGCCTTGTGGTCACTGTTGGGAGAACGCCCTGTTGATATCCTGGCTTGGGAAAGTTTTGGTCAGGAGTGGGTAAAAGATGTCGTAGATGAGCTCAAGTTGCCCGATCTTCGGCTGATCAAGGCACCCTATGGCAGCTTGCCAGATTTAGACCAAGTTGATTTTAGCCATGATGTGGTGTTCTTGTGGAATGGCACAACTTCAGGCGTCCGGGTTCCCAATGGTGATTGGATTAAAGATGACCGACAGGGATTGACCATCTGCGATGCCACATCGGCTGTGTTTGCCATGGATGTCCCGTGGAACAAGTTGGATGTGGTGACATATTCTTGGCAAAAGGTCTTGGGTGGGGAAGCCCAGCATGGGATCATCGTCCTCTCACCCCGCGCTGTGGAACGACTCGAACGCTATCAACCCGCTTGGCCAATCCCTAAAATCTTTCATCTGGCGCAAAAAGGCAAGCTGATTGAAGGCATTTTTAAAGGAGATACCATCAACACCCCCTCCATGTTATGCGTCGAAGATGCCCTCGATGGGCTGACATGGGCGGAAAGCGTCGGTGGACTGCCTGGGTTAATTCGCCGCAGCGAAGCGAACCTGAATGCGATCGCCCAATGGGTTGAGCAAAGTTCTTGGGCGGATTTTCTCGCCGAAAAATCGGAGACACGTTCTTGTACCTCCATTTGCTTGAAGATTGTTGATTCTTGGTTTACGAACCTCAGCCCGGAAGAGCAAGCCAAATATACTAAGAAATTGGCGAAACTGCTAGAAAAGCAGGAAGTAGCTTACGATATTGCACCCTATCGCGCAGCCCCACCCGGATTGCGGATTTGGGGAGGAGCAACGGTAGAAACCGCAGATATTGAAGCCTTACTTCCCTGGTTGGATTGGGCTTATGCAACCTTGAAAGCTGAGCTTGCGCCTGTGGCTTAATTTACACCGCTCGATTAATTCATCTTTTGGATTAGATTCTCTCCCCCCTTAGGGAGAGAATTTGTTACGGAGATAGCCTGTTAACCTCCCAAGATTCAGGTTCTTGGCGAGAATACAAAAAGCGATCGTGAAGTCGGTTGGGACGCCCCTGCCAAAATTCAAAACTGCGGGGAATCACACGATAACCGCCCCAAAAAGAGGGGAGGGGGACTTCATTATTCATGAATTTTTGCTTCATTTGTTCAAACTGCATCTCCAAAATTTGGCGTGATGAAATGATAGAACTTTGTTGCGAAGACCAAGCTCCGATTTGGCTACCTCTAGGACGAGCTGTAAAATATTTGAGTGAATCAGCCGTAGAAATTTTTGCAGCCGTTCCAATGATTTGCACTTGACGTTCTAAGGGTAACCACAGAAAAAGTAGAGAGACTTGAGGATTTTCTTGAATTTGGCGAGATTTTTTACTTTCGTAATTTGTAAAAAATATCAATCCTTCCCGATCAAAGTATTTCAAAAGCACAGTCCGCACCGAAGGTTCCGCTTGTGCAGATGCTGTCGCCAAAATCATTGCGTTTGGCTCTAAGAGATTAGCCGCACACGCTTCTTTAAACCAAATTTCAAACTGCTCAAAGGGGTCTGCCTTCAGGTCTTGGCGTCTGAGACCGGCTCGTGTATATTGTTGTCGTAAATTTTCGATGTCCATATCTTAACGCTTGAGCCGTAATATTTTTTTAGAGTTATTGCATAAGTGGCTCTTGAACGAGAGATAAGTAAAACAGCCACCCAGCAAACTTAAGTTCGATATCTACTGAGTGATGGTACGCCGTGTGATTCGTGTTGAGCCACTGCACCGTCTCAGTAGAGTATAGAGTGATGAAAAACACCATGTACAGACTACCTTACAACTTCAATCTAGAGAAGCTCATGGAACGGCTACACGAACCGAAAGAGATGATTGCCCAACGATATCGCATTGTAGAGCGATTGGGGTTAGGAAAAGATGGGACAAGTTACTATGTTGAAGACTTGTAATGTGAGCAACAATTGGCACTGAAAGCGAGGTCAGTTCGCGAGTCAAATTGACTGAAAAACCAAAGAAGGTTTAATAGTTTAGGGTAATGCGTCATTCAATAGGAAGAGAGATGGACGATTTAGAAAACTTTGTTAAACAAGCGTTTGAATCTTTCGTAGAGGAAGTGAACCATGCCTTTGAAGACACGGAAACAATGCTCCAAGAGGTTGGAGAGCAAGTCCAAATTATAGCTGATGAATTAATCAGAGAAGGAGAAACCAAATTCCATGAATTCAATGAATGGTTGAATGAACAACAAAATTATTCCAACCAACCTCGTTGGGAACTGCGACAGAGGCTGTTTACTCTAATTCAAGGAGATTGGAATCTAGCCGAGCGGTTACTTGATTCAGCAAGAATGAACTATCCCGGACAGACAGAAGATTGGTACTGGGAAAAAGTAATTTATGACTTGGAGCGAGATCGCAATTAAAAGGTTTAGCGAAGCAGGAGTATACCGGTCTGTACCAATCCAACAATCAAGCCCAAAACTCCGCCTAAATTAACAATAGCTTGTAATTCATTCTTGACAATGCCTTGAATGGTGAGTTCTAGCTCCTCAGGCGTTGTTGCCTTAACCCGGTCAACAATCACCTGATCGATTGACAAAATTGGGATAATTTGGGCGACAATTTTTTCTAAATCTTCTTCTAAATAACGCTCTAAAATTAACGCCAATTCCCGGCTAATCACGTTCAACGATGTTGTCACGGCTGCCGAATTCCGCAGCCGATTGAGAATGAGTACTGCCAGATTATTCCAATCAATAGATTCACCTAATCCCTTCAGTACATCAGCACCCCGTTCTTGAACATAGCTACGGACAGATTCACGGGTCGTTTTACGCAGTTGTCGCACCGTTGAGAGTGGCAGATTTTGCAAGGAGATATTTTGCAGCCATGCTCGCACGCGTTCTCGGATGGAAAGAGAAAGTAATAGTTCTGCAAGTCGCGCATTCGCAGCATCTTTGTCATCCAAGCAATAGGTTCGTAGGCGTGTCAAAGAGTTACGTAGACCCAACAAATTCGCTACAACCCAATAGGTTCCACTTGACTTTTCTCGAAAACCTTCATCAATAATCTGAATATTTCGGTCAGTCAAAAAGTCAACTAGCGCCTGACGCATGACATCAGGAGGGAGAACGACCTGCAACAGCCAATCAGAAAGCTTTCGTGCCTGTGCTTCACTGAGCTGAAAGTCCAATAAAATTTGATCAAAAATTTGGTTGATTTGAGCTTCCAAAAAATCTTCACGGCGAGCGAGTACCTTCAGCAATCGAGGTAACGACTCACCGAATAAATCGCGCAGAATATTGGCGAGAATTTTGGCGGTTTTCTGCTCTTTATCAACCTTGATTTGATCCAACGCTAGCTGCAAGAGCCAGAGAATAGCTCCCTGCACTCGCTCAGTTTGCAGTAGACGCTGGGCCAGGTTTTGCAATTCACCAGGGGTCAGCAGCGACCCCATAATCGTGTCAGCAATCCGCAGTGCAAGGCGTGCTTGATTGCGAGGAATCAAGCCCGGTGTAAAGGGTAGCTGACGCTTCCCAATATAAATAGCTTTGTACGGGCGGAATAGCATTTTAATGGCTATATCGTTGGTGAAATAGCCAATAATTGCACCCGCCACGGGAGGAGCAACGTAAATCCAAACAGTAGCTAGATCCAAGGTGAGAGTCCAGTCAGGCAAAGCGTCGAGAGCGAAGAGGGCGTAGGGACATCTTTTGAGAACACGGCACCTAACACCCAACTCCCATCTTAGCGAGAACGCCACAAGGTCTGATTCTCTCTCAACTGTTAATTGGCAGTTGATGATTGGGGAAATTACCTCTAGTCCCTATTGCCTTTAGTTACCACTAATACTCCCATCATGCCGCCTGCGATGGGATAGTGGGTTGCAGCAAATCCTGCTTTTTGGGCTAAATTCACTTGCTCTCGCCCCGTTGGAAATCGGTCTAAGCTAGGCGCAATGTAGGCGTACTCTTCGGTCAAACCTAATCGTTCAGCGGCAGGCACCACGGCATTTTCCAGATACCACTGCTGAAAGGCACGCATCAGCGGCTCTTTGGGGCGATGAAAGTCTAAGATAGCCGCTTTGGCACCGGGTTTGAGAACACGATACAATTCACTCAAACATCGGGGAATATCCGTTACATTTCGCAATCCATATCCCATGGTTGCCGCGTCGAAATAATTGTCTTCAAAGGGTAAATCGAGGGCGTTGGCTTCGACCCAACGGATGGGAAGTGGCGGATACTGGTTTTTTATCCGTTGCTCGGCGATCGCTAACAAAGCGGATGAAAAATCGACCCCATAAACCTGACCGGTTGCTCCTACCTGCCGCGCCAAGAGTTGGGCTAAATCACCGCTGCCACAGCATAAATCCAAACCGATATCCCCTGCATCGGGTTCACTCCACTTGACGGCCATCCGCTTCCAAACACGGTGCTGGCCTAAACTTAACCCATTGTTCAGTTGGTCATAAACGGGTGCGATGCGGTCAAATAAATCCCGAATTTCTGATGCAGGTGTGGTCATACAGGATGAAAAAATAGTGTCCCTTTCTCTTCATCTTCATGCTTCTTGTGCTCTGGGTCGATAAGCACGGGTACTGGTGAGCGCTAACCCAACCTGCTGCGCCGCCAAATGAATCAGTTTGATCTCATCTTCTCGCAAATGTGTCGTTTTTTGCTGCCATTGGAGGGATAGCACCGCCAGCCGTTCACCTCGGTAATTAATGGGGACAAGCAGGTGCATATAGAGGCCAATATTTCGATAATATTCCGCCTCTGGTGTCAGGGTCGAATCCGGAGTATTGACCCAAAGCTGAAGCTCTTGAGTCGCATGAGGTGTCCCCGTGGTATTGCCAATTGCGGCTTGAGCTAGTGGGTCTTTTTCTAGAGGGCTTCCCAGGATTTCTGATTGGGTGTAAATTCCCCGTATTGCCGCTAGTTCGTTATTTTCCACGAGCTGCAAAATGCAGGCATCGGCCGAGAAGTTTTCGCCAAACGCTTGGGCGATGGGTTCCAGACAAGAATTTAAGTTCTCGGACTCTTGAGCAGCCTGCACAATGGTCACCAGTAACGCCATTTGTGCCTGTGAGCGATGCAGTTCCTCTGTCCGCTGCTTCAGGAGTTCATAGGATTCAGCAGCGTGTTGCACCACCGCTCTCAATTCATGGGGGTCCCAAGGCTTTGTAATATATTTGTACACCTGTCCTGAGTTAATCGCCTCGACCAAATCCTCAACGTCAGTAAAACCCGTCAGGATAATCCTAACTGTGTCGGGGAACTGAGGAACCGTTTTACTCAAAAACTCCGTTCCTTTCATTTCCGGCATTCGTTGGTCCGAAATGATTACGGCTACTTCCCCTGAAGTCGATAGCAAGGATAGGGCGTTGACTCCACTATCGGCTCTAAGAACTTCAAAATCGCGTCGGAAGGTACGGTAGAGTAGATCCAGATTATCTGGCTCATCGTCTACTACTAGCATTTTGGGTTTTTTGGGTCGCTCTAAGCTCATTAACTGACGTTTAATTTGATCAAAATTAGGAATAACATCGTCCATAACAATACGATAAGCCCCTTGTGGCGAATCTAAACTAGCAACCTGTCGACCTGAGGTCTAAGGTGATGTTGGTATTGGCGTGAACTAAAAAACTTTGTGCAAAGAAAAAATATTTGGCTTAACCTAACTCTTCGCTTGCTTTGTCCGCTTTCCCTGTCAATATTATTAATATCCATTTCAAAATAAATTAATGTCATCTTTCCAGTTAAACCTATTGTTAATTTGGCCTAAATCATGACTGAAATACCAGCGGGCACTCCCGAAAGCCACCCTCAACCTGATGCCGAAAGCCTAAATTTTGAAGACTTAATCCTATTGCTGCGTCGCAAACAAAGTAACTGGGTAGAGTGGGGCAAGGCTTGTCAGCAGCTACAAAAAGCAGGCTACAGTTCCCAGAAGATATTTGAAGAAACTGGGTTTGAGCCAATTCAACAAAATCAAGTGATTGTGGCGTCTCAGGTCTACACCACTTTAATCAACGCTGGGGTTTCCGATGCCGTGCGATCGCGCTTTGAGCGGACGGGCAGCGATTCGTTGTACGAATTGCGTATTTTAACACAAAATGAACGCGGAGCGGCAGCGGAATTTATTGTTTCCAGAAATCTTGACTCTGAAGGAGCGCGTGAAGTTGCCAAAGCAGTCAAAGAATTCGCCCGCCGAAGCACTCTACCAGAAGGTTTTTCCAATCATCCCGGTGATGCAGTGGCCTATGAATATTGGAAAGTCGCTCGACAGCAAAAGGAGTTACAAGAGCGATCGCGTTTAATTGCACGCGGTCTAATGTTCGCTCATAGCCAGGAGGCGCGGCAACAAATTGAAAAGTTGCTGACTGAACTCACGGGTGGCGAAAGGCGTCCCGCTCCTCGATTACCGTTCTACCGTATCGAAGCCGACGAACAGCAACCTCGCCTATTACCCGTCGCCGGTCAGTTTCCCCTGAACTCAGAGGACTTGAAAAAAGTTTCCCGCCTTCAAAGTTCAGGTTCATTCCAACTGGCCAAGGTTTCTGAGGCACAAACCCTCGTTGCGATACCGGGTTGGCAAGTGATATTGAAGGCACAAGACCCTGTTGGGATTTTGTGTAAAACGAGTCAACTGCCTAATCAACAGGCTGGTAAATCCGAAGAGGTTATGGTAATTGTTGACCGTGAACAGACGGAATGGGACGGCGAGAGTTATTTTGTTGTTGACCAATCAGGAGAGCTCGCCATTGAGTGGTTTCAGGACGATCCAGGGGTTAACCTATTAGGACGCATTATCCTCGTGCTCCGTCCGAAGAAAATGTTGGATGAAAATCTCAGTCGAGATGTCTGGCAAATTGATGAGTAAGCCCTGAGGCATTGAATTCGGCACAATTTAAGTTCTAAAACTTTTGTGGGATGGGCCGAAAAGCCCGTCCTTCTAAGCTGGGAATGCATTGGGTAGAGCAACATTCTTCAGCACAGTCATGGGGCCTTGTTCTATGAGAATCTGGATCTGCTCCTGGGAACGTACCGCGAGGGTACCCGCAAATCCTAACGAGTTTACAGGAATTGACTCAAACGATTCTAAGGAGCGTGGTACGAGTAACATCCACTCGCGTGTTGCCAGAAGATTATAAGCACCAGCTTGCTGATGAGAACTCTCACTGCTCAAACCCAAGACTTGAAGCATTGTGTGATAGTGTTCCAACGTTAAAGCAGCGGCTGCTTGTGGAGAGTGCAACCCACAAGAGTCTAGCTGTGTGATCCCATGGGCGAAAGGGAAGCCTGGTATAGTTCCAATCGACTCTTCAAAGCGGGTGGATGCGAGTAGAGGTGCGATCGGTAGATTGAGTCCGTTGGGTACAAGTGGCAGCGGAACCAATTGCAAGTGCTTGTGGCGCTGGCTAGCACCCGCTAATTTGCCTGCATTGTAAAACACCAAGCCGTCAATTTCGGCAAGACAGGCCCACATGGCTACAAAATCTTGCAGAGTTAGTAACTTTTCCTGCTCTTCAAACTCTCGCGTGACGATCAGCAGGTGATGGTCGAGCACGTTAAATTTGTTCAATAGACACAGATGGGTGTCGGAAATGTCTGTAACAAATAAATCCTCCTCGTAAGGAAGAAACGGGTTAAACTCCTTCCCGGCGGTTGTTTTGTGTTGCTCCTGCTTTGTTTTCGCTTCTGCTTTGCGGGCGAGGTTAGGCAAAACCCGAACCAGGAAATTAACGCCGTCTTGCTCGATCCATTGGCATTCCGTCGCGATGGGCTGGAGTGCACCGCAACTGAGAGCATGTTCAGTTGTTTCGGTCAGTTTAGCCCACAAAGTACCTGATTCTAACCGGAGTGTTGCTGGTACATTTTTTTCTGTTTGGGACATGGTGAAATCTCTTTAGCTGCGTCTAACTCTCCTGTGATATCCCAAGTTTCAGTCAAACGTGAAGGTTTATCGCAATTCCTTAAAATGCTTGCCCTCAATGAATATTGTTGTGGGGGATTGCCTGGACTAACTAATTCACCGTGCCAGTTAGCGGCGAACTAGCGCTGGCATAACTTTTCATCGGCATTCGACCCGACAGATAGGCAAGACGCCCTGCTTCTGCTGCCATACCCATAGCTCTTCCCATGGCGACGGGGTTTTGTGCCAGCGCGATCGCACTGTTAATTAATAAGGCATCTGCCCCCAACTCCATCGAATAAGCGGCCTCACTGGGCGTGCCAATGCCAGCATCCACCACCACCGGCACCTTGGCTTCTTCAATGATGATTTGGATATTAGCGGCATTCTTAATCCCCTGTCCCGAACCAATGGGTGACCCCAAGGGCATCACCGTCACACAACCCACCTCTTCCAATCGTTTCGCTAACAAGGGGTCGGCATTAATATAAGGCAATACGGCAAAACCTTCTTTTACCAATTGCTCTGCGGCTTCTAGGGTGCCAATGGGGTCAGGGAGTAAATACTTGGCATCTGGAATCACCTCTAACTTGACAAAATTATTATCTTCCTGACCCAATAGTTTTGCCATTTCCCGACCTAAGCGCGCCACCCGCACGGCTTCTTCCGCCGTTTTACACCCGGCTGTGTTCGGTAGCATCCAAATTTTCGTCCAATCCAGCGCCTCTGCCAGTCCTTCATGTCCGGGGGCTTGGGTTTGCACGCGACGCACGGCAACGGTGACAATCTGGCTACCACTTGCCGCAATGCTCTGTTGCATGAGTTCCAGGCTGCTATACTTGCCCGTACCTGTCATCAGGCGAGAATTAAATGTTCGACCCGCAATGATCAGCTTGTCCGTGGAGGGTTCCGGCAAAGATGGGGTTTGAGGGGCAAGGACTGAGGAGGTTGAATTAAGCGACGAGTTGCTGGAGAAAACCATCGGGCTTGTCTGAGCAGGAGCAGATTGAGTATAGAGTCGGTCGTAGCGAAAATGCTCTAGGAGTGGGTCAGATTTTTGCTGACTAATCAAGTCGGCAATTAACACCGCGGTTCCTGGTGCTAAAAGAATGCCATTGCGGTAGTGACCGGTCGCCAGGGTGAGATTTTTACAGGCACTGGTGCCGAGAATCGGTAGTTCATCGGGTGTTGCGGGACGAAACCCCCACCAGCACTCTTGTATCGGCCAGTCCTGTAATTCGGGATACAACCGCATTGCTTGCGTGAGTAGGGTATGAATCCCTGCTGGCGTGTTGTGAGGCATCCAGCCAACATCTTCACTCGTCGCCCCAATCAGAATCCGTCCATTTCGACGTGGTATTAGGTAGACTTCAGACCCGAATAGCACCCGCTTTAGGGAGTAAGGCTTACGATTTTCTGGTGCTTGCACGGACAACATCTGCCCTTTTTTCGGACGTATGGGCAACGGCAATAGGTCACTTGACCAGGCACCTGCTGCCAAAACGTAATGGTCGGCTTGAAATTCACCGACAGAGGTTCTCACCTCGCGGATAGTGCAATTTTGCTGCTCAATGGCGTAGACTTCAACCCCTTCACGCAGATTAACGCCCAATTCCTGAGCGGCCAGACGCAAGGCTTGAGCCAGTTCCCGGTTATCGACCTGTCCATCTTCCGGGTACCACCACCCCCCCACGACATCCGAACCCAAACTGGGTTGATACAAATGAATCGCTTCTTGGTCTAACCAACAGGCTGATTTTGCCTCAGCGCTTGTTACATTTTGTCTGGATGCGATTGCCTGTTCATAGACCGGTGCTAAAATTCCCGTCGGCCAGTAGCCTGTCGCCACACCCGTTAGCTGTTCTAGCTTACGAATCCATTCTGGATACAGCGATCGCGACCAACGGCATAAATCTAACATGGGACTTTGGGGAATCCTTTCTGCCAAAGGAGCCAACATCCCTGCGGCGGCTAGGGTAGACCCTTGTTGGAAATCGCGGGTAACAACGGTTACTGTTGCGCCCCGTAATTTGAGTTCAACGGCGATCGCTAAACCGATCACGCCGCCGCCAATGATGAGAATGTCACTTGCTGCGTTCATGGGAAAAAATTTAGACGCGCCTCGGACACGCCTACGCCGTTGTTGGTTACGGCCTTAAACCGAGAAACAAACAACTAAAAACTCAGGTTGTCCACTTTACCATAACGCAGGCACACCTTGGTTAGCCCCTGACTGCCCCGCCCCCGTGTTGGTGGCTTCGGGATTTAATATACCATCGGGGGATTGTGCATTACTCGGATTGTTTTGGGCTTGCCGCAGTGGCTGGTTGGCGCGCTGTACCTGTGTACGAGTTCCGGGTTGGTTTTGTGTTGTGTCTGAAGTATCCCCCGTTTGGTTGGCACTTTGATTCCGACCCAGGAAGGGAACTCGATTACACCCAGTTACTAAACCCACAAGCACCGTAGCTACAACAACTCTACTGATTAATCCCATAAATTGATGCATAAACCTGGGTCAAATAAAAAGAACTAAATGTGCCAATCACAAAAAGTTATCAAAACGAATATAAATATTGATTTTGTTTTGTTATTTTTTTAGGAATGGCTGCGACTTCAGACTTCAGATTACCAGCCTTGGGGCTAAATTCCTAGCAGATGCCAGTGTGGGGTCAGCAAGACCTTTGGCAGCCGTTCTGAATGAGTAAGACTTCGCTAAAAGCCGCAGGCGCAGCCAACACATCCTCCTGCCGGGTTACAAAAATAACACACCCGTTGGGAGTGGGGTCGGAGATGATCGCCTAAAGATGACCGGAGAGGACCGGAGCTCATACGAGGATGAGGATGAAGATGGGGGAGAACGTTTTTCGGAATACTCCTAAAAACAGGTGGGTTACTTCTGCCGAACGGGTCTAGGAACCATCACAGCTAGAAACGAATACAGGAGAATTGGATAGATTCCACCTTACCAAAGTGCTGGGACTGGCTGAGCGGTTTCCACTGGGGCAGAGTCCGTCGCTGCTGGATTGGTCGTTGTTTTTGGTGCTTGTGCGGTTGTAGCCGGAACGCTAGCTGGCGCTGTTGCTGTTCTATTAGATCGAGGAGCGCCTAATCTTTGATTGGTGGCTGTAGCGTTTGTCGGTTGTTGAGGGCTTCGTAATTGGTTTGCACTTTGACTCCGCCCTTGAAAGGGAAAACGCCAACCAATCGCTGCTCCTGCCAGAGCGGCGATCGCAACTACCATGATAATTAACCCGATAAATCTGTTCATACCTGAGTTAAGGAAAGAATCGTGCGTCTGTCAATCTACAAGAATAATCTAAAGCCGTAGGTAATCGGTAATACTCCTTTACCGGGGCTTGGGTCATGGAAGTGAATCAAGGTTTTACTGATTAGACATTGATGAGCAAAGCTCACGAGCATGGTACTGAAAATCTTGCTTCCCTGGCTTGGAAACCCCTGACTAAGTAGTATCTAGTTTCAGATTAGGCTTTACCTTCACCCTATCTATATATTCTCTATATTTTCTCTGAATCTCCGGTCAATGTCGCTACAACTTGCGAAAGAAATATTTTTGCTCCTCTCCTGTCGATGGGTTTGGTTTGCCCAACCTATCTAGGAGCAGCTTCGACTCAGGGTAAGTATTTCTGTACCACTTGCCAACCCGTCCAGGAAACCCAGGTAAATCCTACCAACAGTGCAATATTTGTCCCAACATGAATGGCACGCGCCCAATCTCGTTCTGGACGGATTAGGGCAGAACTGCCGGCTGAGAGAAAAACTAGAAATACAACAGACAACCCAGCGATTAAGTGTCCTGAGTGCCCTAAGCTGCCGAAATGACCCAAGGTTCCCACAATGCCAATTAAGAGCAGCAGTAAGACTAAACTCACCATGAGCCAACCCACGATGTAGTGTAAAGGTCGTAACCAACGGGGTTGTAGATGATGAGATTGACGTTTCCTGAAGAGGAAAAACCCGGTCATACTGAGCAGAAAATAAGCCAAGAGGGAGAAGCCCATTGACCAAGCGGCTATCTTCCAGAGCCAGATAAAGGAAGGCAGATTCACAAAATAACCCCCCATTTGGGTGGGTAGAGTTTTCTCCTCCCATCATAAAAGTAAGGGATTGCCCAATGAGGACAACCCCTGTCTCAATTTCACTCCAGGAAGGCTCAACTAGCCCAGAGTCGCAAAAGTTAAAGTTTCTTTTGATAATCGGATATTATGATTGACGAGTTCTACTTTGACTGTTTCCACCGGTTGCTTAGTTGTAGTCGCTTCCGCTAAAGCCTTAGGTAATGGAGGCTCTAAGGGATTTTCGTTGTCGTCTACACGCAAACGATCGCAGGGAATCGTATCTGAAAGAATGGCACTGGCCATCATGCCGGAGTGAATTTCCAGTTGAGCTTTGGCTAGGGCTTCAAACACCAGGCGCTGTCCTGGAAACACCACACGCTCAAAATACCAGTTGGGAATGTTTGTTATGCGGGCGATCTGTATATGGCTAGTGGCATTCACATAGCAGCAGAGAATTTGTTGATTTTGGTTATCAGGTGGGAGAGGATCAAGGATTTGAGCCATAACTGCCAGTGCGATTAACGAATTTAGCTTTTTATTACATCCCTCAAGTTAGCACCTGCGATCCCCACTGGCTGTAAACCCCACTACCAATCACGTCCTATCAACCCTCGCTATTTAGGACTCGGCGGGTAAATTTCCTGATTTTTTCGGCTTTTGCGCCTTTTTTAGCAATTTTTTAGAGATTTAAGCACCAATGGAGGCATCAGCCCACTGTATCTCACCCTGGGGTCTGATTCGTCTTACCTGTTACTCTTTTTGGCTTCCTCAAAAAAAAATACCACACAGTTGAGAGAAGTCGGTAATCTTGTTAAAGTTAAGTTATATGAATAATCTTTTCAGAATTGTGAGTGGCTCTCCCTTGTCAAACAGCGAGAGTCGGTAAGAAGCAAGCAGACTCTTAAAGTGGGGTAATAGCTCAAATCCCGTTCATCAAGCCAATACAACGCCATCTGCTCTCAGGATTGCTCTAATGTTTATGTTGGAGTCAGTGACTTATAAAAAAGAACATCTGTAACACGAAGTTAACAATGCAACAGAAAATCCTCTATGTTCGGCTTCCCTGTAACCCCATCTTTCCGATTGGTGTCGTTTACTTAGCCGATCACGTTCATAAGTTGTTTCCAGAAGTTGAGCAGCGCATCTTTGACTTGGGAACGGTGCCTCCCCTGGATTTTGCCAATGCCCTCGATACCTGCGTTGACGAGTTTCAACCCACGCTGTTGGTGTTCTCCTGGCGTGATATTCAAATTTATGCGCCCGTAGGGGGACGAGGAGGCAATCCCCTACAAAATGCCTTCGAGTTCTACTATGCTCGTAACCCCTTCATCAAGCTCAGGGGAGCTTTGGGGGGTTTGCGTCTAGCTGCGTCTTACTACACGGAGCTCTGGCGCAACCTCGGCTTAATTCAGCAAGGGGTCAAACGATCCCAAAAATACCACCCAGAAGCGCGTGCCATTGTCGGTGGGGGGGCAGTGAGTGTGTTTTATGAACAACTGGAAAATAAACTCCCCACCAGAACTATTGTTTCCGTAGGTGAAGGGGAAGCGCTCCTGGAAAAAATTCTACGAGGCGAAAGTGTTGAGGGTGAGCGCTGTTATGTGGTTGGGGAGACTAAACCGCGCGATCGCTTAATCCATGAACAACCCGCCCCCCTAGAAAAAACCGCTTGTAATTACGACTACATCGAACAAATCTGGCCGAGTTTTGATTATTACCTACAAGAAAACGACTTCTATATAGGTGTACAAACCAAGCGAGGTTGTCCGCACAACTGCTGCTATTGCGTCTATACCGTAGTGGAAGGCAAACAGGTACGGATTAACCCAGCTTCGGAAGTGGTGGCTGAAATGCGCCAGCTTTATGATCGCGGCGTCCGTAACTTCTGGTTTACCGATGCTCAATTCATCCCGGCGCGCAGGTTTATGGATGATGCCATTGAACTGTTGCAGAAAATTGTTGATTCAGGCATGAGGGATATACATTGGGCGGCTTATATTCGGGCAGACAATTTAACGCCCCAATTGTGCGACCTCATGGTGAAAACCGGCATGAATTACTTTGAAATAGGCATCACCAGCGGTTCTCAAGAACTGGTGCGGAAGATGCGGATGGGTTACAACCTACGTACCGTCTTGCAAAACTGCCGAGATTTGAAAGCGGCTGGCTTTAATGACCTGGTTTCGGTCAATTACTCGTTTAATGTCATCGATGAACGACCGGAAACTATTCGTCAGACTATTGCCTATCATCGGGAGTTAGAGCGGATTTTTGGAGCGGATAAAGTCGAACCGGCTATCTTCTTTATTGGGTTACAACCCCACACTCACCTGGAAGAGTATGCGTTTGAAAATAACATGCTCAATCGCGATTATGACCCGATGAGCTTAATGCCTTGGACAGCCAAGAAACTGCTGTGGAATCCAGAACCTTTGGGGTCGTTTTTCGGGGAAGTTTGTCTTCAAGCATGGCGGCAAAATCCGAATGACTTTGGGCGGGAAGTCCTGAAGATTCTTGAAGGACAATTGGGTTGTGCACCGTTAGAGGAAGCACTAACCGCTCCCCTTGAGCCGAAACAGAAACAGGATAAACAACTGGTTACTGTTGTATAGGAAACTGGGCAATTTGAAAGCGTTGCCCGTACAATGACTGGAAAAGTAGCGCTCTCTTTTTTTCGGTTGCCTATAGAGATTCTTTTTTAAGAGCGTCCTTTACATGTTTGTGGTTGGAGATCAAAAAACCTAACAATGCTGGAAGGTTCGATTTTACGAAAGTTAGAAGCAGCCCATCGAGGAAGTAAAAGACCTCTAAACTTTGGGGTTTATTACAAAAACACACTCGTTGCTCTGTGCCATGCTCTGGAAGACTTCATTCTGGAGTCTGGCGGTACACCTCTGATGATTACAGCTTTCCAGCGAGGTAAGTGGTATTTGCAAGAGGCAGAGCGTTATGGAGATTTAGCCGAGAAAGCTTCTCAGGTGGTGATTATGGCAGCATCTGATGCTGGCTTTGCTGAACACCCGACAAGCCAACGGTCGAATGTGGAACTGGTGAATCTGACACCGGATGATCCAGTGGCTCAAGAGTGGCACCTGATTATTTTGTCGGAGACTTACTCCGCGATGGTACTCTGTCAAGAGTTATCGTCCACAGATTATGGGCCAACGGGTTTACCCGAAAATGATCTAGAACGCAAGTTCTATGGATTTTGGACGTTTGAGGCCGAACTGGTACAGGAGACAATAGACTTAGCGATCGCGCATATCGGTCGTTATGCTCCAGACTTGCAGCAAGCCTTGAAAAGCCAAAAACAAAAGATTACCGCCGCCTATGGCACCAAGCCACGAGACGACATTGGCATAGTGGTGGCTCGTGTGGTGGATTATCTTCAACATAGTCAAGAAGATGTCTCTCACCTTGGGGAAAACGAACTGTTTGCCTCGCCGATTCATGAACAGGCGTTAGATGACAACCTGCTATCTAGCGAGATGCAGGCATTTTTGCGGATGGCGCAGCTCATCGACCAAGCAAATGCGGCGAATCCCTTGGCGGCGGCTGAGGTGGCTGCAATGGCAGAGGCCATGGGACAAATGCTGGATATTCCGTCGTGGCAGCTCAAGCGTCTACGTCTGGCGGCGTTATTGCATGGGTTGGGTTCGTCGTTGGTGACAGCCGTTCATTCCCAGGACGAAGCCCCCAGTTGCCCTCTAACGTCGGCTGTGCAGGCATTACGAGTGATGCCCCGCATGAGAGCGATCGCCCAAATTATCACTCACCAAACCGAGTGGTGGGATGGTACGGGTCTGCCCGCTGGCTTAGCTTATGATGCCATTCCTTTAGAATCGAGAATTTTAGGACTGGTGGCTCACTTTCAGTGGCACGTCAGACAGCTACGGATGTCACAAGAAGGAGAGGAGACAACCTCCAATCTCGAAGAAACCTTATCCAAAGCGTTAGCCCAATGTCAGCGCCAAGCAGGCGAAGCGTTTGACCCCAAACTCGTTGAAGCTCTATCTTTACTGGTTATGGGGATGCAACAGGGCATGAGCTTGCAGGTGAATCAACCTAAAATTGCAGCAGGGATGTGGTTGCTCGATTCCCATCCGAATGAAGAGTTAAAGGTTAGCAAGTTGAAGCTTGAAGATTAGATCGTTCAACTTTCAACCTTTTCAGGTTCAACGTTTATGTTAGGTCAACCTAATTTTTTGAGTTAAGTGATGGAGATAGAAGCAATTCGCTCTGGGAAACTCAAGCAACTGCCAGGAGCCGATTTAGAAGAGGAAGACCTTTCTGCCAGTCAACTAGAGCGTATTAACCTGGCTGGGGCGACACTGGCGGGTACCAATTTTTCTGGCTCCAATCTCAATGGTGCCCGTTTAGATGGTGCTAACTTGGTTGGAGCCAAACTCGCCGCCGCCGATTTACGAGCCAACTTCCTCGGTGCCAACTTGATGCAAGCCGATTTAAGCAGTGCAGATTTGCGCGGGAGCAACCTCCGAGGTGCAAACTTGATGGGCGCAAAGCTTCAGAAGGCGACTTTGGTCGGTGCGTTTTTGAGTGGTGCCAACCTGATGGGAGTGAACTTACAGGGGGTTGATTTACGCGGTGCCGACCTGCGAGGTGCTAATCTCAACAGTGCGAATCTCAAAGGGGCTGATCTGTCTCAAGCGGATTTGCAAGGAGCTAGCTTGAGTAATGCCAATTTGGAGGAGGCAGACTTACGCGGTGCCAACCTGGCTGGTGCGAACTTGACGGAGGCTAATCTCCTGTGCGCGGAGTTAGAGGGAGCTAATTTAGAGGGGGTTAATCTAGCCGCAGCTTGTTTAATTGGCACATCTCATGCGAAATTAACCCCACCATTGGAACAGGTGAAAATTCCCTTGAGGTTTACTGAAATAGAGCATACTTCGGTGCAAGATCTCACACAAGAATAGACCCTCTTGAAAGTTTACTTTCATCCTTCGTTGTGAGCGATCGCATCGAGCAGGGGGTCTGTTGTAAAAATAAAAAGAACCCTTGCCCATCCCTCCCTATAACGGGGAGGGAGCAAAATTAATTTGACCATTTCGGAGAATTGATAGCACAGCGACACGTAGTCCAGCCTAAATGTAACAATTAGGTTAGTTCGTGTTGATCGGGCAATCATGTCAGAAGAAGAGAAGACAGTAAACTCCTCTAGTGCTTCACCTACATCTTGTGATTCATCTGACCAATGAGCAGTTTTTGGAGCTGTGTCAAATTAATCGAGACTTATGCATCGAACGGACTGCTACAAGAGAATTAATGCTCATAGTTGCCCTAGCGAAGCTTACGGAAAACAACTGATTGCTTCCTCATCCACAAGGCAAGAACACTCAAAAATAACAAACCCATTACTCCAGCGATCGGGTTATTATCAACACCCGTAATCCAAGGAGAAACGTTGTTAGAATACTGCACTAATTGCCCTACATTGAGGATGTAATAGCCCCAAACCAAGCCTGCGTGCAAACCTATTGATAAGCCCAAACGACCTCCAGATGACCGTTTTGCCCAAACTAGCGTTAACCCCAGCAGCACTAAGGCAGGAAATGTTGGTAATGTGCGAATTACTTCTAAGAGGGGTTTGAGAAAGTGCAATACCGCAAAGATAATCGCATCAGCCCAAAGAGAGGCTTTTAGGGTATAGTCTCGTTGCAACTCATCCAATACCCAACCCCGAAAGACTAACTCCTCCGCAAAACCAATGCCAAGGGCACTGACAAATCCCTCTAAAATTACTTTGGGTAATACACTTTGAGGCGTTTGGAATTTAATCCAACCGAGTAACCCTTCTACAACAAATAGGGAAAAGGTAAACAATAGACCAATACCCAATCCTTTGAGTAGGTCTAATCCATTTTGCCGCGATCGCACCAACCCATAACGTTTTAGCAGATGCTCTCGCTCATAGACATTCTTCCCCCACCATCTCAGCAACAACAAAAATGCCCCGAACAATAGCCCCATGGTCAGAATGGTCACTAAGTTCGGGTCTTGAGCCAATAATAAATAAATGGGTGCTGCTACTGGTAGCCAGAGCAGCGATAAAATCACAAGAAATATCCCCAGACGCGCTGGTGCTGGGTATTGAGCCAATTTAGTAAGCTTAGGTTTCAAACGGCTTGGGATGTGAGCGGTTGGCAAAGAACCGGAAATAGTATTTTAAACCAGGCTTTTAAACTTGAGGCCATGCTTACCCTCGACACCCTCAAGACAAATCTTAACCCCTTACTCATCCGGTTCAATGGTGCTGCTTAAACCGTGGTTCTTCAGCGTTTCGCAGTAGAACTCCGCATGTTCTTGAGCACAAGTAATCACCAAGCCGATCCCCGTCATATGAGCTTCCATCATAATGTTGACGGCTTGAGGCTGAGTTAGACTCGCTACTGTCGTCATTAAGGTTTGCACCACATGCTCCATCGAATTGAAGTCATCGTTATGGAGCAAAACGCGATAGCGAGGCGCGTGTTTACGAACTGTTGAACGCTTCTCAATTGTTTCGACAGACACTACTCTACCCTCTTGTGTTCATAGGTTTGCACTGATTCCCAGTGGAACAGGGAAAGATACTCGCATTGTCTTTATATTACTAAACATTGTGGGATTCAATACAGTTGCAAGAGTAAATTGTTGCTACAAAACGGGTGCAAAACTGCACATGGCTTTGAAATATGCTATAGGGTGCAAGACCCTAAAGTAGTCAACACAAGGCAACGGCAAACTCTAATTTGCAACCGACAACTTTCAACGTTCAACCTGCAACCTGCCAACCCCAGCTAAAATAAGAAAAGTTAACGTTAATTAACATTTCTCGTGACGACACAGGCAATCCGAGAGACCGCAGCCAGCCCAGCACCCGGTACTTACTGGCAATGGCGGGGACAATCTATTTACTATGTACAAGCGGGGCAGAAACGATCAGGACGCCCCCCTTTACTGCTGATTCACGGCTTTGGCGCATCCACAGACCACTGGCGCAAGAATATTGCTGAACTTTGTCACGACTTTGAAGTTTGGGCAATTGACTTGTTGGGATTTGGACGTTCAAGCAAACCCGATTGGCAGTATGGAGGTGACGTGTGGCGAGACCAGTTGCATGACTTTATCACTGAGGTGATTGGCCAACCCGCCGTATTGGCGGGAAACTCTTTAGGTGGCTATTCAGCGCTGTGTGTTGCAGCCCAGCGTCCTAATGCTGCTGCTGGTGTAGTGCTGCTCAACAGTGCTGGCCCTTTCACCGATACCAAGGTGCCGGATCAAAAGAGTCCCTTACAACAATTCATCGGCGACCTCGCCCGGTCAGTTTTGCTGCAACCTTGGGCAAGTTTTCTGTTGTTTCAGTACGTGCGGCAACGCTCAATGATTCGCAAAACGCTCTCCCAAGTGTATCTGGATCAGAGTGCGGTCACAGACCAATTGGTGGAAGAGATTTACCGCCCCTCCTGTGATGAGGGTGCCCATAAGGTGTTTGCCTCGGTGTTCAAGTCTCCCCAAGGTGAAAAAATTGATGTTCTGTTAAACCAGCTAACCTGTCCACTCCTCCTGTTATGGGGAGAAGCTGACCCTTGGATGAATGCCAAACAGCGGGGCGCTTTGTTCCGTCAATACTATCCTCAACTCACAGAACACTATCTCCAAGCTGGGCACTGTCCCCATGATGAGGTGCCAGAACAGGTGAATGCGATTCTACGAAATTGGATATTGGCGATCGACTCAGTTGACGCATCAAGTGTGAGCGAGTTTTGAGACGAGATGAGATGAGATACCCGACTTCTTTAAAGAAGTCGGGTATCTGAACCACTGCAAGCGTAATACTCTGAGCGTAGTAAAACAATTAATCTAAAAAAAATTCCATTTTTTCTTGTTTTTGCGACACTTCTAACTACAAAAAATACTTTTTTTCAAAAGGACTCGCGGTATTACATGTCTTACTGATATTGTCAATAAATTCCCCATTCTCTGGACATTTTCCCCGCCTTCGGAAGCCTTAGGTTTAAACTTAAAGGCAGCGGGGAAATTCTTTTTAAGATGCCCATTCCCTATTAGAGAATCGTCTCGTGGGATGGGCATCCTGCCCGTCTGAGTCATGCAAGTTAAATGCACAAAAGCTGACTACCAAGGATTGCCAATCATTGTAAAAGCCGCCCAGTAGTAAGGATGGGTCAATTTTTTGTCCCCCAACCGAACTAAAGCAGGTGGTAGCGGCACCGTCCCTTGCGGACTAATCAACTTACCCGATTCCACACGAATCTCTCCCTTGAGCATGGCTAACTGGGCTTGTCGTAATGCCTCTGCCTTAATCGGGGTACTTCTGAGCTGCCTGTAAAACTCGCTCATGAGTCCCAAGGTAGCTTCATCACTGACAATCCACAGACTCGCTACAGCTGATTTAACACCCGCCTGTACTGCCAGACCCGCAAAGCCTAGCTCGGCTTGTTCATTGCCCACTGCTGTCCGACAAGCACTCAGAACCAATAGCTCTACCGGTGGATTACTCCAGTTAAGTTGGGAGATCTGATTCAGCCGTAGCTTACTATTAGCGAGTTGGATGTAGGAATTATCTGGCGATCCCGCATGGAAGTCGGCATGAGTGGCGAGGTGGATAATACCAAAGGCTCCCTGCTGGCGTTGGGCTTTCAGATTTTCTAGCGTGAAGGCATTGTTGAGGAACGCTTTTCCTTTCCACAGCTTTTCTGTAATCACAGAAAGCTCCAGGGGTACGGCGGGTAGAGGCGTTTGGTCGGGAAAATTCTCGGCTCCCATTGCCAAGACTTGGACATTTTTGAGATTTTGGTAGCGAGTATCCGTGAGATTGAAACTAGGCATTAAACCCACACTGTATCGCTCTACCAAAAAGCCGCGACCATCATGAAGAGCGGCAATCGGTACAGAGCGTAAACCACTGTCCATCAGAAAGACGATGTTGTTTATTTTTTGGGTCTTTAGCTCGGCCTCTAACGGTGCTACAAGCCACTCATACAACTGCCGAGACGAACTGAGGTAGTCATCAGAACTTTTGATGTTGGTTACATTATTGCGAAACTCTTGAGCGATGTTGAGGACGCGATCGCGCGTGGCTCCCTCCACCCGTTTACGAATGGTTTTCCCCTGTGCGGTAACGAGTATCAGTTCCAGTTGGTCTGTGGGTTGCGGTGCTTGAGTTTCCCCCGATGAATGGGACTCCAGCGTAGCAGGCACAAAAACTGTATAGATGAGGGCGGGTTTTTTACCCGTTACCTGATCGATGCGATCGAGGGTATCACGCACCTGGGTTAAGTTGAGACTCGCTGGATTAAACGAGCGATCGAAATATCGCTCAACCTGTTGCGTCAACGACTTGTCCACTTCCGCTACTCCCGTGTCAATGGCGGCTGGGGGAAGGCTGGATGAAATCGATAGGGGTGCGCTGGTGAAATTGTCCTGTTGGGGTGGAGTTGTTACCTGTAACTGGGGTGTAATCGTATTTTTTCCGGAAGTAATGATTTGGATGCCACTTGGGGGACTACCCAGGCTGTAGGAACCGGAAAACACTCCGGAGGCAATCAGGTTGTTGGTGCCTGTGGAAATGGCTCCAGCCGTACCATTCAACCCGTTATAATTCGACCCTACTGTAAAAGGAATACCCAAGGAGCCGCCTCCATGCCGGATGCTGATGGAGCCTCCCTGAATTCCACCGCCCGTAGAAATACTGGCATTGCTGCTATTGGTACCCCAAGCCTGGAACAAACGTGGGGTCGTAATTTCCACATTACCGCCTACACCATTACCGAGGCTTCGGGTATCAATCGAGTTAACCGTGATGTCCTTTTGAGCATTCAATGTAACTCGGCCCCCATCTCCGGCAGAGGAACTGGTGTTAATCCGTCCAGTAGTAATGCTGTCATTTTGCGACTTTAAGGTGAGTGCGCCCCCATTGGTGAGGAAATTACCCCCTGTGATCTTAGTGGCGGCTTCTAGGGCCAGCGAACTGCCAGAACTTTGGAGGGTATCGTTGAAGTCTTGGAAGGCAATTGAACTGCCCGTAGAGCGAAGGGTGAGGCTTCCCGTTTTCTGGCCTAAGTTCACCCCATTGTTTTGGGTGACACCCGGTGTATTGCCGAAGATATCCGCGATCGCAATTGGCCCAGTGGCTTGTAAGACAATATTATTATTTGGCGCTAAATCGGCAATTTGTCCCCAAGATATGGTATTATCACCAGCGTTATTATCGGATAGCAAGATTTGCGGATTATTCGCCAAGGTGCGGTTTTGAGCCTTGGTGACAGCCTCCGCATCCGTCAGCGTTAAGTTAGCCGAGTTGAGGAACAACGTGCCTCGTTCCCGATTAGCGGCTAAGGTGTCCACGCTGCCCGTAAAGGTCAGATTCTGGGTTCCTGACACCTCCACGAAGCCACCATTGCCGCTACTAGCTCCACCACGAGCATTCACTTCACCCAGAAAACGGGTTGTATTACCCGCCCAAACCCGAACTTGACCCCCATTCCCTGTTGCGCCAGCATTGGCGTTAATTTTCACATCCGGTCCGAGAAATGTTCTTAACTGTTGGGATACCGTGTCCTGTCCTTGAACATCTGCACCAATCAATACCCTACCGCCCCCCGCACTCCCAGAGGCGTCTACCTGCGCCTTTTCCACTAAACCCACCAGATTGCCCCGTAACTGCACAGAACCGCCGATTTCTGAAGGCTTCGTCGTGGCAGCGTCAGCAGTACCGGAGAGTATAACCGTACCTGGTGACTGGGGCACCACAAGACCTGAATCAGTGAGTACCACCTGACCGACATCATTCACCGTCAATCCTTTGGTTGCAGAACCCGCATTACCAGTAAGTAATTGGGGTGGGGACAGAGGTGTGGGGAGTGGGGAGTTGGAGGTGGCAGGAAGGGTGCAATTCGTCGAACTGCTGCACGGTTGAATCTCTAAATTGAGCAAGTGACCGGATAGAGAAATGCGTATCAAGTTTTGCCCAGGTACAGCCGCAATGCTTAGGTTCCCTCCGGGTGCCTTCAGCTCACCGGTACTGACCACTGTGCCGCCCAGTAAGCTGAGATTTTTCCCTTCGGTGACAGCCAGTTGACCCGAATTAGCGATCGCTCCAGGTGTTCCGGAGGTTCCAAAGGCAAAGGTACTGGGCGTCCCAATTAAGGAAGAATAGTCATTTGTACCAACAGCGTTGAACCCGTTGTTGTTGCCAAAGCCAATTCTTGTGGCTGTCGTAGCGGTAAAGTCACCCGGAACGTTTAACTGAGCCTTGTCCCCAAAAACGATCCCCGCTGGGTTGATCAAAAATAAGTTAGGGTTGCCGCTACTCGTAACCTGAATCAGACCATTAATGATCGAAGGGTTCCCTCCCGTCACCCGACCCAGGATATTCAAAACGGAGGGATTGGCAATAAAATTAGCGGTCTCACCTGCCTCAAGGCCAAACTGAGTGAAGCTGTGGAATAGATTCTTTCCATCCTGACTCAGCTGACCGTTGGTGATGTCATAAACGGCTGCATTGCCCGAAGTGTTGGGGTTGCTCGGCGGACTCACACTTGTGTTGGTACTGCCATCAGAGGTGATAGGTTGAGCTGCGACAGACGTTAGCGATGTGAGCCAACTCGATGACTGTCCCACGAAAGAAGGCAGGAAAAGGGTGGCAAGTGTGGATAAGCAAGCTAGCCAGAATTTGCTAGTGCCGGGATAGTGTTCCAGTTTCCTTGCAAAGCTCAGCAGGGAAATTAGTTTTGGCATGGAATCTTTAAAAAAGGCTAACTCTTGTCTCTGGTGAACAGGGTTCTAAAAAATAGGGTGAGAGGGAGACTGGAGTTTGAGTGAGGGGGTGAGCGCAACTCATCCGAGGAGGTAAGAACTCCCCGTAAGGGTGGCTGTTGGCGTAGTAGACGTTCGCTGCGTAGCGTCGTCAAATCCTTGGGTGAAGGTTGCCGATCATCTTGGGTGTAAGTTCTGGGAAGTTGCCCCCTCTACTCCTTGCCCTATCGAGGGTTGACGCTTGATGCACCCGGAGAGATTCAACTGAGATAGATGTTTCCCTTTACAAAAACTGATGAAATGATTAAGAAATTCTATGTTCCAGCTCTATGACTTCAGTATTAAAACTAAAGAAAGGGTTAAGAGCTTGTATTACAAGGGTTGAGCGCGTTCGTGGGTTACTCTCTCCAACCTAGCCCAATGCCTCGGTACGTGAGGAGCTGGATTGCTGAGTTCTTCACAGTTTGTTACAAAGATATAGAGAACTCTCGTGGATGCAAGAGCGGTATGTTTGGTGGCTTTACCGGTTCAAAAACTCCTACTGGCACGGACTGGGGAGAGCAAATGCTCAATACCGTCGCCAGCAAGACGATTCGCCACCTTTTTACTGAGAGCGAGTCAGTGGAGGTCTCGGTGCGCTGTTACCCTTCAAGCAAATTGTTGCAGGGTAGCATCGACAGCCTCAAGATGAATGGTCGTGGTTTGGTGATTCGTCAGCAGTTCCGGACGGAGGAATTGTCCTTTGAAACGGATGCCATCTCCCTGGACTTTAGCTCGGTTCTCAAGGGTCAGATGAACATCAAGCAGCCCACCCAGGCGATCGCACAGGTTGTCCTCACGGAAGAGGATATCAATAATTCTTTTAAGGCAGAACTGGTCAGGAAGCGGTTAGAGAATATTACCAGTCCAGCCTTGAGTGAGTTGTCGGGGGGTGAGCCAATTTCCTTTACTGAGGTGCAAGTTACCTTGCAACCCAACAACCAACTACGTTTGTTTGCCAAAGCCAATCTTCCTGTGCAGGGTTTAGTGCCGATTAGTATGACATCTACTCTGGCGGTTGAGCGGCGGCGGCGTGTCCTGTTTCAAAACTCTCAGTTTGAACCAGAGGACATACCAGAGTCTTTGCGGGAAACATCACAAAAGTTAGCAACCGCGTTGGATGAGATCTTGAATAATATGGTGGATCTGGATCGGTTCAACCTTGATGGCGTCACGCTGCGAATTAATCGTCTGGAAACTCATGGCAAAAAGCTGATTTTCAGTGGTTACGCCCAAATTGAGCGCGTTCCAAATACTCCATAACCATAAAGCACATAAATAATGTCAATCAGTGGTTTCTTTGCGGCGGGTGGGGTGGTTATGTGGCCCCTGTTGGTGTTCTCTATCCTGGCGATCGCACTGATTTTGGAGCGCCTCATCTTTTGGCAACGAGTCACCAAGCGTCAGAAGCCCATAATTAAAGCCGCCCTCAGGCTTTACCTACAAGACCCTCAAGCTGCCTACAACATCCTAGAAAAAAATAGCGACCTGCCGCTCGCGCGGATTTTTCTGGCTGCACTAGAAATGGAAAACCCCACCCCAGAGGAATTTCGGCTAGCACTCGAAAGTGCCGCTCAAGCGGAGATGCCTATCCTCAAGCGTTTCAATACGGGGTTTGAAACAATTATCGCGGTTTCTCCACTACTCGGTCTTTTGGGTACCATTCTTGGCTTGATTACCTCTTTTGCCGCGCTTAGAGTGGGCGATATTGGCACTACCAGCACTCCGGGTGTTACAGGCGGAATCAGTGAGGCTTTAATCTCAACAGTAGGGGGGTTGTGCGTAGCCATCTTTACCCTGCTTTTTGCCAACTCCTTTCGGGGGCTATATCGTCGTCAACTCGCCTTAATTCAGGAGTATGGTGGTAAGCTAGAGCTGCTTTATCGTCGTTACTATGCCTATGGGAGACTGCCCTATGTAGCAGCTCATGAACCCGAATGAAACTCAAGCATCTGACTGAGGCCAATCAAGATTACGAACAAACCCGAAGCTTCTTACTAAAGCACGAAGCGTATCACAGCTTGATGTTTGGTCTGCTCGATACGATCCTTTACTCTCCCCATCGCTTCAAATATCAACCTTATGTCGCCATGGTGGAACACAATGATACTGTTTTAGCGGTTGCCCTGCAAACACCGCCTCGCAAGCTCTTGCTATCGCGAGTTGAAGACGTTCAGGCGATCGCTATCATCGCCCAAGACTTATATTCCAGGCAAGCACAAATACCGGGCGTTATGGCTACGGCATCAGCCGCTAAAACTTTTGCCCAACATTGGCAAGAATTGACGGGACAACCTTACCACGAAGGAACGCGAGAGCGCTTCTATCAACTCGAAACCGTGCAACCTCTTCCCTTTGTCAGCGGACAGTTGCGGCAGGCTACATTCGGCGATCGCGAATTACTGATTAATTGGTGTCGTGCTTTTATGGAAGAAGTCTCAGAGGAAATCGTCGATTGGGAGGCGGAGGAAGTTGTGGAGCGCTATTTGGCAGAGGGGAGTCTACATTTTTGGCACGATGACACCCCCTTATCTTTGGCTAACTTCTATAGTTCAACACCCAATGGAGTGAGGATTAATTTGGTTTACACTCCGCCAGAGCATCGGAGAAAGGGTTATGCAACCGCTTGTGTTTCGGCGTTGAGTCAAGCCTTACTAGATCGGGGATATAAATACTGTTTTTTATCTACAGATTTAGCTAATCCTGCCCCGAATCACCTTTATCAGGCGATCGGATATCAGCCTTTGGATGATTATATGCAGCTCTACGGGTTCGATGGCTGATACAGGAGCATATAGGTGCAGTTGCTCTAGTGTCACTCATGATGTAAGTTCTTGCCAGTTTCGTGTTAAAACGTGTGGAAAGTCAGCATATGCTCTGATGTGTCTAATCTCTAGGCAATTCCTCTTGTGATTGAGCGCTCCTGTTACCCGCAAAATCATCGGGAAAAGTATACGCCTGAAGGTTATTCCTAAACAAACAAGCATCTGCTGTCGAAATACTTGAATTCTTAAAAAATTAATTGCTTAATTCGGTGTGAGGATTGAAATTTAATGCGAGTTTTACTAATTTATCCCCTGTTTCCTAAAAGCTTTTGGTCTTTTGAAAAAACCTTAGCCTTGCTGGGCCGTAAGGCGATGCTTCCTCCCTTGGGTTTGGTGACGGTCGCCGCTATTTTGCCCCAAACTTGGGAATTTAAGCTGGTTGATCGCAATGTTAGCCAGATAACGGATGCCGAGTGGGATTGGGCAGATTTAGTGATTCTCTCTGCCATGATTGTGCAAAAAGAAGATTTCTTAGCGCAAATTCAGGAAGCCAAACGACGAGGGAAAGCGGTTGCTGTTGGTGGTCCTTACCCAACAGCCTTACCCCACGAAGCCGAAGCATCGGGTGCTGACTATTTGATTTTGGATGAAGGGGAAATCACGTTACCCCTATTTGTGGAGGCTATTGAACGAGGCGAGTCCTGCGGTGTCTTCCGATCTGGGGGAGAGAAACCGGATGTTACTAACACTCCGATTCCTCGCTTCGATTTACTCGAATTTGAGGCTTATTCGGAAATGTCTGTTCAGTTTTCGCGAGGCTGTCCGTTTCAGTGCGAATTCTGTGACATTATTGTCCTCTATGGTCGTAAACCTCGGACTAAAACCCCAGCCCAACTTTTGGCAGAATTAGAACGCCTGTATGAGTTAGGTTGGCGACGCAGTATTTTTATGGTGGATGATAACTTCATTGGCAATAAACGCAATGTCAAGTTATTTCTGAAAGAATTAAAACCCTGGATGGTAGAACACGGCTATCCGTTCTCGTTTGCCACCGAGGCATCAGTGGATTTGGCGAAAGACCAAGAACTGATGGATTTGATGGTTCAGTGTAATTTTGGGGCGGTGTTTTTAGGGATTGAGACACCGGATGAAGAGAGTTTAGCCCTCACACAAAAGTACCAAAATACGAGAGACTCTTTAAGTGAGTGCGTACATGCGATTACTCGCTCAGGATTGCGAGTGATGGCTGGGTTTATTATTGGCTTTGATGGAGAGAAATCGGGTGCAGGCGATCGCATTGTCCAATTTGTGGAAAAAACGGCAATTCCCACTGCCTTATTCAGTATGTTGCAAGCCCTACCCGACACCGCTCTCTGGCATCGCTTGAAGAAAGAAGGACGGTTGCGAATCGAATCCGCGAATATCAATCAAACGACATTGATGAACTTTGTGCCAACCCGTCCGTTGGAAGAAATTGCTAGTGAATATATCGATGCCTTTTGGAGATTATACGAGCCAGCGCGTTTTCTCGATCGCACCTACCGCCACTATCGAATTTTAGGAGAAGCTACCTATCCGAAGAAGGAAAAATCGGCTAAGAAAAAGCTGAATTGGGTCGTGATTCGAGCACTACTAACTATCTGCTGGCGGCAGGGAGTTGTTCGCAATACTCGTTGGCAATTCTGGCGCAATTTCATGAATATGTATCGCTACAATCGGGGTGGTTTGAGCAGTTATTTATCCACTTGTGCTCAAATTGAACATTTCCTGGAGTATCGCCAGATTGTTAAGGAACAAATTGAAGCGCAATTAGCAGAATTTATAGCTCAGGAAGCCCAATTCAAGGAATCTTCAGAGGATACCAAAATGCCTGTGCGTCTCAGTGCGTAGGCTATTTATCGTGGGGTGGGCATCCTGCCTGCCCTATTGAGCTAGCGCTCCTAAAAGAATTCATAAGAGACTCTCTTTTTCCCTCCGCGTCTGTCTGTCCTCTGTGGTTAAGAAAAAACTGTTTCACTATTCATTTAAACTCGCTACATCCCCACTAACTGCTTAAAAATCTGATTCTCCCGGATAGCATCAAAGCAAGAATTAGTTTTGGCTTCTTCCCTAAATCGTTCAGGGTTGAAGTCGATTGCTTTTTGCAAAGTTTCAATGGCTATAGATACATTACCTAACAGCGTATAACAGCAAGCCTTATTATACCAAGCATCGGCATAGTTAGGCTGGATTTGAATGGCTTGATCATAGGATGCGATCGCGTCTTCATACCGCTTCCACTTCTCAAGCGTCTTTCCTCTGTAAAACCAAGCTTCATCTAAGTTTTCATCGATTTCAATAGCCTTATCGTAGGAAGCAATGGCTTGGTCGTATCGTTGTAATTCTCCGAGTATCCAGCCTCTGATAAACCAAGCGTGAGCCTCTTCGGGCTGGATTTGAATTACCTTTTCATAGGCAACCACGGCTTCTTCATATCGTTGTAATTGATAGAGTAAGGCAGCTTTTGCATACCAAGCTTCACAGTAGTCGGGTTTGATTTTAATGGCTTGGTTATAGGCCGCGATCGCCTCCTCATAGCGTTGGGATTTTCGGAACTTCTCACCTCGGTTATACCACCCAGGCTCCTTACGTCTAAATAGCCATAAACAACCAACCAGCCCTAAGATTAAAATATTCGATTGTTGCCTAAAAAGGTCATATCCCTGACTTGCCATCTGGGGCGGTACACCCAGAAAATTACTAATAGTATAAGTCCAATTCCAAAACAATTGATTTAAGGGTTGAACATACCAGAGTAAGGCAAAAATAACCCATATTCCATACTGGCTAAATTTGTTGAGCTGAATCTGAGTTTTTCGGGGTAACCACGGCTCAATAATGCCATAACCATCTAGGGAGGGAATGGGCAGTAAATTGAGCAAGATACTCGCAATTTCTAAGAGGATTAGAAATGCCAAACTAGGCCAAATCCAGTGTTGAAGAGATGGTGTAGGCCAACCCAACCCAAAAGGAATTGCCAGTAATATTGTGACAACGATGCTGGCCAAGGGGCCTGCGGCTGAAACGGCACTTTCCCACCAGTGGCTGCGTAAACGACCCCGATTAATATAAACAGCTCCTCCCGGCAGCGCAATTCCACCCATCAAGAGAAAAAGAATCGGCAGGAGGAGGCTATAAACGGGGTGGGTATATTTGAGTGGGTTTAACGTCAAATATCCTTTATCTTTTACTGACGTATCTCCACCCAAATAAGCCACTAGCGCGTGTCCGAACTCATGTATGCAAACCGATAAAATCCAACCGAGACAAACGAACACGGCGACAAGCCACACAGCTTCTTCCTCCTAGGATGAAAAACTAATTGATACCAAGATAGCGGTCTTGCATTGTAATTCACCCAACCTGATAAGTCTGAAGAAATATTACTTTAGCTAGACAAATGCTACACAAGGAAGTAATACTCTTAAAAAGTAAGTGGGTAGCCTAATTTTCTTCAAGGATTGACCTATTCCATAAAGTCTTAACTTGGAGGAGAACGGAGGAACCAATTTTTGGGGCAAATCTCACTCAACGTGAGACAGACACCTTCCAGTCTGAGCCCGTCAGCTAACTCCGTAGGCAATGGAAGGAGCACCATTGACATCAGCTTAAGGTAAGCCGTTGTCCTTGGGGTCTCCTAGCGAATAGTATGACCGCCCAGTCAGTGTCAGCTTTTCGTTTCTTGACCCACCTCGAAAACCGCCACAAGTACATAGAGGAATGGATGATGACTTACAAACAATGGCTTCAGGTTGCCCAAGTGGATCGGAAATATTCTGGATGACTTCAAGCCTTGAAAACGCGATCGCTAGGGGAGAGCCATTGAGCCAAAGAAGAATGAGCAATTCCCATGAATGTCGCGAATAAGCTTTTTGGAGAAGGGTTTGACACGATCGCCAAGGGTTCAGGAAATTCCCAAGGAATTGTCTAGGCATAAGTCCGCCGTCCTGTCTCCTGAATAACACCTAAATTCAGCTATTAAGTTGGACAAATTTCAATTAGCCTGTGCCTAAGAACCCAGTACTCTGAGCAAAAGAAGCAAAATTTCAACTGTGTCTAAGCTTCCTAAGTTCATCCCCACTGTCATCAACAAATTATCGAGTTACAGCAACGAGTATGATCTTAATTGATTGTCTGCTGCTTACACTAACGAGTGGCATTATCTGCATCATATTTCCTCGGCTGATATCAAAGATTATGGGAACGAAAATGAATAGCACTGCACCATTACGAACTGAATTCACTTCGCAACATGAATTTAAAAATTTATCCAATTTCCCTAAGATTAATACGATAAAATATGCTCTTCATCAGTCTTCTTTTGAAATTGAAGGAATTCCTAATATATTGAGCCATAATCACAACTTGAGAAGAAAATACCAAAATAGAAGTAAATTTGTTTAGCGTATCAACTTAACGCTGATGAGAGCCTTTGTTGAACAACTCAAGAGGAAGAGGAAAAATGAAAATCAAAAATCGTAGCTTTTTTAATTACGTAGACTTTTTTACGGCTGACAATTTCCGCTTAATAGGAGAATATGCAGGTAAAAAGCTTTTTTTGATTGGTAGAGCTAAAGGATACGGCGATCCAATTGTTGGCATCTGTCAAACTGACGAGCCAAGTCAGGAAGAATTATCTGCCTATGACCTTTACGATCTAATGAAGTTTAGCCATAATCCTGTCAAACTGACTGAAGCTATTTAGGGCAAGGGTCTAACTTTCTTCGTCTTTTTAGTACAAAAATGTTTTAAGGGCAAGAAAAGAGTAAAAATCTCAACACAGTTTTAGGGGCACGACACTGTCGTGCCCTTACTCTATTAAAGTTCTGAGTGGTAGGGAATCTCTGCACAGGAAGGGTGTAAGATGACGCCGGGATAATTTAATTACTTTTCTGGGAGTCCTTAATGGCAAAGTCGAGCGTCTGGTGTAGAGTGGTTTCGCGAACAGGCTCCGATCATGGATAACAGCAAAAACCTCTCTCTACATTACTGGGCGTTGGCTGGAGTCATGGCTCTAGGAGTAGCCCTGCGATTTTGCAATCTTGATCTTAAACCTCTATGGCTCGATGAGGTGCTGACAGCTTTACTGAGCTTAGGGCATCGTTACAAAGATGTACCTTTAGAGGTGGTGTTCCCTGCTTCAACGTTGCAGGAGTTGTTTACGCTTCAACCCCATCGCAGTTGTTCCGCGATTGCCCAAGCCGTTGCCACCGAATCCACCCATCCTCCCCTGTTTTTTTGCTTAATGCATCAATGGTTAAATGGGATGGAACCTGTCGCCCATACGCTCTCGTGGAAACTCAGGGCGCTTCCTGCTCTCTTGGGGGTGGGTGCGATCGCAGCTACTTATGCTTTCAATCGTATCGTTTTTTCCCCAAGCGCCGGTCTCATCGGAGCCGCTTTCATGGCGGTTTCTCCCTTTGCTGTCTACCTCTCCCAAGAAGCACGTCACTACACACTACCGATGCTGTTGATTATCCTAGCGCTACTGGGATTAATGCACATTCAGCACGCCCTTTACAATCGGCAGCAGTTGCCAAAACCCTTCGTTTGGTTGTTGTGGGGCATCATTAACAGTATCGGTTGCTATGTCCACTACTTTTTTATTCTGGCGTTCATTGCCCAGCTTTTGACGCTAACCGGACTGATGTACTGGCGTCGTCGGCTTTTACCCAAGGGCAGTTGGCTGGCGGTTACGCTGGTAGTCGTCGGTGTGGCAGTGAGTTATTTGCCTTGGCTATCCGTGATGTTAGGGAGTTTTGGGCGTGCTGAAACAGGCTGGCTTCCCAAACCTCAACATATTGCCCCCTTGTATCAAACCGTTTTAGCTTGGCTGAGCATGGCGATCGCACTGCCAGTCGAAAGTCAACCGTTGTGGATTCAAATCCCAGCCGCGTTATTGACCATTGTGTTTGGGGGTTGGGTGGGTTGGCAAGGCTTGCAGGGACTAAAATCACTGTGGCAGCAGCCGGAAACGCACCTGGCAATCTTAACCCTCTCCAGTTTCATCCTGTGTGTGCTGCTGCAATTTGCAGGGATTATTTACCTATTAGGCAAGGATATTACGGTTGCCCCTCGCTATCACTTTGTCTACTACCCAGCCGTATGTGCTTTGCTAGGAGCTAGCTTTAGCTCCAGAAGGTTGAATGTTGAAAGGTTGAGGCTTGTTCTCCGAAGGGGTTCCCAAAGGGTAGGTTCAAATCCGTCTTCTCACCTGCAACCTGCTAATATTCAATCTGCCACCTCAATACAACCGGCAACCGTTTTTTTGTCTCTTTCCTTATTGAGTTGTATTTTTGTCGTTTCTAACTTAGCGTTTCTCAAATCTTTTCATCCTCAGCAGGTAGCGCGGAATATGTCCCTGGATCGGGATGTTCCAATCATGATGGTAGTGGGATACCACAACTTTCAAGATGTTGCTTTGGGATTAAGTTTTGCGTTAGCTATCGACCAATTGCATCGAGATAGTTTGCAGGAAATGGCTAAGGCTTCTTTTGCTTTTTTGCACCCAGAGCCATCTTATGAATCCGTTTGGCAAAAACTGTCTAAGCTGCCCGTGTTATCAGTCCCTCGCTTGAATCTTTGGGTCGTTGCGCCTGGGTTGAGGCGTCGAGAATATCCTCCACAGCTTGCAATTGGGAACCCAACTCGCTGCACAATTGACCTTTCTCAACATTACCGGATAGGGATTCCTTATCAGCTTTATCGTTGTGTTTCAACACCTGATTTGTAGCGATCGCTTACAGCGTCTCTGCTGTTGCTCAATTCCTAGTGCAGACATCTTGTCGGCTTTCAATATAAGGGAATAAGATCAGCTCTAAATTTATATTTTTGTAAAATTCCGAGAATATGGCTCCATTTGCTGCTACTTTTTGGGGAGCAAAAAGCTCTCATTGTTTTATAATTTAGTAGCTTTGTTAAAGAGAATTAGCAGAGTGTTTGGAGCCAAGTAAAATTTTGGTGTAGTAGGATACATATTGCAGATGTATCCAATTGGTTCACAAAATATTCACAAATTGGCCTTATCTTCAAAATTAAAACAGTATCAAGTCAACTCCCCTATCAATGATCCCAACTGACTCGACGAATGTCGTTCCTAGTTGGGGCTTGAGAAGAAAAATCCTCAAGAGTAATCCTTGTATATCCCCCTTAGGAAATAATTTCTAAAAAGGAACCAAGTTCTGAATTAGCATTTGGTATCTACTCCCTCACCTTACTACGTTGCTCGAAGCATCAGCCTCGTAAGGCGCAAGCAGAGGTGGGGATAGGAATTATTACCGAGGGGTTTGAAAACGATTCTGTTGGTAATTGTTGTAAAACCCATTCTAGGAAGATGACGGCAGTAGCCGGAGGAACAGCCATGCTTTGTCATACACAGGAATGCAAGTCTTATGCTGATTTGGCATTTAAGGCTTTAAGAAACAAAAGACAGCCCTTGGTGAAATCTTTAAAGAATTTTCTCAGTACCTTTCCCAAAACTGACCTAATCGGTGATATCCTAACAACGGCCTTACATCAGCTAGCTGAATCTGACCCAGCCGCTTGTCGTTGGACGATCTGGATTTTGCAGAATTCTTCTGATTTGCAACCCTACTTTCCCCTAATAGAGGAATCTCTAGATTTAACAGTTAAAGAATTGGAAGATAAAGGAATGATTCTCACTTAAAATTTTTGAGTGGGGTGTCTGTAGTCTGTCCATACAGCTCCACTCAAAAGTTACGATACCGTTGTTTAATATCGATTTCCTATTACTACAAATATTTTTTCTCCCCCCTTGTTAACCGGAGCGACCGGAGCCGAAGGTGAGGATGAGGAGGGGTGGGGGGATCTGAAAATGTCGCAAGTAAAAGGGAAATGGGTATTATATGTCAAATAACTTATTTAATGTCCATCACTAGACCAATGAGGCCGATCGCTCGCTAACTTAATCACGCCATAGGTAGCACCGACACGCCAAAGTTCCGAATTTTCATAACTAGAGGGGGGAGAACCAATACTCACCATTCGTCCCTTCGCATTCTTAATATTGAGCGTACCTTGCCAAGTTACAAGCCAGTCAATCGCAAGTCCCTGTGTGTGACGAGACTGTAGAGCCGGTGGAAAAGCAATATCATAGGCATCCACCATCTGCTGAGCCGCCTGAAGCGATATGGCGTTGGTGTAATGCACCCAACTAATATCTACACCAGTCCGAGAGGGGACATTCTGGGGAGCAATTTCCTTTCTAATAATTTTGGAGGCATAGTGCATCAAGTATGCCCGTTCGGGTGGTCGAAGCGTATTAGCAATTTCAATGCTTGCCCCGGCTGCCCGCAAGGCTTTCTCAAAAGCTTGTACCTTTTGGCGAAACGGTGAAGCCAAATCATCGATGGAGGTGCTCGCCAAAAAATACTTAACCCAGTGGGCACCACTGAGACGTTGGCGTTGCCGTCTGGCATATTCGGTGAGTGTATCTAAGGCTGGCTCGAAGTCAGCACCTAGTTTGAGTTTGGTCGAGGCAGAGAGCTTTTGCGCTAGTGTTGGTCGAAAGCTGACATCTAGCTTTTTGTAAGCTTCCGCTAATCCTCTAGCACTGTTGAGTCCAAAGTCACCATCACTCCCTAAGGGCGGGGTGAGTTGGGCGATGGCATTCAAACTCTGCTGTAAGTCTTTGACTTGCGCCTCCCCAAAGTTGAGACACTCCAGCAGCATGGCAGCCGTGAGGTTTGGCACATAAAAAATGAACCCCTGCGTAAGAGCTTTCGTATAGGTGCCAGCGCCCACAACCCCATCCGCCAGCAACCCATTTTTTTCCTGATAGGCACGAGAGGCAACATCTGTGCTGTTGCCAAAATTAGCATCAATCGCCCCAATCGGAAATCCAGCCTCCCGTAAAAATCTCTGCCAAGCCGCTACAGCAACTCCTGTAGAGCCTTTTTTAATTACAGATAACTTCAGAGGACGAGGATTAAAAGCCATAGATCAAACCCATTAGATTGAATGCCGCCAAGGACTACAGCCAAAACAGGGTAGCAAGCTGTTTGCCGACCTCAAGCGCAGGTGGTCAGCCGATGCTGATCGTAATCTATCATTCGTTTTGAGTCACCCTTCCTTGAGCTGATGACTGGATAGCTTTTAGTTATAGCTATCGCCATAAAGTTTAGGACTTTCTTTAACAGCTCTTGTGACCACTTACCAGTAATAAACATAAAAATAAAAGCCTTCTCGTATGAGCTCCGGTGCCTTCTGCCTTCTGCCTTCTGTCCTCACTAAAGCTCCGGTTTGCCTTCTGCTATAAAACTGAGTTGCAAACATTCAGACGCTATGGCAATTTTGGCAGCGATTTAGTTCCTTTTCCCATGAAGTTTTACAGCGTGTCTTTTGACAGGAGCGATCGCACTCCTTAAAATCTGGAAGGAAATTAAGTACATTTCCCTAGACAAGCCATTGAAACTGTCGTAACTGTTTAGGCGCTCTCTGGGTGAATACCAAGGAATATGCTACTAGACCTAGACTTTTTTCTGCTCATGACCCTGGGATTCCTAGGGAGTTTTGGTCACTGTGTGGGGATGTGTGGCCCCATCACCGTGGCTTTTTCCCTGTCTCAGCAGCGAGAGAACCAGAAAGGATTACTCCTAGGGTTTCACATTTTGCTGAATTTGGGACGGGTCGTGAGCTATACCTTGGTAGGTGCTGGGATTGGGGGGTTAGGTTCTCTATTGCTGGCTAGCGGACAATTAGCAGGAATTGGGAGTAGCTTACGTCAGTGGATGGCAATTATCACTGGCTTGATGCTGATTTGGTTTGGCTTGGTACAAATTAAACCCGACTTTCTCCCGCGCCTACCTTTGTTGCACCCACTCACTCAGGGCAAATGGCATCAGCGGCTGAGTGCAGCCATGAGTGAACTATCTGCCCAACCCCACTGGTGGACACCGGCTCTTTTGGGCGGTGTTTGGGGTTTGATGCCCTGTGGTTTTTTGTATACCGCTCAAATTAGAGCAGCACAGACCGGTGATCTCTGGCTGGGTGCCGCGACAATGGTGGCTTTTGGATTGGGAACGATGCCCATGATGATGGGAGTGGGGGTGTCGGCGTCTAAACTCAGTGCGGATAAACGCAGTCAACTCTTTCGCTTGGGAGGCTGGGTGACACTCACCATTGGGATCTTAACGCTGCTGCGAACGGATGCCATGGTCGATTATACAGGGCACGCCTCGCTCATCCTGCTGATGTTAGCGCTGATTGCCCGTCCGATTCATCGCTTCTGGGCGCAACCATTGCGTTATCGTCGTGCGATTGGGGTAGGGGCTTATGTGTTGGCTTTAGCCCATACCGGTCACATGTTGGAGCATACGTTGCAGTGGAATTTTGAGGCAATTTCCTTCATGCTGCCGATGCATCAGATGGGGATTTGGGCGGGAATTGTGGCACTGGTATTGATAACACCCGCCGCGCTGACGAGTTTTGACCGCCTTCAGAAGGCTTTGGGAACACGCTGGCGACACATTCACTTGTTATCGATTCCCGCTTTAGTGCTCGCGGCTATTCATACGGTACTCATTGGTTCCCATTACCTCGGTGACTTTGAGGGAACATGGGAGAATAAAGTGATGGTTGCGATCGCATCTTTTTTGGTCATCGCTGTTTTGCTGATACGCTTACCTCAATTCTGGTCACTGGTATCTCTACAGAAGTTCTATCTCCCACCTAACCTCAAGTAAGCCACTGAGCAAAATTTGGGTTACTGTCACTGCCACCCGACTTTAATCAGAATGGCAATGACTTAACCCGCTTCATGTTGGCACAACAGAGGGCGCTAACTTAGCTGGTTTCAACCCACAACAAAATTCACCAACTTCCCAGGCACAACAATCACCTTCTTAATTTCCTTGCCCTCAAGGTAACGCTGGGCAACCTCCGACTCACGCGCATATTGTTCCAACGCTTGTTTATCCGCTTGCGATGGCACTTGAACTGTTCCGCGAGTTTTGCCCATAATTTGAATCACCAATGTAATCTCATCAGCAACCAAAGCATCTGGGTCATAGTTAGGCCAAGTATCCGTATGAACTGACTCATTATGACCCGTCTGACGCCACAACTCCTCAGCAATATGAGGGGCAAAGGGTGCCAACATCAGTATTAAGGTTTCAATTCCTTCAACATATACAGGTGAATCTTTGCAATTAGCATCCGTCAACGCATTACTCAGTTTCATCAACTCTGAAACCGCTGTGTTGAATTGGTACTCATCCCCTAAATCTTCAGTGACAGCTTTAATGGCTGTGTGAATAGCCCGTCTCAAGTCCTTTTCAGCTTTCGTCAAGCCACCCTCTGTAGGAGTGTTAGGCTTTGCGCCCTTCACGGCTACAAAATCCGTCACCAAACGCCAGACGCGATTGAGGAAGCGGAATTGCCCTTCCACATCCGCTTCATCCCATTCCAAATCTTTTTCCGGTGGTGCCTTAAACAGGATGAACATCCGCGCTGTATCTGCGCCGTACTTGTTAATCACAGCCTCCGGTGCGACGCCATTATACTTAGACTTGGACATGGTTTTGTAGGAAACTTCCAGCTTTTCCCCGGTTTCGGGGTCTTTCGGGTCGTTGGGGTCTACCTGTGCCGAAGGAATCCACTTGCCGGTGGTGGGGTTCATGTAGGTTAACCCCTGCACCATGCCTTGAGTTAGCAGGCGTTGGAATGGTTCATCGAAGTTGAGCAAGCCGCGATCGCGCAATACTTTGGTAAAGAACCGCGAGTACAATAAGTGCAAAATCGCGTGTTCAATTCCCCCTACATATTGATCAACTGGCATCCAGTCATTCGTTTTGTTGCGGTCAAATACTTGATTGTCATTCTTGGCATCCGTAAAGCGCAAGAAATACCACGAGGAATCGATAAACGTATCCATCGTGTCCGTCTCCCGCTTCGCGGCTGTGCCACAAGTCGGACAAGGCACATCTGCCCATCCTTCAACTTGTGCTAAGGACGAAACACGCCCCCCCTTGAATTCCACATCTTCGGGCAACTTCACAGGCAATTCGGCTTCCGGCACCGGCACTATCCCACATTTCGGGCAGTGTATCACTGGAATCGGGGCACCCCAATACCGTTGCCGGGAGATTAACCAATCCCGCAAACGATACTGGATTCGGGCTTTCCCCCATCCTTGTTGTTCGGCATACTCAATTACTGCCTGCTTTCCTGCCGTGGAAGCCATGCCATCGAAAGAACCGGAATTAACCATCACTCCAGGTTCCGTGTAAGCTGCTTGTGGCACAGGTGTCTCGCCAGTGTTCTCCCCCGGCGGCACAATCACTACTTTGATGGGCAACTTCTGTTCTGTAGCAAATTGAAAATCTCTGGTATCGTGAGCAGGAACACCCATCACCGCACCCGTGCCATACTCATACAGCACGTAGTCGGCAATCCAAATGGGAATTTCTTCCCCAGTAAACGGATTGATGGCTTTGCCCCCTGTTGGAATCCCGCGTTTCGGCTTATCCTCCGCTGTGCGTTCCAGTTCACTTTCTTCAGAAACTTCTTGGATAAAGGCGTCAACTGCCGCTTTCCGGTCTTGGGTTGTCACTTTCGGCGTCAAGGGATGTTCTGGCGCTAACACAACATAAGTTACGCCATAAACCGTATCCGGGCGCGTCGTAAACACGCCGATTTTTTCATCCAATCCGATGATGGGAAATTCTAAATAGGCACCAACCGATTTACCAATCCAGTTGGCCTGCATCAGTTTCACCCGTTCCGGCCAACCCGTCAACTTGTCGAGGTCGTTGAGCAATTCCTCGGCATAGTCGGTAATTTTAAAGAACCATTGCCGCAACAATTTGCGTTCGACTTTGGCACCGGAACGCCAAGAACGTCCTTCACTATCAACTTGCTCGTTGGCAAGTACAGTCTGATCGATAGGGTCCCAGTTTACCGCGGCTTCTTTCTGATAAGCCAATCCCGCCTGGAGAAATTGCAAGAAAATCCACTGCGTCCACTTGTAATAATCCGGGAAACAAGTCGCGAGTTCGCAATTCCAATCGTAGGATAGTCCTAATCGCTTTAACTCAGACTGCATCTGAGCGATGTTTTGATACGTCCACTTGGCAGGATGAACCCCCCGTTGGATTGCCGCATTCTCCGCCGGTAAACCAAAGGCATCCCAACCCATCGGGTGCAGTACCCGATAGCCTTGCATCCGGTGAGTTCTGGCAATCACATCCGTAATCGTATAATTACGAACATGACCCATGTGCAGGTTACCCGATGGATAGGGAAACATCGACAGGGCGTAGAATTTCGGCTTATCGCTCTCTGTCGGGGTCTGGTCAATACCTTGTTCAGACCAAATCTTTTGCCAATGTGCCTCTATCTCGGCGGGGTTGTAACGGGACTCCACAACACTTGCTCCTACGGGACTCGCTATCTGCCTTTGCTTGTTGTATTTTGACACATCCCTGATTCACAATAGTGGGTTAGTCGCCGTGCTACCCTACTACTGTTGTGATTTTTTCTTCACCTTTTGATTTTTAGACTTTATTTCCCTAAGATATCTGCTAAGGAGCTATCTAACCAATCTTCATACCAAGTCAAGAAATCAATTTGGTTGTCTTCATAATAGAAGGGGCACCAACCTTCTCCAGCTGTCCAAATCTTCCCTTTCTGTTCTCCGCTTACCACCAAAACATACATCCATCCACATCCTTGATGACAGATAGGCAAGGAACCACACAAGGGATAATCTTCATCTATAAAATAAAAAGGTAGGTCTCGATTTCTTTTATGAATACAGTCTAAGGCGTCCGATTCCTTCAGAGGAAAAGGCTCCGATAAGAAATTTAACCCAAAATTTTTGATTTCTATTTTTATTTCTGCTAGGGATTTTTCTAAAGAAAGAATTCCATAACAAGGTCCTGCGCCGCCATAACGCCCTGAACCACCATTCCCTATATGTAAGAGAAAACTACGATAGTCTTCAGGTAGAGTTATTTTGTACTGCTGTTCAAAATTTGCCACTTGTTTTTTAGTCAGACAGGCATTGAGTTGGTATCTATGGGCTTGAGCACCAAATAGTACACAATCTTTGTCTTTCTGTTTAAGCAGGTTTATTTTTTCTTTGAGAAGTTCTATTTTGTTATTCATGGTCTGCGAATATAGCGGTTCTCGGTTGGATGCGGTACACTCTGACCTCTCGGAAAAACGTCTCTCCACCTCTCCCTAACCCTCTCCTGTATAGGAGAGGGAAGCGGTTCGATTTTTTTAGCCCAGAGAGGCTTTGATTCTTATCTCTCTTCCCTTGTAGGGAACCGGAGCGACCGGAGTTCTTATGTGAGGATGAGGAGTTGGGGGTTAGGTTATTGTGGTGTACTTTACGCAACTGAGAAATGCTATAGTTAGCTTGCTACAAATATACTACATTTGTGTCTAATGAGCAAACCTTGAATAACTTAAAAATCTTTGTCTACGGTACTCTTAAGCCAGGGGAGTGCAATTATCAACGGTACTGCACCCTTAAGGTTGTAGAGGCGAAAAGAGCGATCGCCTATGGTCAACTGTATCACCTATCGCTGGGCTATCCAGGGATGATACTTGGAGACGGTCAAGTTCAGGGTTTTTTGCTAACCTTTGCTGATTCCGCCATCTTCGAGAGTCTGGATGAGCTAGAAGATTACAAGCCGAACCGCAGGCCGGAAGACAACGAATATAATCGAGAGCAAATAGCAGTCTATGACCAGGCAGGGCAATCACTGGGCTTGGCTTGGGTCTACTTCATGACACTAGAAAAGGTACAGGATTTCCAAGGTGTTCTCATTCCCTCCGGGTGTTGGAGTAGCAACGCTCATATCTGAAAATGGGGAATGGAAAATGGGGAATTGCGTGTTCTGTAATTGATATTTCATAGTTTATCCTTCACACTTTATCTGACCCATTTCCGATTCCCAAAATTCTTAGTCAACAGAGATGGGGAATACCCAGTCTTGGTACTTAGAGTCTCGATTCTCTGTAATAGCCGTTAGCTTATCTCTGAGTCTTCCCGTAATCGGTCGGTTCTGGGATAATTCATAATTTTCCACTCGTTTCACTGGGGTGATTCGGGCGGCTGTCCCACTCAAGAAAACTTCCTCCGCTATCAATAACTCTGATTTATCAACGGGTCTTTCTTGGATTGGAATCCCTAAGTCTCTGGCCAGGGTTAGGATACTATCTCTGGTAATCCCCTCCAAAATATCTTGATCGAATCCAGGGCTAATTAATTGTCCATTTCTCACGATAAAGATATTCATCCCAGAGGCTTCACAGACTTTACCTTGAGCGTTGATCAGAATAGCTTCATCAAAACCTGATTCCACTGCTTCCGTTTTTGCTAATGAAGAAGTAATGTAAGCGCCACTAATCTTGGCTCTTAAAGGTAAGCTACGGTCTTCTTGACGATACCAAGAACTAATACGACAGCTAACGCCATCTGGAGATAAATAATCTCCCAACTCTAGCCCATAAACAAAGAAATCTTTTTCGATGTTATGTAGTCTAGGTGCAATTCCTAAATCGGATGTGTAGACAAAAGGCCGAATATAAAAAGAAGTAGTCGGGTTATTTTTCTTAACAAAATCAACGATAACCTTCTGAATTTTATCAGGGGGTAAATTGTAATTAAGAACTTTAGCGCTATTGCTTAATCTTTGGCAATGGCGGTCTAAGCGAAACAACAGAATTTGCTTTTCATTTTGAGGGTCAGTGATTCCCCTTAATCCCCCAAAGGCTCCAGTTCCATAGTGTAGTGCATGGGTGGCAATGGAAATTTTAGCTTCGGCGAAAGGGACAAAATTGTTTTGAAAGTAAGCGATGGGCAAAAAATTATGCATTGTCAGCGTGAAGGATGAGTATTACCATCAAGTGAAGATTAGTCTAATTTAATTCAAACTCCACCTTGAGGACTATTGCTCAGCTTAGCTGATGTTGGTAATAAACTCCATGAGCCGCGACTTCAGCGAGCAGAAGAATGTAAATTCATCTTCTCCCCTAAAGTTCCTCTCCACAGGGAAAGGGTGAAAAACTTGTGTTCTGACCGTCATAGCGCCCTAACGCCCTAGCTTTTCCCGTGCCAGCTGGCGCAGGTGAAGGATGTCTGGGTTATTAGGTTGAATTTTCAGGGCTTTGTCCATAGAAACGATCGCGTCATCGAATCGTCGGAGTTCCCAGAGGGCGGCACCCCGGTTCCCCCAGGCATCGGCCAAACCTGGCTTGAGTGCTGTTGCTTTATCAAAGGCGGCAACGGCCTCAGTGAAGCGACCCACTGCCAAGAGTGACACGCCCAGGTTATTCCAGGCTTCCGCAAAATTGGGTTTGAGAGCCGTCGCCTGCTGGTAGAGTATTAGCGACTCACTGAAGCGCTCCTTCTGGTCGAGGGCGCTACCTTTGCTCCACAGGGCTTCTGGGTACTTATCGTTGATGGCGAGAGCTTTATTGCAAGCTACGATCGCATCATCCGGTTGTTGCACGGAATTCAGGCTGTAGCAACGTCCCCAGTGAGCTTCTGCCAGTTTAGGATTGACCGCGATCGCTTGGTCATATAGTTCGATCGCTTTCTGGAACTGTCCAGCTTCCCGTGCGCGATCGGCTTGCTTCACGAATTCTCCCACCTGGGGGGCTGCCGGAGAAGGAGCCGATTTAACCACCGCTGGCACTGAGGCCGGTGCAGATTTTGTAACGGGAGGTGCGGCACTGGGAGTCGGAGACGCTTGGGTGGCAACGGGTGAACCAGTAGGAGAAGGGGATGCAGACGTTGGGCTAGGTGTGGGCGTTGCATTGGGACTTGCCGTGGGTGAACTCGCCTCTGTTGGTGATGCAGGCGTTTCATCAGGTGTCGTGCTGGGACTCGCTGTTGGTGTACTGACCTCTGTGGGCGACACAGACGGCTCAGCAGGACTTGGATTAGAACTAGCCGCAGGTACCTCACGGCGGTCAACTGTTTGATTGGCAAATTGCGGGGATAAGAAGGTTTTCGTCATCAAAAACGTCGCCCCCACAGCCCCTAAGACAGCCAGAATCGACAAAGGAATGATCAGTCGTCTCTGGCCTGCTTGGGGTGCAACGACAGTGGGCACTGAACTGACAGATGAGTGCTGAGGGCGCTGGAATTGACCCACAGGAACCGTGGGGTCTGTTTGGCTGTTTGGTGTTTGGGAGTGAGAGGAGGAGGCGGAGGGTACCCACATATTCGTCGCCGATTGATCCATTCCAGACCCCGTATATTCAGTCGTTTGGGGCTGTGCGATTGGGTTTGTGGGTGCTTGCCCTAAACCAGAACCGGTTGATTCGTTGGTGCTGGCTGAGGATTGCCGTGGTTGCGTCGGCAGTTCTCCCAAGCCTTCAGATGAGAGCGGGGAAATCGCGCCAAACTGCGTTCTTGATGTTGATAAGTTTCGCAGTGCCAAAAGTGCTTCTGCTGCTGTGGGGTAACGAACACGGAAGTCATAGCGCACCATGTGGTCAAGAAACTCCGCGAGTTCAGAGCTCACATGAGGGGCGCGATCGCGCCAGCTAATTTCCCCCGTCTGAGCGTCTTCAGCCAAGTTCCTGGGATGAATCCCCGTCAACATCTGAATCGCAATGATGCCAGCCGAGTAAATATCGCTGCTAAAGCGGGGGTTTCCGCCCAATTGTTCTTTGGGGGTGTAACCTTGAGTGCCAATCGAAATCGTCCTTGTCTGCCCCGTCTGGGGATTAATAATTTGTGCGCTGACTTGCTTGACCGCCCCAAAGTCAATCAGGACAATTTTGCCATCTCGTCGGCGACGCATCAAATTAGAAGGCTTGAGGTCGCGGTGAATTACGTTTTGCTCGTGGACAAACGTCAAAATATGCAGAAGGTCTTGCAAAAAGGCAATCACCTGAGTCTCCGACCAACGCTGTCCCCCCTTAATCTCCTGAGTCAGGGGTTCCCCATCAATTAATTCCTGGGCGAGATAAAACTCCTGATTTTCTTCAAAGTGTGCCAATAAGCGGGGAATCTGGTCATGGTTGCCCAACTGGTAGAGGACTCTGGCTTCTACATCAAACAGACGTGTTGCCGTTTGAAAACTTTCGGCATCACTAACTTGGGGCTTAAGCTGTTTAACAACACATCGGGGATGATCAGGTAGGTGCAGGTCTTGCGCCAGAAAGGTTTGACCGAACCCACCCGCCCCTAGTTCGCCAATAATTTTGTAGCGTCCGCCTAGGGGCTGATCTGGGTTTGTTCGTTTAAATAGAGTTCTCATACTTTAATTCCTCTACTCTAAGCCAGCCAAAACTAAGTGAGTAAAGCACTTTCGATGCTCACAAAACTTACAACCACTGACAGAGTTTCAGGGATCAGTTATCTCACTTAATATACACACCCGCTCAGCTTTGAGACGTTGAAATCGATCAAATAGATGCCCACCTGTGTTTTCAGTTTAGGCTACGGGCGTTGAAAAATTGAAGCGATCGCCCTTTGGAGGGGGATAACTTCTTAAAATCTGAGGAACTCAAACTTCACGCGAATTTTCTTAAGGCTTCACCGTGACGGGTGTACCCATTTTTACCTGTTCGTACAAGGCAACGACATCTCGATTACGCATCCGGATGCAGCCGTGGGAAACTGCCTGTCCCACCAACTTTTCGGCAGGAGTGCCATGAAAGCCAATGGAGTTACGTCCATCCGTCCAAAAACCGATCCACCTGACTCCCAAGGGATTATTGGGGCCTTCCAAGATAACTTTACCTGTCCAAGGCTCCTCCCAAATGGGATGGGGCTGCATATCCATCACTTTATAGTTACCTGTGGGGGTTTCCCATCCCGCTTTGCCAATGCCGATCGGGTAACTGACTTTCAATTTTTTGTTCTTATAGACATAGACTCGGCGATCGCCTAGTTTAATCACCAAGTGAGTATCCTTACTCAGACTTTTTGGATCGATCGCCTGAGATGGAGGGTTCACCGAGGACTTTTTAGAAGCGGGCGGTTTTTGTTTACCAGAAGGCTTTAGAGGCTGAGGTGGGTTGGTTGCCCCCGTCTTTTTGGCAAGATTGGCTGTCTTTGCTGGCGGCTGAGGTGGGTTGGTTGCCCCCGTCTTTTTGGCAAGATTGGCTGTCTTTGCTGGCGGCTGAGGTGGGTTGGTTGCCCCCGTCTTTTTGGCAACGATGGCTGTCTTTGCTGGCGGCTGAGGTGGGTTGGTTGCCCCCGTCTTTTTGGCAACGATGGCTGTCTTTGCTGGCTGCTGACGCTGGCTGGTTGGCGTCGTGTCTTTCAGAGCGATGGGTGTCGTTGTTTGGGGCTGACGAATGAGGATCAACATCATTCCACTCAAGCCGAGCAACATGAAACCTGCAACTTGGAATTTACCTCTCAGCATCGCTCATTATTTTTGGCGAAAGAATATTTAGAAGAATCAGGGTTCTCTAGCTACCCTATAACCAGTCTTCCAGAAATCTATTATTTTTTTCCGGATGTTTTTTCTATTAATTGTATTAATAATATATAGGTTTTCTCAGGATACTTTTTTACAGAAAAAACCTTGCCAACCTTGAAGGCTGTTGTTAGGTTGGTGTCTGATTATCGACGATTTAAAGTGAGGAGAACGTGCGGATTCATACAAAGACAGTATTCACAGGTCTAATGCTACCACTGTTAATTTCAGCAGTGTCAGCATATCCAGCGAGCGCTATCAATTTAGATGATTCAAAGTCACCTACATTCTTGCTAAGTCAAGCAACTCAGGCAGGGGAACTTGCCGGATCTATCAATAGCATTAGCGGTGAAACAGTAGAGTTTGCCCAGTCGAATGGTCAAACCAGAAACATCACCATTAGTCGGCGAGTCATCAATCGGCTGGGTTTGAGATCAGGCTCTCGAATTGCCGTAAGACTCAATTCGCGGGGTGTGGCAACGACCGTGAGGGTAATCAGACCGATAAGAGCGCTTGGGTAACACAAAAAAATGCGACGGGGAAGTTCATTTCTGAAAGAAATTGGAGCAACCGTCGCTCCGTCATTATTTATTAGTGATGGGTCATTCCTGAACTGCTCTATTTTTCTTTACTAAAATAAAAATATTAATAAATAATTGAAGTCCTTTCTGATTGATTTAAGCGGTCAGTAGAGAAAGGATTTTTTGGGCATACTCAGAAAGTTATAGCCATTGTCATATCATATTCGGTTAATTGCCCCTAAGAAAATCCTGTTCGTAGTAGGCGGTTGATTCGCCCTCACAAGAAGACTAAAGTTATCACAACAAAATCTTCACAGATTAGGGTTTTATTGCTGGACACTATATCACTGCCATAAACAGTACAGTTGCATATGATATGATCGCACTCATAAAAACAACCGTTTTGGCATAAACACAAAAATTAAATCTCTATTTATTGTTTGCCTTTTTCTTTCTTATTTTTGCCTTTTTCCTGGTCTTGGTCATCGCTATAGCGACCGAGTTTTCGCCGTAACTGCTGCAACAAATTATTAGCGTTTACGTGATTGGGGTCGAGTTCCAGAGCCTTTTCTAGTGAGGCGAATGCTTCATCGTAGCGCTTGAGAGCCTGAAGGGCATTGCCCCGATTAGCCCAGGGATCGGCCCAATCAGGCTTGAGTTGAGTTGCTTTGTCCAAAGCCGCAAACGCCTCATCGAAGCGATTCAATTTCAACAGAGCGACTCCCTGATTATTCCAGGCGTCTGCAAAGTCGGGCTTAATTTGCAGCGCTTTCTCGTAGAGTTTGAGTTCTTCCTGGTAGTTCTGTTCTTGGTGAAGGGCGTTACCTTTGCTCCACAGTGCTTCTGCGTAGTTGGAGTTAATGGCAAGCGCTCGATCGCAAGCGGCGATCGCCTCTTGTGGCTTGAGCATCTGATTCAGGCTGTAGCAGAGTCCCCAATGAGCTTTTGCCTCATTGGCATTGAGTGCGATCGCTTTTTCGTAAGTCGCGATCGCTTCCTGATAATTTTCAGCTTCCCGCAGGCGATCGGCTTGACTCAGGAGTTCTGTTGCTTGTTTGGGATCGGTACTTTTATTTCCACTAACAGCGGCAACACTATTCCCTTGGGAGGCGGTTTGAGGAGTTGGAGGGAATAAGAAACCCTTAACAACCCAAAAACTGGCACCCAGTGCGACAACGCCACCCATAATCGGCAAAAGCTTAATGGAAGATTTCTGCCGGCTTCCTTGTAACGTTACCGTTGGCTTTGATCCGACGACAGGCGGGGAGATCCACTCGGGGCCAGTGGCGACGGTAGGCTCTGAGTGTTGAGAGCCTGATGTGGGCGTAGTGGGCTGGGGGAACGGTTCGGTGCCAGCAGCAACCGTGGGTTCTGAGTGTTGAGAGCCTGATGTGGGCGTAGTGGGCTGGGGGAACGGTTCGGTGCCAGCGGCAATGGTAGGAGTGGAGTGCTCAGAGGTTGGCGCGGCATTGGGTGCCGTTGGCGGGGTAGGACTCGGCGCGACGCCCATGATCGGCACTGTCGCCCCAGTGGCTGTGGGAGGAGCTTGCAGTTCCAATCCAGGGACTGCGCCCGATGCTTCTGGCAACGGTTGGGGGAGAGGCACAGATTCCAACAAGTGGGCGGGTAAACTCCGCAATGCCTGTAAAGCATCTATCGCTGACACGTAACGAGCGCGAAATTCATAGCGCACCATCTTGTCAAGGATAGCAACGAATTCAGGACTGACCTGTTGGATGCGGTCATGCCATACCACTTCACCCGTATTCCCATCTTCGGGCAGGAGCCTAGGGTGAACTCCGGTTAACGCCTGGATGCCAATCATGCCAACGGCGTAGATGTCGCTACTAAACCGGGGATTTCCCAGCAACTGTTCCTTTGGCATGTAACCGTGGGTGCCAATGGAAATCGTCATATTGGTTCGTCCCGTTTTGGAATTGATCATCTGGGTGCTGACTTGCTTAACGGCACCAAAGTCAATTAGGACGATTCTGCCATCTCGTCGGCGGCGGATGAGATTGGATGGCTTGATGTCACGGTGGATCACCTGCTGTTGATGGACAAACGATAGGACGTTTAAGATATCTTGCAGCAGGGCGGTCACTTTAGCCTCCGGCCAAGGCTGACCCGATGCCAGTTCCTCGGTGAGTGGATCTCCCTCAATTAATTGCTGGGCTAGATAGAACTCTTGATTATCTTCAAAGTGAGCCAGTAGGCGGGGGATTTGGTCGTGATTGCCTAGATTATAGAGAACTTGAGCTTCCGTATCGAACAGTCGTCTTGCCGTTTGCAGACTCTCAACATCACTCACTTGAGGCTTGAGCTGCTTGACCACGCATTGGGGTTGACCCGGCATGTGCAAGTCGTGTGCGACAAAGGTTTGACCAAACCCACCGGCGGCCAATTGACTAATGACTTTGTAGCGTCCGCCCAGGGGTCGATCTGGATCGGTCGGCTGAAACATACGTAAAAGGTTCATTCAGGTGCATCCCAAATTTGCAAGGATATAGCTCAAGCACGCCTGTAAAGTTTATTTCACCAATACCCCAGGAACTAGATTGGTTAATTAGGATGCACCCATTGCCCTGGGCGGTCTTTTATAGCCCTTCTCGATTGGATGAGGTACACTCTGACCTCTCAGGAAAACCTCTCTCCTACTCTATGAGTGAGGCTTTGATTCTTAATCCCCTTCCCTTATAGGGAACCCGAGATGACCGGAATTCATACGAGGATGAGGAGTGGGGGGTTAAGTTATTGTGATGTACTTCATGCAACTGAGATCTGCTATTTCTTAGAGCAATTGTTATTTTACTGACTTAACGGTTTAACGATGTAATTTGAGGTTGGTGTTCAAGCGTGGTACGCCTCTGCTGACCAATGGACATGGTTAATGGGGCACCCAGGGATTGTAGTAGGCAGATGACAGACCGGCTGTATTTTACTCTGGCAGGCATCTACAACCAAGCTACTCAATAGAGGCGTAGCCATCCGGACTTCTTTACCAGTATACGGTTGGATTTAGATAAAACTCCAGATGTCTTGCGGTTTCAACCACTGTTCTAGCCTTGGTTTCAGCTAAATTTTGAGGAGACGGTGGCGAGAGGTTCCGGCAAAACATGTTGACTCCTGCAAACAGAGATAAGCAGGGCAAACTCTACAGGAACCTCTAGCTTTTTTTCCGACTAAATAAATATCATGTCCCGTCAAAAAACAACACGATGCGGGAGTTTGTAGTGAGTCATGGGAGTCTGCGGGGAATGGTGCGATGAAGCGCTCACGACAAACATGCTTCGATTAAGGGTAATCAACTGGACATCTGATACGTTGCAAGGGTTTATCCTTCGATTCCTGATTGAGAGTCAAAGACCACGACAAAGGAAGCGTTGGGTATTTGTTGGCGTAAAAAGTGGACGTGTCCGTCTGCATCAGAGCGATGACGGAACCGACCCACAATGGTTCGTTGCATATCGGGAAGGAGGCGGACAATCGTCCAAGCTTGGAGACGTTCTTTGTAGCTCATAGAATCCCTGGAATCCATTATGATGAAGACACTGAAAAACGAGGCAGACCTTTACCGGAAACGCAGGTGAGTATCGAGGGGTGTCTGCCCACTGTTGTGTTCGTGAAAAGATTACTACAATCGATTGAATGAAGCGATTGTTTTGAATCGCGTATATGATGATATGTCAGCGAGAAAATCAAGTCAACAGCCAGAGGAAAATGACTCTCCGTTGAAAAGACTGCGCGAACAGGCAAATCTGACTCAGGAGCAGTTGTCAGTTCGTTTAGGAGTATCCACGTCTACGCTGAGGCGTTGGGAAAACGGAGATGTTGAACCGGCAATGACTCGCGAACAGTGGACAGTATTTTGTGAGTTACTGGGCGTTCCGTTTGAGCAATTACCGCAAAAGTTGAATTTGCGATCGCAATAATCTCTGATAGTGAGAGGTGACCAGAATGCGATTGATTTTAATAATCTTAACTATTATTTATCCCTAAAATTGATTGACTGGTGCGTTTTGTAGCTAACCGAAAAGACGCAAATTTCAATGACTTTGCCAGAATTGGGTTATCCCATCGAATAGTAATTCCAAATGCAGCTAATTGAACGTTATCGTGGCAGTCTCTTGGGCTTGGCAGTGGGAGATGCACTAGGAGCACCCATAGAGTTTAGACAACCCGGTTCATTTACACCCATTGACGATATGGTTGGAGGCGGTTCATTTGATGTGATGCCGGGACAATGGACGGATGATACTTCAATGGCGCTGTGCTTGGCTGATAGCCTAATGGAGCAACAAGGGTTTAATCCCGTCAATCAATTGCAGAAGTACGTTCGCTGGTTGCGGGAAGGCTACCTCAGCAGCATCGATCGCTGTTTCGACATCGGCAACACGACGCTAGACGCGCTAACGCGGTTTGAAAAAACCCAGGAACCTTATTGCGGTCCCACAGACCCCCGCAGTGCTGGAAATGGCTCCATCATGCGCTTAGCTCCAGTACCTTTGTTTTACGCCAAAAGACCTCTAGAAGCGATTGAAAAATCGGGAGAGAGTTCGCGAACAACCCACGGAGTAAGGGCAGCAGTTGATGCCTGCCGCTATTTTGGGGCGCTTATCGTTGGTGCTGTCAATGGGGTTAGTAAGGAAGAACTGCTTTCAGAACGCTACAGTCCCATCCCCGGATACTGGGAAGAAAACCCGTTGGTGGAGGAAATCGACGAAATTGCTGCGGGGTCGTTCAAACACCGCCAACCCCCAGAGATTCAAGGTTCAGGCTACGTGGTCAAATCTCTTGAGGCGGCGTTATGGGCGTTCTATCAGGGTAATTCTTTTCGGGAAGCATGTCTGTTAGCTGTTAACTTGGGCATGGATGCAGATACAACAGGTGCTGTTTGCGGACAGTTGGCAGGAGCGTTTTATGGGGAGATGGAAATACCAGACTCCTGGCGTTCTCAGCTATTTCGCTCTCATCTGATTGAGTCTATGGCTGATAACCTCTTTGCTCTAGCTCAATCTCCATCGTTGTAACAGCACTTCTAGGCAAGCAGTGCTGCAACAGGTTTCTCGGTATCTGCTTGATCTGTTGTTTTTTCAAAAAACGTGGGGGATAATCAGCGATCGCTCATGGCTGCATTTGCCGCAACACTTGCCGAATCACATCCGCAGGCACTTGATCCGTTATCGTTACGGCACCAATCTGAGTTGGCAGAATAAACCGCACCTTCCCATCTTTCACCTTCTTATCAGTTTGCAGACTATCCACAATCGCATCAATATCCAGTTCCTTGGGTAACTGAGTCGGTAATCCCGTTTTCTCAATCAATGCGTCTTGGCGCTGTGCCTCCTCTGACTTCCACATCTGAAGTTGCACTGCAATCTGACCGGCTGCAACCATGCCAATTGCCACCGCTTCCCCATGATTCACTAACTTATATCCCGTCAAGCTTTCCACCGCATGACCAATCGTGTGACCATAGTTGAGAATTGCCCTTAACCCCGCTTCTTTCTCATCTTTGCTAACAACATCTGCTTTCGCTTGACAGGAACGAGTCAGGATCAGAGACAACAACTCCTCATCCACATAACGCAGTTGATCGAGACGCTTTGTCGCTTCTAGTTTGTCGAATAGCTCAGCATCCCAAATAATGCCATATTTAATTACCTCTGCCATGCCCGCCCGAAATTCACGGGGTGGTAATGTTTTTAATACCAAGGGGTCGATCAAAACAAATCGCGGCTGATAAAACGCCCCAATTAAATTTTTCCCTTGGGGATGATTCACTCCCGTCTTGCCACCCACCGAGGAATCTACCATTGCCAACAGCGATGTCGGCACCTGTACCACGTTAATCCCCCGTAACCAGGTAGCGGCTGCAAAACCTGCCATATCGCCAATTACTCCACCCCCCAAAGCGACGATGGTAGAGGAACGCTCTAAGCGGTTTTCTAATGCAACATCGTAGATTTTCTGCACCGATTTGAGAGTTTTGTAGCGTTCTCCTGCTGGGAGAGTACAGGTGGATACCTCATATCCCACTAACTTTAGGGCTGCGATCGCACGTTCACTATATTTCTTGAATATCACAGGATTGGATACGACCAAAACCTTCTTCCCCAGTTTTAAGCGGCTCATCCACACCCCTACATCATCCAATCCACCAGCCACTACGGCAATCTGATAAGACTGCTCCGGCAAATTCACACCAATCACAGAATCCATTGCGCCTTGACCCCTTCCGATCACTTGTGCGCTGTATTTTATCCCACCCAATGATTCAATGGAGATATATGATTTTTTGTGGAGAAACGTAAATGTCTGGAGTCGTTGCTTACTTTCTATTGCTCGGTGGTGCCACAGGTGTTGCTCTGGCGCTCTTTTTTGGTTTGAAGGCTGTCAAATTGATTTAACAGGCACTTGGGATTGGGACTGGGGACTAAGACAAATGATCTCAATCACCAGTCCCCAATTCCTAATTCCCTATCTCTCGTCCAACTTTCATCAGTTCGGGAGCTTGCAGTGTACCCGCTCAGCTTCGCGGGTTACCGTCAGCAATCTTTCAGACAGCAGAGATTGGCGTACTATACCTATTGTTTTAGGCAAAACTCCTACCAACCGAGCGAGGACTTCATCAGGCAATTCGTCAATGAGTTGGGGGTCAAAGTACTGATAAAGCATAATCAACAGTCTTTTCGCTCGCTGCAATGGTACCCAAGTCTCCATTGCTTTATGAGTAAAAAGAATCCATTGTTGACGCAGTGCATAGGCTTTCTTGCGTTCAATCCGAGTTTCGGGATAGACGATAGAAACTTTGCCGATAGGAATGACTCGATTACATTTAAGGTCAAACACACTACCAACAGCAGCACCTGGCCCCGCCAGTTCTGAATGGTGAGGATTGCAAATAATCAGAGCATTGCCAGGAGTACCCTTGACTCTGAGTAGTTGACCAGTCCGCAACTGACTCAAGATTTTAGTCGGTTGAGTTATTGGCCTATACACAAGAGATTGTCCTTCCATAAAAAAGCGCAGAACCAATCAGATAATTTCTATTGTTGTTTATCTATCTGCAATGGATATTGCAGAGCCTTTGCAACTTTTGAATGATGTTATTTAGGTTGCCTATAAGGTATGATTTCCAGGATTTATGACGCGATGAATCACAGGTCTAAACTTGAGACCATCGGTACCTAAATGAGTTACAAAGTTTTTGCTATCCCTAGACTGCCACTAATTAGCAATAGAAAAACTGAGTATCATTCCCAATAACTTCACCGATTTTTATGAGTGTATTACTTGAGCTAGCTTTCAAGGTTACACAAGCCCAGCTCATGATTCCGGAGATTTTTAAGTTTTAGTTTAAAAAATCGATAAAGAAACCTGTAAAAAATTGATGAAGAGACTGTGAAACAAGCTCAAAGCAAGAAAGGTGCAAAAGCCTCTCGCGATACGGCTAAAGCACCTAAATTAGGTTTAAAATCAAATATTTTTACCGAGTCACTCATTGAAGCTAAGGGATGAGTGACTCTACAACATAGGACGCGATCGCTTCCTAACTCCTCAAAATTTTTACTCAGGCTACTGTTATCATCTTTGCCTTTACAAGCAGTTGGCCATTGGCATCAACACTCATGTCTTTTCCTGGCACATATCCCTTACGAATCAACTGCTGATACACGGCGACTGAAGTAATTTTTTGGATTGCTTGCAACACAGCCGCCGGAAGGAGATTTTCTATCGACCAGAGAATCGCCTCTTCATCAAACCAGAGCAACCGCTCGAAACTGACAAGCACTAGCCCGGCTACTTCTTCAAGCGTCATCTGATTGCTCAGATGGGCGATCAGATCTGTCCCAATCAGTGTGTTACGGGTCATCATCGCCCTCGCCATCTTACCGATTTCTTGATCTAACTTTAAGGGGTTCATACTTGGCTGGTGTGTTTTCTGCCTAAGGTGTGCCTGTCTACGGTCTCTGCACAAGACTCGTCGTTTTGCCAAGTATACCTAAAGATAGATGAAAGTATATCTTAGGAAGGATGAACTTTTGGTTTAAAGGCACCAATCGAGTGTTTCATGGGGCAGGCAGGATGCCTACCCCGCCGGAAAAATTATTGATGCTGGGTTGGGCGTCCCGCCTATCGCAGCCTAGGGTGCAAGCTCTCAGTTGAAGGTGTTATTTAGGTAAGCACTCAAGTCAAGCAACTTTCAATCGTTGCCACCACTGACTGAGCAAGGGCGGTAAGATGATAACCCCCTTCTAAACCAAAAAGAATGCGACGAGTCAGTTGCAGACAGGAGTGAGTAAACAGTCCAAAATCTTGTGGATTGAGAGCAATTCCTGCCAAGGGATCATCCGCAGTGGCATCATAACCGGCACTGATAATCAGTAAATCTGGCTGAAAATCTCGGAAAAACGGCAGGATTTTCTGCTCAAACATGGGTTGGTAATTCGCGACTTTGCTGCCCGGTGGCATGGGCAGATTGAGGACATTCTTATATAACCCTCGCTCACTTGCTTGACCTGTACCGGGATAACAGGGATGCTGATGCAGCGAACAGTAGGCAATTTGGGCATCGCTCTCCACGATATCTTGTGTACCGTTACCGTGATGAACATCCCAATCCAGAATGCCAACGCGATGGATACCCGGTTGTTTTAAGGCATAGTAAGCGGCGATCGCAGCATTAGAAAATAAGCAAAATCCCATTCCCCTCTCTCGCTCCGCATGGTGTCCGGGTGGACGTGCTAGGACAAAGGCTGGATTTTCTGTAGCGAGAACCCGATCCACCCCATCTAACCAAGCGCTGACGGCTAGCAGGGCGACATCGTAACTACGAGGGGAAATGGCTGTATCTGCATCCAGCATTCCACCGCCACTAGTGGCAATTTCCCGAACCAGTTCAATGTAGACTGGGGTATGAATTTGTTGCAAGAGCGGCATCACTGGACGTGTTTCCACGGGTGTCGGTAGCTGCCACTCAAGTTTGTCAGCCCAAGGCGCGGCTTTGAGCGCGTTCACAATAGCGGTTAGACGTTCTGGTCGTTCTGGATGAAACCGACCATTGTCATGATTGAGAAATTCATCTGAGTAAATAACTGGCAGCATAGTTCGAGCTAGGGAGGCACTTAAGGAATCGAGATTTGTATAGGGACTAATTCATGGTCATTGGATGCCTGGACGGAGCGAAGCCTTTGGGTGATCATTCGTCCTCAAGGAGAGAGTGATTGCAAACTTGTAATTGTTCTAGCTCAACCTTACTCTGGTGGTCGAAACTCTGAAGGCGTTAGCTGAATATTAGGTATTCCAGAGCGGGGCAGACCATCCCTTGCACAATCAGGACTCATCGCTGGCACACGAGACTGAGCGATACGAACCAATCGGTTACGGTAAGCGCGTAACGGCTTACGATATTGAGGCTCAGACACAACCGCCATTCGATCCACCACACGAATGGCTCTCCACCATTCCTGACGACAGACGGCCTTAACGAGTTGGGAATTTAACGTTTCTGCTGCCACCGCAGGAGTAGAAATGAGCAGAGCCGATAAAGACACAATGAATAATTTATACCTCAACATACCAATAACCAACCAATCAAAATTGGTAGTTTATCAGTTTCTATCAGGTTTGTTGACTCAAGAGCTTGATCAGTTACCCTGAAGCCTTACGGGGTTTAAGGCCATGGCATTTTCAGGATTTGACTTTAACCGATACCTTAGTGTCGCCGTGCCTCTAGTGCAAAAAGGCAGAAGGCAGGAGGCAGAAGGCAGAAGCAACATTGCTTGTACAGTAAGCCTTATTGCCTTTGTCAACTGGATAGTTATTTCCGCCGCGCTGCACTAGTGCAACCAACAAGCCCAAAAGGGTAGGGACACAGCATTGCCATGTCCCTACCCAGCTCAGTTAGTTACGATACTGATTCAACAAAGATGCTCAAAGGCTCGTATCAATAACCTAGCGATTTTTATCAATCACTGGCTTGCCTTCAACATCAACATCTAATTCTTCGCGACGCAACTGTTCTGTTGCATCTACCGTGTCGCGAACCACTTCTTTTTTGATGCTAACTTCTTCACGGACAAAGGCTTTTTTCTGAATATCTGCTGTCTCTTCATAGACTTCCATCCGAGCCGCTTCCCCTTCCCGGAAATCAGCTTCACCCGGTGCAACTTCTCTAGCTGTGCTAGGAGCGTTGCGCTCAATAATCACACGCTCTTTTTCGACGGGTACTGAAACCGTGGCTGTTTCCGATTCAACCCGCTTGCCAATCGCTACTTCACCCGTCTTATGACGATCTTTGTGAGTAATCAGGCGTTCTTCATACAGCTTGAGATTTTGGTGAGCTTGCTCATTGGTGTCGTAAAGCTCCCGATCGTGCTCGTAGCTATAGCTGTCGCGGCTGTGGGTAGGTGTCGTAGCCGCTGTATTGGCTGGCCGATAAACGTTTCTGACTCGTTCTTCGTAATCGTAATCAACGGTCATGTGGTCGTTATACTCAGGCAAGTGTTCTACTTGCTCTCTAGTCATATGTGTGGCATAAACCCGGTGCCGCTCATAATCAATCCGCGAACGACCAATAGGTAGTAATACCTTTTTACCAAAAATCCAGAATCCCGTATCAACCACGAAATACCGAAAACGACCCGAATCGCTATCTAGAATGGCATCATAAACGCCACCAATTTTTTCGTTACTTTCGGAATAAACATCATAGCCTTTGATGTCATCGCCACCGAAAATGTCTTGTTTATAGTTCGGATAATAATCCGTAATTTTTACAAGTGCCATAACTTTATTTTTCTATCTGCACTTGCCACGTTAATACAGGAATGAGCTAGATTTTCTCTTGCTTAAGGTAGAGATATGCAAGTTATTTAGCTTCATGCTCGAACACTTTCTCTTGCCAGTGCTTTATGGGCTTTTCCTTCACCAAACTTTACTTAAACTTCATATAAACTCAGGAAAATTGAAGTTCTATGCAGCATCGGGATTAAGGTCAATCATCCTCCGGGTTGTATAACTTCCAATCGGACTCCAAATTAGGTAAGGCAGTAGTAAAAGAGCAGCCTGTCCAGAAATAGGCGAAACAACCAGCGTCAGCAGAACTCCTAAAATTACACCAACCCACCCTAGAAGTGTGCCAACTCCGAGGCTCCGCCGTCTCAAGGTAGCAGGAATGTAAGCGACTGTGATTACTTCGACTAGCAAGTAAAATCCCATGAGTAACCAAGTTCTAAGACTCCCTGGCTCTTTTTCCCACACGAGAACCGCTGACCCGGCTCCACAAGCAAAAATGACAGTCCAGATGAATGGGATAGCCGGCTCAAAGAATAGCCACTTCGGTCGAGAAAGGTGTTGAGACCAAGAGATATCCTTTGGTCTAATCAAACTACTACCTAGAGCAACTATTAATGTTACACCATCAATTATCATCCAAGGTTTTAGCATTTTTCCCCCAAGACTTGAGCTATATCATTAGTGTTTATAATCTGAGTCAAATCCGATATATAAATTGTGTCTGGTTAAGGTATCGCTTTAATCAGTCTTTGGTCTGAAAGAAATCTCAAAAACTGAGGCTTTGATTTGAGTGCTGTATTTTGTGTTCGCCGTTACACGCTAACTGAAAATTAACGGCTTATTTTTCAGTTAATCAGTGCCGATGCCCAACTTTTTGAGAACGCCGTTAGCCCCTCAATGGCTACTCGCAATTACACGTTCAAGCGGTAGTATCTTCCTTTGTTGAAGCAATTCGGAGCAGTACGGATTGAAGATTCAATCATTATAAAGTTGTGATAACTTTATTATTGAGTTCAGTGCCGCTAGCATGAAAAACCTAATCTTGAGAGTTACTCAATACAGCCTTTTATTTACGGTTTTAACCACTGCGCCCAGCAACGGTGTTACTCAAGGAAGAAATGATTTAGGGTTTCGATGCTCGAAGTCTCAAACGAACTCCCGCCTAACTTCACCACAATCGAGGAATATGAGCAATAAAAATACTCTACAAGCGATTCTTGATGACAACGCCCAAGTCAAAAAAGTGGCGGGAGACTTCCAGTTTACGGAGGGGCCGCTGTGGCATCCCAAAGGCTTCTTACTCTTTAGTGATATTCCTGCCAACACCCTTTATCAATGGACAGCCAATGAAAAACTAGAGATATTTCGTCGCCCTTCTGGAAATGCCAATGGTAATACTCTAGATCGAGAGGGACGTTTACTCACGGCTGAGCATGGTAATCGTCGTGTATCCCGTACTGAAAAAGACGGCACTATTGTTACGCTGGCAAGTCAGTTCGAGGGAAAGCGACTCAACAGTCCCAATGATTTGGTGGTCAAATCAGATGGAAGCATCTACTTCACCGACCCCCCCTATGGCATTAAATCTGAGCAGGAGGAACTGGGCTTCTATGGTGTGTATCGATTGTCATCGGATGGAAAACTGACTTTGTTAGTGAAAGACTTCGTGCGTCCCAATGGCATTGCTTTTTCACCGGATGAGAAAAAACTATATGTGAATGATTCCGAAAAAGGTCACATTCGTGTCTTCGATGTGAAATCGAACGGTACATTGGAAAACGGGCAACTGTTTGCAGAATTGAAAGACCCCAGTAAAAATGGTGTTCCAGATGGAATGAAGGTAGACCAAGAGGGGAATGTTTACAGTACTGGGCCTGGGGGCATATGGATTTTCTCACCGTCAGGCAATCTATTAGGCATTCTTGAAGTGCCAGAGGTGGCTGCTAACCTGACCTGGGGCGATGAGGACTACAAAACGCTCTACATTACCGCAAGTAATAGCCTTTACCGTATCCGCCTCAAAATCCCCGGTGTGCGAACGGGCTTGCATGGGGAGTAACGTTTGACAATATAGCGGTTCTCGATTGGGTGGAGTACATCTAACTTCTGCCCTTTGCCCTCTGCTTGAAAACCGTCAGCCTTGTACTTCATCTAAATGCAAACCGCTATACCCGACTATCAATTCCCTCGTACAGTGTAGGCGTAATCGGCTCACTCAGATTAGGATATTCACGACGGGAATTAGCGCCTCTATATCAATTCTTGCCGTGTACACGATCTGTCTTCCTTGAATACCCTTCAAATCTTCATAATGTTTTTGAATTCCCGATACTCCATTAGCCCTTAATGCGGCTAAGAAAGATTTATCATTATAAACCTCATCAGAGAACGAGATTTCGTAGCTTCTTGAGACGTTTTGAATGCGTGCTGCTTTATTGACGACTGAGCCAAAATAATCGAGACGATTATTGAGAGTAACCAGCACGGCAGAGCCGCAATGAATTCCAAATTTAACCTGAATTTGTTCAAACTCCGGGCGATTAGAGTTGTAATTGCGAAACTCTAACCAAGCATCTGTCGCTGCTTTTATGGCTTGTTCATTGGTTAAAAAAGAACCCATTACCGCATCGCCAATGGTTTTGACTACAGTTCCCCCATGCCGTTCAATTGCCTGAAATAAAATTTCAAAATGGTCGCGCACGATATTATAAGCTTTGGCATCTCCTAGGGTTTCATACATCCGAGTAGAACCCGTAATATCGGTAAACATAATAGTAACAGAACGAACTTTCATTCGTTCGCGATCTGATAAAAATTGCTCACCAAATATGCGTTTGTAAGCGGAGAAATGAATAATTTGAAGACCGCTAAGACGGGGAGGAAGTTGATCTAAGCTCAGCTCATCTGGTAAGCCTTCAACATGCATAATCAGGCCGGATAGCGAGTGACCAATATTGGTGAGTTCAATTCTGGTTTTACCAGGACGGACAGTTAGCTGGGTCTTATCAAAGTGCTTGCCTTCCAATTGCTTGATGCAAATTTCTTGGAGTTCCTCCGTCTCTTCGCCGTCTACCACCAAAATTCCTTTGGCCAAGGTGAGAGGACAGCAGTAGCGATATCTCCCTTTTTCCAAGATGACGATAGCAGAGTCAGTTTCATTGAGCGGAGTAACCAGTTGAAATTTAGCTTTTAATATAGGCGGGGGAGCGCAGATAGGAGAAAGTTTTGGGTCTTCAATTTCTTTATTGAGGGAGAACGTCACTTCAACGCGCTCCAAAAAATCAACCTCAAAGCTACGTTCACACATCTGGCAAAACGAGAGTGCTGAGGCATTTTTTAAGTCATTAAATTCAGCAGTAATCATATTGCAATGAGGGCAGTGAACGTCCCAGTGCAAATCAAATACCCCTGCCTTGACGCCATATAAAAATTCAGAGGTAATTTCTTCCACATGGCAAGCGGAATTAGCGGCGATATAATGAGGATTTATTCTAAGTCTTTGGAGAAGACTTGAATTAAATAACCAGTTTTTTATGGCCTCAATTGCCACTAGACTTGCACTAGTTCTCTTTTTTAAATTTTCGATTTTTTGTATTAAAATCTCACTCTTCATTGGAACTTTACTTTATAACTTGGTGCTATCAAATTCCTCCTATCTGTTTTGTAGCCCGTAGCGGACATTGCCGCTCGGAAAACTTGGAACTTATAGCGCGAGTTAGATGTCCATGAGTTTTATAAACTAATGTAACAATCCGTGAGCCAGTAATAAATCAGCAATTTGGAGCATTCCCCTAGACTGACTCCGAGTTTTGTTCAACCGCCCGACGCTTAATGCCCCAACAATTTATCTCGTAAATGCTTAATCCGATCGCGATATTTTGCCGCCTCCTCAAACTCCAACTTTTTCGCCGCTTCCTTCATCTGCGCTTCCAACTGAGTAATTAACTGCGGAATCTCCTCTAAAGACAAATCATCCGACTGCTGATAAACCTCTTCCAATTGTTGAGCATTCAACCGCCGCGACACTTCCAAAAACGCCAAAATTGAATTACCTGCTTTTTTCACAATCGGCTGAGGTGTAATCCTATGCATCCGGTTGTAAGCTAACTGAATTCCGCGACGGCGTTCCGTTTCATCAATCGCTTTAATCATGCTATCGGTGAGATTATCCGCATACATAATCGCTTGCCCCCGCACATGACGCGCCGCACGTCCGAGTGTGTGAAGGCGCGATCGCTCCCCAGGTTAGATAAGCCGCTTTCCCCGTTGTAGTTGGGATGAGGACAACCGTAAATTCACCTAACTTCGTCTCGAAGACAGTTCTTGTTTTAGGTAAATTCCACATTCCCCTGGTGAGTGTTACTGATCTACCGTCAAGTAGGTTTCGCAACACGGCTTAAAAACGCGGCTACATGAATATAAATAGGACTGCGAGAATTGCCAGCATTATTGAGAAGCGTCGTCCCTTGGCACAGAAAATCGAAGGAGTTGAGGCAAATCTGAAATCTCTTGTTTCAGCACTGCGTAATCTTGAGGATAACCGCAATCAACTGCTGACACGGGTTGATGAGCCAAATGTTAAGGGACAGTTGAAGGAAATCGATTTTTCGACGATTCAGTTGATTGAGGAAGAGTCCAAGAAGCTTAAAACTCTGAGGAAACGCCTCTCACGTCCTACCCTCAATATTGGTGTGGTGGGACGAATGGGACAAGGAAAAAGTACTCTGCTAAAAAGCCTGAGTGGGCTGACTGATAATGAGATTCCCGCTTATGAAGGGGGAGCCTGCACAGCCGTCCGCAGCACGATTGAAAATAAAAATGAGGCGACTAAAGCTGAGGTCACACTCCATTCAGAGCAGTCATTTTTAGAAGAGGTAATTTGGCTCTACTACGACAAACTAGGCTTTACTAACAAGCCAACTAGCCTAGATGATTTTGCTAATAAGCCATTTCCTGATCAGCTGCCTAGTGGTGCTACTAATGAAGAAACGTATAAGCGCCTATGCGAAGATTATCACTACAACTTAGAAAGGTATCGAGAGTTGCTCACTCCTGGGACAGTAAAGACACTCCAGATTAGGAACGAGGAAATCCCAGACTATGTGATTCAAAAACGGGACAAAGACCATCGTCTCACTACTTTCAAACATTTAGCAGTACGAGAGGTCAAGATATTTTGTCCTTTCAAAAATTCTGATTCAGGAAAGATTGCGCTGGTTGATGTACCAGGCTTAGGCGACACCAAGCTAGGCGATGAAGAGTTAATGCTACAAACTCTAGGACAGGAGGTAGATGTTGTCCTTTTCATCCGCAGACCCGATCCGCAACGCTATCAATGGCAGGCAGTGGATACACAGCTTTATGATACGGCTGCCAAAGCCTTAAATAACTTGGCAGGCAGGTCTTTTATGGTTCTCAATCATAGCGTTAGAACTGATAACCTCAAAGCCTGTGAAGCATTACAGAGCAGTATTGACACTATTAAGGTTGTTCGGTGTGAGGTTGCTGATTGTTCTAATCCTAACGATGCCAACAGAGTTTTTGATTTAGTTCTTGATTATCTAGCTAACAATATTGAGTCTCTGGATAAAGACTATGCAAAATCCTGTCAGGAGAGTCTGAGTCACATTGAGGCAAAAGTTAAGACTGAGCTAGACAAGGCACGAAATAGCTTAGGTAAAGAAGTACAACAAAATAAGGATGCTCAACTTTTTGTCCCTCGATTCAATCAACTTTGGAAAAATCTCAGGAACGGTCTTCAGGAACTACTTCAGGAACTCAGAAAGCAGCGTGATGATGTAGATACTAACTTCAAGGCAGAGGTAGACGAGGCTATCCAAAATTGTCGAGAGGATACGGGCATTCCATCAATTGAGAAGATTGAAATTCAGGCTAGGAGTACAGGCGGCTATCCCAATGCTTACTATCAGTATCTTCCAGAGGTTCGCGCCCACCTATCACATAAATTTTTGTCTCTAGATGAAGGTTTAAAACTTTCACTAGAGCAGGTGAAATCTCAGGTAGCAGAGGTACTCATCAATCAAGGGCGCTTGGGGGGATTGACAAAGGCGCGAGGGTCTGAATTGATTAGGGGAATGGCAAAGCTATTACCTGAGCAACTAATACCAGGAGAACCAAGCAAACTGAAATTTGGATTTCAACTGCTTGCTGAATTTGAGCTTTCTTATCGGGGATTTATTCAGCATCGAATTCGGCAGCATTTGGATGGTCTTACTCCTAATGAGCCAGCAACTCTTCAGCTATCTACATCTCCCTCTGCTCAACAAGTTTTTCTCAATCTTAAGACAGCTCATGCAGAAGCCGTTTATCAGTGTGAGAATGCTCTAGAAAATTTGCTTTCTGAACCTAGTCAAGCCGCCTTTGCAATTGTCGAAGAATTTCTTGATCGCATACTACGTGCAGAAGATGTCGAGAGTGAGTGGCGCATCTTTCTCGATGATGTGCGCTCAGAGGTGTGGCCCGATGAATTCAAACAGCTAAATGAGCGAACTCGGATGCGACGAGAGTGGTTAGACGCAGTAGAGCGTGCAGCACAAATCAATAAATCAAACTCAATGCATTCTTTGAATTAATAAATTAAGGAGAATCAATGTCACAAGAAATTAAAATTGCCATGCTTGGAGCAAGAGGCGTTGGCAAAACTAGTTTTTTAACTGCCATGTATGAGCAATTTGAGAGTACGATTGGTCAAACCAATTTACAACTTACACCTGACTTGAAAAGTTCGGCAATTTTACAGGAGCGTTTAGGAGAACTAAAAAGTCTTACAGATGATTTTGAAGCTACAGGAGGAATTTTAGGTACCTCTGATATTCGCTCATTCATTTTTGATTTGGGAAAGAAGGGGGAGAAGCCATCTTTACGCTTACACTTTCAAGATTTTCCGGGTGGTTACCTCAATAGTCAAGCAACCTCTGAAAACAGAAACTTTGTCAGAAATTTGCTGACTAAATCTGCCGCAGTTCTCATTGCCGTCGATGCACCTGCACTTATGGAAGCAGGTGGCAAGTGGCATGACAAAATCAATAGACCGCAGCAAATTGCTCACCTTTTTCAATCAGTGTATCAAGATCTGAAGTCACCACGACTGGTTATCTTGGCTCCTGTCAGGTGCGAAAAATACATGCAAGATGCAACTTCTGCCAATGCTTTACTGAAGCGTATTAAGGAGAAATATGCTAACTTACTAAACCTTTTCAGCTCAGAAGCTCTGCTGCCTTGGGTAGTCAGCATAGTTACGCCGATTCAAACTGTTGGTACGGTGGTCTTTTCTCATATTGAGGTGGCTAATGGAACGCCTCACTTTTACTTCCGTAAGACGAGTCACGATGCTGAATATAGCCCTTGCGATAGCGAACAGCCTCTGCGATATCTGTTACGATTCGCGTTGAAACTCCAGATTGAGTCTAGAAATTGGAGCTGGGGTCTATTCAGTCCTATCCGCATTTGGTTGGGTTGGGATAACCATATCAAGGAAGCAGCTCGTCAGTCTGCCAATGGATGCAAATCCACTTGGGGGTTCACAGTACTCCAAGGGGAAAAATGGCTAAGTGTTGGATAGGAGTTAGCAATGAAAATTTACGTCCAAAGTTGTGGTGTTGCTCAAGAACATGATTACTGTTGGCTCAATGAAAGCCAAAACATTGTAGAAGAACCTGGCTTCGTCAAACAAGCCAAAAACTTAATTCAAAGTGAAGCACATTCAGTTGTTATGGCACGGAATAGCGATCAATTACTATTGCTAGTAACTGGTCTTAAAGCAAGTGGGCGAAAAGATTATCGGGGTCGTCCAATAAGAAACTCACTAGTCTGCATAGGTCAAGCCTGGGTAGATCAACCAACTGATGAACAAACTGATGAACCTACTTTGCGAGCAATTGCTGCTCGTGCGTTACTAGGTACTTTGGAAAAAGACATAGATGATGCAGTGAAGTCAGGTGGTGAGAAAGGTTTTGAGGTTTCGTTTGAGAAGCTTAAAACCTTAACTGAAGCTGTAAAAAAAACCGCTAAAATTGAGTGCATAGCTCCGAATGAAGAGACCAATGAAGATAGGCAGAAAAAGAAAATAGGACGCACTTCAGACAAGCTTAAACAAGAACTCGCTAGTGACCTTGAAAAATACTGCTTACCAAGGCAAAAAACCGAAAATAAAACAGATAATCAGCAAGTTATGCCACTGGTTGTCGTGACGGGAATTCAGGACGAGGAAACGCTCCAAAACAAAAAAGTATGGCGGGGATTGTCAAGTCTAGTTGATTCAAATTCACAATCTTGGAAAGAGATAAAATCTTATCAAAATCCAGCTCAAAATGGTGGCAACCAAGGAATAGCACCAAGATTGGTAATAGTCATAATTATCATTTCTTTGTCTTTTAATATTGGGCTATTATCTCAGCAGGTAGGAGCACGGGATAGAATACGAAATTTAGAAAACCAAGTGCAGAATCTACAGGCTCAAAAACTGGCTTTAGAAAATCATGTACAGCCACTCAAAACTCAAGTACATGATTTAGAAACTAAACTTCAGAAACAACGTAATCAAAGGGCTGATTTAAAAACGGTTGTCAAAAATTTACAGACTCAAAATGGCAACCTTGAAAATCAAGTAAAAGCTCTAGAAAATCAGATTAGCCGTTAAGCTCAATGGATTAATGCTGTGTTAGCGATCGCATCTTCCCAATATCCTCATGAGGTGCGATCGCATTTCACCACACCTTGCCCAAATCCAACACAAACCCAGGCAAAACACCCTCTCCCGATAACGTTGCCGGAGACTGCAAAACCTCTACATCCTGCCCCAGACGATAAATTTCCACTTGCTTCGTCGTGGAATCAATCAACCAACCTAAGCGAACCCCATTATCGATGTACTCCTGCATCTTTTGTTGTAACTTCTTCAACGAATCACTACTAGAACGCAACTCCACTACAAAATCAGGAGATAGAGGAGAAAACTCCTCCTTTTGCTGAGTTTCACTCAACGCTTCCCACCGCTCATTACTCACCCAACTCGCATCAGGCGACCTAATAGCACTATTAGGTAAAGTAAATCCGGTAGAGGAGTCAAAGCCAAAACCTAAACCCGTCCGTTCAATCCAAGCACCGAGTTGGGCGATAATTCCAAAGTTTTGCTTACCTGTCCACGGGAAAGTGGGGGGCATAATAATGACTTCTCCTGTCGCCGTAAGTTCTAGCTGCAAGTCTTGATTCGCTTTGCACAATTCAAGAAAACCTTCTGCGCTCAAACGAGGAATAGTCAAGGTGATGGCATTCATCGGCTCTACCCTAATACCTGAGTTTGTGACCTTAATGATAAAAGCAGCTTAATGACCCACAAGTTTATCTCTTAAATGCTTAATCCGATCGCGGTATTTCGCCGCCTCTTCAAACTCCAAATTCTTGGCTGCATCCTTCATCTGCGCTTCCAACTGAGTAATTAACTGCGGAATCTCCTCTAAAGACAAATCATCCGCCTGTTCATAAACCTCTTCCAATTGTTGAGCATTCAACCGCCGCGACACAGCTAAAAACGCCAAAATCGAATTACTGGCTCTGGAAACAATCGGCTGCGGTGTAATCCCATGCATCTTGTTATATGCAAGCTGAATTCCTCGACGCCGTTCCGTTTCATCGATCGCTTTAATCATGCTATCGGTGAGGTTATCCGCATACATAATCGCTTGCCCCCGCACATGACGCGCCGCACGTCCAATCGTTTGAATTAGCGATCGCGCTGCCCTTAAAAACCCTTCCTTATCCGCATCCAAAATCGCCACCAGAGACACCTCTGGCAAATCCAACCCCTCCCGCAACAAGTTAACCCCAATCAACACATCAAACTCCCCTTCCCGCAACGCTTGCAAGATTTCAATCCGCTCAATTGATTGAATTTCTGAGTGCAAATAACGCACCTGAATTCCTCGTTCTTGCAAGTATTCCGTTAAATCCTCCGCCATGCGCTTGGTGAGGGTGGTTACCAACGTCCGTTCTTTCCGCTTCACCCGTTCCTTAATCTCACCCAAGAGGTCATCAATTTGCCCCTCTGTCGGACGCACAAAGATTTCTGGATCAATCACACCCGTCGGGCGAATTACCTGTTCCACAACTCGATTCTCCGACTGTTCAATCTCCCAGTCTCCCGGTGTTGCTGAAACAAAAATACATTGATTGACTTTCGTCCAAAATTCCTCTGCCTTCAAGGGACGATTATCAGCCGCACTCGGCAAGCGAAAACCATGCTCAATGAGTACTTTTTTCCTAGCTTGGTCGCCGTTGTACATCCCCCGAATTTGCGGTACCGTAGCGTGAGATTCATCCACAACTAACAGCCAATCGTTGGGGAAGTAATCAATCAAACACTCCGGGGGTTCCCCAGCTTGGCGTCCCGCTAAGTGACGAGAATAGTTTTCCACGCCGTTGCAGTAACCAACTTCCCGCAACAGTTCCAAATCGTAACGAGTACGCTGTTCTAATCGCTGGGCTTCCAGTAACTTTCCCGCATCCTGCAATTGCACCAAACGCTCCCGAATTTCTGCCTCAATCGCGTCACAGGCGTCCTCTAGCTTGTCATCTGGGGTAACAAAGTGACGTGCAGGGTAGATATTCAAGGCGTTCAGACTGGTGATAATCTCGCCGGTAACTGGGTCAATGTAGCGAATCGCGTCAATTTCATCGCCAAAGAATTCTACACGAATAATTCGGTCTTCGTAGGCTGGGCCAATTTCCACGACATCGCCCTTCACCCGGAAGCGTCCCCGTCCCATCTCTAAATCATTGCGCGAATACTGTACTGAGGCTAAGTCTCGCAATAACTGGCGTTGGTCAATTACCTTCCCGACTCCTATGGGAATCGCGGCCTTCAGGTATTCTGAGGGAATGCCCAAGCCATAGATGCAGCTAATTGAGGCTACCACAATTACATCCCGACGTTCAAACAGCGATCGCGTTGCCGAGTGCCTGAGCATATCAATTTCATCATTAATCGCTGCACTCTTCTCTATATAAGTGTCGGTGACAGGGATATAAGCTTCGGGCTGGTAGTAGTCGTAGTAAGAAACAAAGTACTCAACGGCATTACGGGGAAAAAACTCCCGCAACTCATTACATAACTGTGCCGCCAGGGTTTTGTTGTGGGCGAGAACGAGAGTCGGTTTGCCGATTTTCTCAATCACAGCCGCTACGGAGAAGGTTTTACCGGTTCCCGTTGCGCCAAGTAGGGTTTGGAAGCGATGATTCCCTTGAAGGTAGGAGGTGAGTTGTGCGATCGCGTGGGGCTGATCGCCAGTCGGTTGAAAGGGGGCTTGGAGTTGAAAATGCGACATAGAAGTGAAGATGGTTGCTGCCTCTATCTCCTATGCTAAGTAACTTCGACTTCATTGCGTGAATCGTGCCGAAATCCTCCTAAAATCTAAAGCTCAAGAAGATACCCCAAATTCTGGAAAATCGTATTGGCATCTTGAAGTTTTTCCTAAACAGCCCTTAAGTCTAAAAACCACACGAACCAAGATTCGTTAGGCTCTAAGCTTTGGCTAACTCTAACAACAACATTACTGTAAGAAAAACCCTCTTTATAGGCCTCCCTCATGACAGAATTTTCAGACTTTGAAACCCCACCTGGGCAAGCCGAATCAAAAAAATCATTCCCCACCATACTTTGGATTATTGGAGGCTTAGGTTGTGGCTGTTTTGGTCTCATCATCCTGGGAATTATTGCTGCGATCGCTTTGCCCAGTCTTCTCACCCAAGCCCATAAAGCTAGACAAGCAGAAGCCAGAAATAACGTTAATTCAATGGTTAGAGGGCAGCAAGCTTTTCATATCGAGAAAGGAACTTTTAGCAAATCGATTGAAGAGTTAGGGGTTGGTATTCGACCAGAAACGGAGAGTTATCGCTATCAGATTGTGCCTCAGGCGGGTAACAAGAGTGTGATGATTACAGCTCAAGCGAAGCAGGTAATGTTGAAGAGCTACACGGGCGCTGTTTTTACGACTAAAAAAGGTCAGGATGTGGCTACTGTCTCAGGAGTTTGTGAAACTGATACTCCCTCTACAACTCCTCCAGCCATGCCAAAGTTCACTGCCAATCAATCCAGCCCGTTTGAATGTCCCCCTGGTTCTCAACTCCTTAATAGGTGAGGGCAAGTGGTGTTTTAAGGATTTGTAGATGAAAATTTGTAGGGGCGGGTTGAGGAATCGTTTCGGTTATCCGACCGGAAAATTCCTTTTAAAACCCGCCCTTACCCCATCGTTCGTGATGGAGAAACTGCACCTTAATGCCCGGAGAGAGTATGGATACATGGCTTAGTCAGATTACCAGACTAGCCAATCGTACCCATGAAATCGCCTATGCATCTTACCCATCAGTCGGGTGTAAACCATAGATTATATCAATGATAATGGCAGATTGGCATCGGACTTGACAAATATTTATAAAATTATATAAATTTATCCATCTTCCTTAAGATAGTTATCCGTTTATAATATTTCTAAAAATGACAGTAGGAGCAGCAAGTCAGCACCGAAAGCGGGTGATTCTCCTACTCAGGGACAAACTCACTTAGAAATTTACAGGTATTTGATGATGAGCAATAGCACGGCTACCCCAGAAGAAACGGTTAAGAGTTCTGTGTCTCCCCTCCCTGGGAATCGTCCCATTGACTCTGCTAATATTCAGGTTCTTGGCTCAATTTCTTCGGTGGAAGACCGCCCCATTGTTGCCAGCAACATTACAGTATTGGATACCATCTCTATCTCTGGGGAACGCCCAATCGCGGCAAGCTTGTTTAAATTTAGTGAAGCCCAAATGATTATGATGAATCGCCCCATTGCCTCAAATTACATAGATGGTGAACATGACCTGATGGGGTATCTTGATTAAACTGACTAAACTCTAATCAATACTCAGAGCGTGACGGTTTCCACCTTGACTTTGCTGGCTTTAAGATGGTTTTTTGGCTAATCGGTAAGCTAAAAAGGAAACAAGGGGATTTCAGTCACGCTTATTTATTGAATACATTAGTCATCATTTGTTAGTTAACAAACTATCGTAATAGAACTTATTTGTCATCTGTATTTAGGAATACTAATGAATAGTGATTAATCGCTAAGGCTGGAGAATATAGTGAGTTTGGCAACAATTGGCTAAAACTATGCTTTAGGTACAAACTGGATACCAGGCTAATACCTCTGTAGACTGACGAATATGTAAATATTTTTAGATAACTTGGATACACATAGAAGAAAGTTGTGAATTATTTTCCAATTCTCTTCAAAATAAACTTTTGAAAAAAAGAGGAAAACAAAATTATGAGTACAGAAGATAGAGCAAAAGCCACTGCCAAAAACATTGAAGGCAAAGCTCAAGAAGCTTTGGGTAATGTAACGGGCGATCCTGAAGATAGAGCAGAAGGGAAAGCCAAGCAAACTCAAGCTGAAGGTAGTCATGCCGTAGAAGATGTTAAGGACAAAATCAAGAAGGCGATTGACTAAGCCATTCAAAATCTCGAATCACAAGCTTGAGCATGACAATCTTCTTGGCGGATGATGGCATAACCATTAAATGCACAGTCGCTGAGTAAAATGACAAGCGAATAAACTGAGGGTCTAGATAGCATAAAAGTTATCTAGGCTTTCTTGTTATTTCTATCTACTAATCAGATTGAACTGTACTCATCGATTTGGCGATATGTCGAAACTCAAGCCTACCGATCCACGCTTCTGGTTAGAGTTGCACTGGATTGTGAGATAGGGCGTGCAACTGACAAGCCAGGGACAGCTATAGACTGATGGGGAAGGTACCAGGAACTTGTAAACTTTACCTCAGGTCAAAAGCCAGATGGTATTCTTCCTACAACGCCATGCCACAATCCGTTCGCTTGACTGCTGCACTATCAATCGCTCTACTCACGCTTCTTGCTGGATGTTCTCTGCAATCGAATTCTCCGCGATCATCAGCCAACAGCGCCGAGAGTGCCACAGAATCAGAAAATCCAGTAGCGGCTGCGAAAAAGCCAGCGATCCCATCCTTGGCATCTCCCGATAATCCCGATCCAGCGATTCAACAGCAAGTTGAGCAATACTTCAATGGATTCGCGGCGAAGGGATTTGCCAAGCAAAGCCAAGGCATGTGGATACAAGCGGGTAATACTCTTTTAGCCAATCACCAAGGTACTGTTCCTCTGCCTGCCGCTTCCATCACCAAGGTGGCAACGTCTCTAGCCGCACTGCAAACCTTTAGCCCCGACCATCAGTTTATTACCCAGATTGGCGCAACAGGGCCGATTGAGAACGGGGTATTAAAAGGGGACTTAGTGATTCAGGGAGGGGAAGACCCGTTTTTTGTTTGGGAAGAAGCGATCGCGCTGGGTAATCTCTTAAATCAGAAGGGCATCAAGCAGGTGACGGGCAATCTAGTCATCACAGGTAAATTTTATATGAACTTTGAGCCTAGCCCCCTCAAATCCGGTAATCTGCTCAAACAAGCGTTAAATGCTCTAACTTGGCCTCCTGCTGCCCAAACTCAGTATCAGACATTGCCCCCAGGCACCCCTAAACCCCAAGTTGCGATCGCGGGTTCTGTCAAAGTATCCCCCTCAACTCCCAACAACGTCAAACCTGTGATCCGCCACTCGTCCTTCCCCCTCGCTGAACTGCTCAAAAAGATGAATCAGTACAGCAACAACAAAATGGCAGAGATGATTGCCAATTCTGCCGGGGGTGCCAAAATCGTAGCCTTCAAAGCCGCGCAAGCAGCTGGGGTGCCGCAATCCGAAGTGATTTTAGTCAACGGTTCTGGGTTAAGTCCACTCAACCGGATTTCTCCTCGCGCCGCCTGTGCCATGTTTCTCGCCCTTGAGCGCTATCTACAACCGCACAACCTGACAGTTGGCGATTTGTTCGCCATTGTGGGGCAAGATGAAGGCATCTTAAATCAACGCAAACTTCCCCCATTGTTAGTGGTGAAATCAGGCAGTTTAAATAGCGTTAGCGCCTTAGCAGGAGCATTACCCACTCAGCAACAGGGCACCGTTTGGTTTGCAACCATGAATGGCGGAAATGACTTGGAAGGATTCCGGGTTCGGCAAGAGATGCTGTTACAAGGCTTGGTTCAACAATGGGGTGCGGTGCAATCATTACCAGAGGAGTTAGCCCCAAATCCTGAGAGGAACAGCAAAACTTCTCGGAGTGAAATTGTGAATTAGTCTTTAAAGTTGCGATTGCCCCAAAGGGGCAGCGCGGAGCGATCGTAAGTTCGCCACACACATCCAACAAAAAACCCAGAGCTTGTGAAGGCGCTGGGCGAAGTCATCAGGGTGCATCTACTTATTCCTTACTCCATCGCTACTTTGGCTCTATCAGGATAAAAAGCAAATCCCCTAGAACTGAAGCCAGCAGGTTTGTCAATCAGTAACCTGGCAAACGGCGTAGACTAACAAACAGTTATTGAGGTGCAACTATGAAAGTCCTCGTGACAGGTGCTAACGGATTTACAGGCTCTCACTTAGTTAAAGCCTTAGAACAGCGAGGTGATGTTGTTGTTGGTTTAGTCCGCCAGTCTAGCAACCTCGATCGCTTATCGAGTTGCAAGGTGCAATTGGTGTACGGCGACATCAGCGATCGCGAAGCCTTAAAAACTGCCATGGCTGGGGTAGACTGGGTGTTTCACACAGCGGCTTATGTCGAGTTAGGACTGGTTGATGCCGCCAAAATGGAGCGGGTGAATGTGGCAGGAACCCTTGCTGTGATGGAAGTCGCTCAAGCGGCTGCTGTGTCGAAAGTGGTGTATTGCAGCACGATTGGCGTATTTGGCGACACCCAAGGGCGAGTTGTGGATGAAACGTTTCAACGCACACAAACTGACTTTTCCTCCGCTTACGATCGCACAAAATACGAAGCTCAACAAATTGTCGATCGCTTTGCCGCCCAAGGCTTACCCGTCGTGAGTATCCTCCCCTCTGGGATTTTTGGTGCCGATGATCCCCATTTTGGCCCCGTGCTACAGCAATTTCTCAAAGGTGGGTTGAAGGTGTGGGCAGGAGGCGATCGCATTACAGGAATTGTCCATGTGGATGACTTAGTGGCGGCCATGATTTTGGCAGCAGAAAAAGCTCAACCTGGAGAACATTACATCATTTCTGCCGGTGACCTGACGACCCGTGAAATGTTTGGTATCCTCTCTCAAGAAACTGGAATTCCCGTCCCGCGTGAAGCGCCCAAACCCTTAGTTAAATTAGTAGGAAATATCCTCGATCCGATTGGACGTTTACTCAAATGGCAACCTCCCCTTAGTCGGGAACGAGTTCACTATATATATGACCGTTGTGTTCGGGTAGATGCCACCAAAGCCTGCACCGAACTCGGTTGGCAACCTCGATCTGTCGCTCAAACCTTAAAGGAAATTGTGCAAACCCTGACAGCAGAATCCTGAACGCAGCCTTCTGCTTTATTAAGATTAAAAGGGCGGAATAGAAGCTCTAAAATCCCAATCTTGACACAATTTTTCCATCGGGCCAGACGGGTGTATAGCACAAATTAAACCCTCTTTACCATAGTAATATCGACATACATTGCAAGGTTTTGTTTGCTCTAATTTTTCAAGTATTGAATCCCATCTTTTCTGAACCTTAGTCTGATATTGATACGCTAAGGAGTAAGTATAGTCAACGTTCAACGCTTGATTAAAAGCCGTAATCGCATAATCGTAAAGCCGCAGAATTTGTGTGCTGTATTTTGTCCAGGCATCCGCACGGCATTCGTAGAGTTCAATCATCTTGAGGATAGAAATTCCGTATTCTGTCCAAGCCTCAGCCGAGGCACTTTTCGGTAAATTTTTAGTGTCTATTAACACTCGTTTGATCGTATCCAGCAGTTCTTTGGGCTGCCAAGGTTTAGCAACATAGGCTTCTCCATGTTTGATACTCCAGTAGAGAGCCAAATGTTGTCCTTTACCCGTTAGGAAAATGACAGGTATGTTTTGGGTTTCAGGGTTGGCTTTTAGCAAATTGCAAACCCCGTAACCATCCATCCGAGGCATGATAATATCAAGCAACACTAGATCGGGACAATTGGCCTGAATTTGTTCTAGCGCTTCGACTCCATCACAAGCTTGAATGACATTCAGCCCACTCCAGCTTAGCTGATTTGAGATACACTCTCGTTGACTGCGAGAATCTTCAACGACTAAAACTGTACTCATCAATGTCTACCTTTTTACTAGGGGCAATGTTCAGACTAAAGGGTGATGTTCACAGCTATGACTGACGTCATCAGATCCAACTTACCCATTCTGCCTAAGTTTCTTATCAGCAGCTTTCAAACATTGCCTAGAAATTTAGGGTTAGGTCGGTAGTCACTCAGCCTCGCTGGAAAAGCCCTCGCTCAGGGTATCTCAGCTATTGTCTGTATCATCCATTCGCCGATGCAGATCATATTCGGCTGATGCTAATACCGAAAAGCCAACCAATTCTGCACTTGTGCTCCTCAAGTAAGAAGTAAAGCTGATGAACTTTGCTTAACTTTGTTAGTGTTTCCTAAATACCTGCATCACTCAGGGTATGAAATCAAGCTGGAGTTGCTTTTATCTTATAGCTTGGCTGTAGAGTTTGGAATTCCTTTATGAATAACACACAGAAGCCAAAGATAGGTTAAGAAAGCTGGCACAGATTTAAGGCGTCTAAAGGTTGAGCCTTATTGGGGGCTATCAGGATGGATTCTTGATCATCTCTCAACTTATCCCTTGTCACCTTGGCGTCAGTTACACTCTCAAGAACGTAAGGGCTTATGGAGATGAAAAAAGAACATTTTAACGTCTTACAACTCTGGAATATGAGCTTTGGATTTCTGGGCATTCAGTTTGGCTGGGGTCTGCAAATGGCCAATATGAGTGCTATTTTCGAGTATTTAGGTGCCCAAGCTCACGAAATTCCGATTCTCTGGATTGCAGCTCCTTTTACAGGCTTAATTGTACAACCGATTATCGGCAATATGAGCGATCGCACTTGGGGCGCGTTGGGTAGGCGACGACCTTACTTGCTAGTAGGTGCCATTCTTGCTTCTATTGCTTTGATCCTTATGCCTCATTCATCAGCACTGTGGATGGCGGCGGGATTGCTCTGGATTTTAGACACGTCCGCCAATATCAGTATGGTGCCATTTCGAGCGTTTGTGGGCGATTTGCTTCCTGACGAACAGCGAACCCAAGGGTTTGCCATGCAAAGCCTTTTAATTGGTATCGGTTCTGTCTCCGCAGCGGCATTTCCTTGGATTTTGCATCATGTCTTTGGTGTCTCTAATATTGGGAGCAACCAACAAAAAATGCCCCTAACGGTAGAGCTTTCTTTTTATATTGGGGCAGTGCTTTTCTTGGGAACGGTGATTTGGACGGTAGTGACGACCCCTGAATATCCTCCAGAAGATATCAACGCCTTCAAGGAGCAGCAAATACAGCGAGGTGGGATTCTCAATACCTTCAGAGAAATTGGCACCGCTGTACAAGAAATGCCAAGAACGATGCGACAGCTTGCCTGGGTACAGTGTTTTACCTGGCTCGGTTTATACTGCTTTTTTCTTTATTTTCCCCCAGCCGTAGCTCATAATATTTTCGGTGCCATTGACGAGGGTTCGCCGCTTTATTTTACAGGTATTGAATGGGCGGGAATTTGTATTGCAACTTACAATGCGGTTTGCATCGTTTTTTCCTTTGTGTTACCTCGTTTGGCACGAGCCACCAGTCTGAAGCAAACTCATAGCTTTTGCTTACTGTGTGGCGCGATGGGTTTGATGTCACTAGGTGCGATCGCGCAAAATACTTCGACAGATCTCATCGCTAACCAATATTTGTTACTCCTCTCAATGCTGGGTGTTGGTATTGTTTGGGCCAGTGTTTTAGCGATGCCTTATGCAATTTTAGTGAGTTCCTTACCGCCGGAATGCACTGGAATTTATATGGGAATCTTTAATTTTTTTATCGTGTTGCCGGAGATTTTTGCATCCCTTGGCTTCGGCTGGGTGATGCAAAATATTCTCCAGAATGATCGGCTACTCGCTATCGTGATTGGTGGTGGTTTCCTGATTGTTGCCGCTTTACTCATGCAGCGAGTGCAAGAGGAGTCAAGTGAGGAAGACACAGCTGAAGTTGAAGTTTCACAAGACGCGGTGGTGAAGACTTAACAGATAGTTAGAAACCAATCCAACAAAATTTTATTGATTGTAAACATTTACCAGAGTTACAGATTGTCAATGTTGCATTTTAGTAACAAATAAGATGGTTAATCATCAAAAGTGAGATCTTAGACATAGAAAAGTATCAAATTTCACGGAAAAAACGGGTGCAGCAGTTTTTCATTTTTGGATTTTTATTAAGTTTTATACAAAAATGTTTAATACGATGGAGACCAGTACACAGGAGTGTAAAGCTCATTCCTGTACCTTAGCCAAGATATTACCTGTCGGCATATTTCAGACCAATGCCACTGGGCATTATTTATCGGTGAATGAGTTCTGGTGTGAGATGGCTGGAATCACAGTAGCAGAGGCTCAGGGAGACGGTTGGCTGCAAGTCCTGTATCCGGACGACCGGGAACGTGTTTTTGCTGAATGGTACCGAGCAGTACAAGAACACTTGCCATTTCAATCCGAGTATCGGCTGCAACGTCCCGACGGTAAAATGATCTGGGTTTTGGCTCAGGCCGTCGCCGAGGAAGACCACACCGGATCTGTCACAGGCTACATTGGCCTGATTACCGATATCAGCGATCGCAAACGCATGGAGGAGGCTCTGCGGCAGCAATCCCTGAAGGAGCGATTGATGACGGCGTCGCTAGGGCGCATTCGCCAATCCTTGAATCTGGAAGAAATTTTGAATACCACAGTCACAGAGGTACGCCAATTTCTCCAAACTGACCGCGTTTTAATCTATCGCCTTTGGCCCAATGGAACGGGAAGCGCCGTGACAGAGGCTGTAGTGCCTGGATGGCCCGCCGTTTTGGGGCGTACCTTTCCGGAAGAAGTCTTTCCTCTAGAGTCCCACAAAGCCTACTGCCAAGGACGAATTCTGGCTATTTCTGATGTAGAGCCGTCTATAGTATTACCCTGTCTGCTTGAATTTGTACAACAGTTTGGGGTGAAAGCCAAATTAGTGGTGCCCATTCTCCAAGGCGACACACTCTGGGGACTGCTGATTGCTCATCATTGTAGTAGTCCACGTCAATGGCAGCCGTTAGAAATTGATTTACTCCAATCACTAGCAACCCAGTTGGCGATCGCGCTTCAACAAGCGGAACTCTACCAACAAAGCCGCAGGGCGACACAGACAGCTCTGACACAAGCTCAGCAGCTTGAGCAAGCCTTAAGTGAACTTCAGAGAGCACAAGCGCAACTGGTACAACGGGAAAAAATGTCCAGCTTGGGACAACTCGTGGCTGGAGTAGCGCACGAAATCAACAACCCCGTTACCTTTATTTATGCCAATTTGGCTCATGCCGAAAACTACACCCAAAACATCCTGAACTTACTCACGCTGTATCAGCAGCAATACCCTTCCCCTACACCAGAAATTCAGTCAAACATTGCAGCCATTGACCTAGAGTTCCTCATCGAAGATTTGCCGAAGCTACTTTCTTCAATGAAGGTTGGAGCCGAGCGAATTTGTGAGATTGTCGGTTCACTGCGTAACTTCTCTCGTCTTGCTGAAGCCGACATGAAAGCGGTCGATATTCACGAAGGTCTGGATAGTACACTGACCATTCTGCAAAACCGATTGAAAGCTCAGGGCAGGCATCCTGGAATTCAGGTGATTAAAGAGTATGGCAACCTACCCAAGGTCGGGTGTTATGCCGGACAGCTCAATCAAGTGTTTATGAATTTGCTCAGTAATTCGATAGATGCGATCGCATCTCGCTTCGCTGACGATGCCTTGGAAAAGTTAAATATTGACCCTTTGAACGTTGAATGTGACAGCCCTCATCTTGCGACCCCTACAATATCGGAAGATGATTTACCACCTTCTCATCTGTCATCTACAAACCCTTATATTCGGATTCGCACCGAGGTACTGAAAGACCAGCAAGTAGCCATTTGGATTGCAGACAACGGTTCAGGGATGACGGAGCAAATCCAAGCTCGACTGTTCGACCCTTTCTTTACTACCAAACCTGTAGGTGCCGGTACAGGTCTGGGATTGTCCATTAGCTATCAAATTGTGGTCAAAAAACATGGAGGTCAGCTACAGTGCTGGAGCGAACTAGGGCAAGGTACCGAGTTTTTGATCCAGATTCCTTTATCACAGTAGAAACTCCAAACCCGGACGCGCTCTGACTTTTTCGACTGAACAACGACCCAAAGATGTCAAGATATGTTTGATAAATTTTGAGTTACTACATAGTGGGAAATGTTATGGAAAAACGAACAGTTGCTCAAGCCGTAATTGAGGTATTGCAAGCCGCTAAGCAGCCAATGACTATTTCTGATATTACGCAGGCTATCCTCGATAAAAACTTGTATAGTTTCAATGCTCAGGAGCCAAGAGGAATTGTTCGTGGAGCCATTGAGAGACGATGCGAAGGGTTGAATCGAAAAAATTCAATTGAGCCTAAATATTTTAAAAAACTCCCCGATGGAAAGTATGGCTTGAAGAATAAGTGATTGAATTGCAATTTCTAATGTAGTAGGGTGCGTTAAGCGAAGCTGTAACGACTCTATAAAGCTACTAAAATGTGAAATAAATTAATGGGAAATCGCGAAATGATTGACCATGATCGACTATTTAAGGAATTACTATCGACGTTTTTTAGTGAATTTATCGAGCTGTTTTTGCCAGATGTAGCTGATTATATGGAAAGAGAGTCGATTTCTTTCTTAAATCAGGAAATCTTCACGAATATTACGTCTGGAGAGCGTCGGGAAGTCGATTTACTGGCACAAGTGCGGTTTCGGGGTCAAGAGACTTGCTTTTTAATTCATGTCGAAAATCAATCCTATTCCCAAGCTGGATTTGAGCGGCGGATGTTTCATTACTTTGCTCGTTTAGACGAGAAGTATAGCTTGCCGATTTATCCAGTAGTTATTTTTTCTTTTGATACTCCACAACGACTGGAACCTAATCGCTATCAAGTTGAGTTCCCTGACCGGAAGGTGTTGGATTTTAGTTATGTAGCGATTCAGCTCAATCGTCTGAATTGGCGAGATTTTCTCTCTTCACCCAATCCTGTAGCGGCGGCGTTGATGGCGAAGATGAAAATTCACCCAGAAGATAGACCCAAGGTGAAAGCAGAATGTTTGCGCTTGCTGACTACGTTACGTTTAGACTCCGCAAGAATGCAGTTAATTTCGGGGTTTGTTGATACTTACTTGCGGTTGAATGAAGCTGAGGAAGTCGCCTTTGAAGCTGAACTAGATAAAATGGGGTTATCTGAGGAGGAAGAGGCGCGAGTGATGGAAATTGTTACCAGTTGGATGGAGAAGGGAATTCAACGGGGATTACAGCAGGGCTTACAACAGGGATTTCAGCAAGGATTTCAGCAGGCATTAGCAAGAGAATCGGCTTTAGTTTTGTACCAGCTCAAGGAGCGTTTTCCAGGAATTCCCCAATCTCTAGAGGAGGAAATCCGCAGGTTGTCAATTGTGGAAATCGAGTTATTAGGTGAGACGTTATTTAAGTTAGCTAGTGAAACGGCTTTGAGGAGTTGGTTATATGAAAGGGGACTGCGACGGGGAGTTGAAAAAATTGTATTGAGCCAAATCAATCGCCGTTTTGGAACTGTTTCTCTTGATGTAGAAAAGCAGATTCGCCGTTTACCAATTGAACGGGTGGAAGAGTTGGCAGAGAGGTTGTTTGATTTTGAAGAAGAAGAGGCGATGATAAATTGGTTGAATGAGATTAGCGGTCAATCAGTTTGAGGGATGTACTCAGATACAGTCCTCTTTAGAGGACTTTAGCTATGAGCCAGGGATTTAAATCCCTGGCGGGTGTGGGCAACATACCTAGATTTTTACAACACTGGCGGAAGTCCTACATCCCTTGGATTAACAAATTTGCCATTAAATCCCACAGCTTTACCTTCAATCGTTCTTACTTCAGCTAACTCTCGGCGCAGTTCCGCACGCTCCATGTCATCCTCAGTACCAGCGATGATGTAGACTAACAACCTCGCTGCTAAATCCCTACCGGAAACTAATACCCGTTTTTTATTCGGGTCATACAAAACGCCGTACCAGAGAGACTGCGGATTTTCCATGCCACTAAATCCATCGTCCACATCGTACTTTTGGAGTTTTTTGAAAACTTCTTTGAGAGATAATCCCTTTTGGAATATTACAATTCCCAGTGCCTGAGCAAAGGCAACTTGACCCACTGGACGGAATAAAATATTGCCTTCACCTCCATTCTTTTCAAAGCTGAACCGACGCAGTTGAGGCGTTTCTTCCCCGGCTTCTAGTCTTTGATAGCTGGGTAGAGTGGCTAAATGGTTGAAGAGTTGGGTAAATGCTTCGATTCCCTCTTCAAGTTCCTCATCCTCAGGGCGCATGGGAATTAAACCTTTCTTTTCGGCAGGTTTCCAGTGAGGGAATTTGTGTTCCAAATACCGTTCAGACATTTCATCGAGCGCTTGCAGGGTAGTCAAGACGGTTGACTTAGTTGCAACGGTGGCACTATCCCAATTGACGCGAGGATTTCGACCTGCCACTTCTTTTAAGAGAGGATGGCTGACGGCAATTTTTCGGGCAACGATGGAAAATCCATCATTCTCATTGAGTAGGGCAAGCTGTCCTTTGCTTAACCGTAACGCCATGAGGTTGACATGGACAAAGATGGAACGGACTCGCCGCAGTGCTTCTTCACGGGTTTCCCCTTTGCCAACTACTGGAATGAATTCAATGCCAATCTTTTCGTGGGCTAAACTTTGCAGGTAAGCGGGGTCTAATTGATATTCCTCGATGAGGTCGTCACTGGTAATGATGCTGCCTACAGGCTTTTTATATTTGTTGTAGCGCTGGAGTCTACCTGTTTTGAGCAATGTCATCAAACCTTGGACTCCCATCAGTCGGTGCTGACCGTCTAGGGCGAAGATTGAGACGTTCTCTGAAACATCCAAAAGTCCAACGGTTTCGTTTTTGTCCAAGGGCGTGAAATCGGCAGCAGATTTGAGTGCGCGTCCATTTTTATCCCATTCAGGCGCTTTGGGGTTATCTACCCAGGCGGGACTGTGAACGACTAAGACGGCGGGAAACTTATGCGCTTTCCGTGCGGCTAAATACTGGGTGAGAGATGCTTGACGTGACCAATCTAAGGGTCGTTGGAGAATTTCATCGATGGTTTCTTCATCTCTGACAACGTTGTCGGTTTGGGGGTCGAATTTTTGCCGGAAAAGGGGCAGTTGAGAGGCGAAGCGAACGCGACTGTCAAGCCATTCTAAGGTGACGGCACCGATAAAGGCTTCGGTTGCACCCATTTGGGTTTTCTGAACGATGAGTTGGTCGTTGCGGGCGAGATGTCTGTCCAGCAGGAGTGCCAGCGCCTGTCTCTCCTGGTTTTCTCGTTCCAGAATTTGGCTGGCGATGTCAGCCGTTGGGTTGTTGGCGCTGTTCATGGGTTTTATAGGAAGTTTAGCTGGTTTTAAAAAACTACCAATCAGGTATTTTGATGTCAAGTATGGTTTTTAAAAACAGTTGATGTATCATATTTAAGTTACAGGGTTGCATCTTGTGGTTCTTTATCATAAAGAATCTGTCGTGTCAAGCTATTGCAGGGCTTTATCTATACCCCGCAATAGTCGCCACGCATTTGCCCCGCCAGGGATTTAAATCCCTGGCTAATAGGGAAAGTCCACTAAAGTGGACTAAAAACCTGGAAATTTAGTCGGTTTTAACCGACTTTGGCTATTAGACGGGGAATTAATTCCCCGGCGGGGTAACAGCGAAGCCCAGATGCTCCCAGCTCACATCAATTTCCTAAAATAGCGCTACACATCGACCCCCCCAACCCCCCTTATTAAGGGGGGAGCCAGAGGCGCATCTGTAGCAAACATTTATGAAATTGGTATCACATCTACAAAAAACTAACAAGGCAGGGTATTTATGCCTATCCCCTCCTTCGAGTACGTTTTGCCCGTCATCCGAGGGATTCAAGCAGGGCGCGAATATTACGTCTCTATGTGTCCAGCGCGGTATATCCCGAAGCTGTTCGCTGGCAATGACGAAGAAGTGCTGCCGGAAATGAGGGCGCGGCGCACGTCGAACAAGACTCGCGTTCCGGAAATTGCGCGATATATTCTGAACAATCCAAGGAACTATACTTTCTCGGCAATTACGGCATCGATTGATGCGGATATTACTTTTGAGCCGATTGGTACGGAGGCGGAGGCGCGGAAAATTGGACGGTTGAGGGTGCCGATGGATGCACGATTTGCGATTCATGATGGGGAACACCGACGGGCGGCGTTTGAGTTGGCGTTGCAAGAGAAGCCAGAATTGGGGTATGAGACGATCTGCGCTTCGCAGCAGCGCTTCGCTATCGCACTTATTCTGTTTTTGGATATTGGGTTAAAGCGATCGCAACAGATGTGTCTGGATTTAAACCGCAATTCAGTTCCTCTCGATCCATCGCTGACAATTCTTTATGACCACCGGGACGAGAAGGCGAGTTTAGTTAGGGCGGTGATTAAGGAGGTTCCGGTGTTTCGGACGCTGACGGATATGGAACGCAGTACTCTGCCAAGCCGTTCGGGTAAGTTATTTACGCTCAGCAGCATCTATAATGCTACCCTTGCCCTGCTTGCTAATGGTCAGAATGCTGAAGTGAATGAGCAGATTGAACTTGCTGCTGGATACTGGAATGCGGTGACGCGCTATATCCCTGATTGGGATATGGTTTTACAGAAAAAAATAGCTGCAAGCGAGATGCGCCGGGATTATGTGCATTGTCATGCGATCGCGCTTTTAGGATTAGGCAGGGTGGGTGCGAGTCTCATCTCGATTTATCCAGAAGGTTGGGATGAGTATTTGGGAGGACTGGCAGGAATTGATTGGTCGCGTTCTAATCCGGATTGGCAAGGGCGAATTATGTCTAAAGGTGGGATTTCTCAGTCTCAAACGAGTGTGAGTCGGATGACGGCTTACATTAAGAGGTATCTGGGTTTGCCGCTTACCCTGGAAGAGGAACGCTTGGAAAATACCCTTGTTGAAGCAGGAAGGGAGACATGAGTACAGGACAACAGCCAGAAAACCAGCAAGATTTAGCATACTACCGTCAGCGTTTTTGGGAGCTTAATGTAAATAGAACTGAAGAGGGAGAGGCTCTCTACCAACCGATACTGCTCTTATCTGTAATTGATCTAATTGCACAAGGTGTAATAGAAGATAATAATTATATTCCTATCACAGAGGAATTAAGAACTACATTCAACAAGTATAGAGCTATCTTAATTGTTGATCAAAATATTAAGGGTGCTAAAAAATCAAAAAGTAGTTTATCTCTGCCATTTTTTCATTTGCAAAATGAAGAGCATCAATTTTGGCATCTTGACTACAAACCTGAATACCATCGTAGTGTCAAAATAAATAAGAAAAAAACCAATGACGACATAAGAAAATCAATTACGCAACTCAAAAAATATGTGAACCACGCCTTTATAGAGGAGGATTTGTTTAATTTAATAAAAGATGAAAAGTCAAGAGAGGAATTAGTTGATACGCTTGTAACAAGATGGTTTTCTTCAAGTGAAGATAAAATAGAAAATCTTTTGAAAGCCAATCAATCTTTTCATGATTCTATACAGAAGGAAATAAAAAAATTAAGTAACGTTGGACGCAGTGAAAAAGTGCAAAAATTTTATTTCAGTAAAGCAGCAGCTAGAGAGGCAGTTTTTGGTAAAGCAGTTGTAGGAATTTATGATTACAAATGTGCTTTCTGTAGATTGAAAGTGACCAATTCTCTGAAGCAAAATATTGTAGATGGCGCACATATTGAACCATTTGCAATATCATTTAATAATCAAATAAATAATGGAATATCCCTCTGTAAAAATCATCATTGGGCTTTTGACAAAGGCTGGTTTAGCATAACCAATAATTACAAAATTATTGTTGCTAACGACTTGCAGGAAGAATCGCCCCATACGCGAGAAATGCAAGAGTTTAACGGTGAAAAGATTCTCTTGCCAGATTCAATAAAATACGCTCCCGATCAATATTATCCAAGCGACAACTCACTCGAATGGCACCGTAAAAAATGGGGGTTTCAAACATGACAGAAATGCAGACATCACTATTTCCACCACGCACTGTTGCCGAGTTAGTAGAAGATATACAAAAGCTAACTGAAGAAATCCAAGAGTTATATAGTCAAGACGAAACACCAATCGTTATTGGCTGGAGTGGCGGAAAAGATAGTACCTGTGTTCTACAACTTGTATGGAATGCGATCGCAGCCCTGCCACCAGAGAAACGAACTAAAAAAATTTACGTTATCACGACAGACACGCTGGTAGAAAATCCGATTGTCTCTGCTTGGGTACGCAAATCTCTAGAGCGGATGAAAGCTGCTGCCCAAGATCAAGGACTACCCATAGAACCCCATCTACTCTCTCCCGCAGTCAAAGACACATTCTGGGTTTGCTTAATGGGCAAAGGCTATCCAGCACCTAGAAATCGTTTCAGGTGGTGTACTGAACGCCTAAAAATTAAGCCTGCTGACTCTTTCATTCGTGAAGTAATCAGAACTAAAGGTGAAGTGATTCTTGCCTTGGGTACTCGGAAGGATGAAAGCATTAAACGGGCTGCAACAATGGCTAAACATAGACAGGGGCGAGTGCGAGATCGCCTGAACCCTAACCCTAGCCGACCTTGCTCCCTGATTTACGTTCCTATTGAAGACTGGCGTACTGATGAAGTCTGGATTTACTTGAATCAGTGGAAAAACCCTTGGGGAAACAGTAACAAAGACTTATTCACCATGTATCGAGGTGCGACAGCAGATAATGAATGCCCCTTAGTGGTAGATACTTCTACCCCTAGCTGTGGCAGTTCTCGTTTTGGTTGTTGGGTTTGCACGATGGTTGATAAGGATAAATCGATGGAGGCGATGATCCAAAATGATGACGAGAAGGAATGGATGCAGCCTTTACTCGATATCCGCAATGAATTAGATGTTGAGGACGATCGCCCTAAGAGAGACTTCCGCCGCATCTATGGTAAAGTCGAACTTTTTGAGCGCAATGTTGACGGTGAAATGTCAGTTGAACCAGTTCCCGGCCCCTATACTAAATACTGGCGGGAACATTGGTTAAGGCGAGTCTTAGAAGCACAAACCCAAGTTCGCCGCACCGCACCCCCAGAAATGCGCGATATCACCCTCATTACCCATGAAGAACTGAGTGAAATTCGCCGCATCTGGTTAGAAGAAAAGCACGAGTTCGACGACAGCTTACCCCGCATTTACGAAGAAGTCACAGGCGAACCCTTCCAAGACACTCGTCCCAGTGCAGAACGGAGACTACTCGGCAGTGACGAGTGGACAGTGTTAAATGAAATCTGTGAGGATGAAATGCACCTAGAACTCATGGCGAGACTGCTAGACACAGAAAACCAGTATCACGCAAAATCCCGGCGCGGTGTCTACGACAGCCTGGAGAAATGCTTTGCCAGCAGTTCTCGTTCTAAGGATGAAGCAATTGAGAATGCCCACTATCAAAGAAATTTGAAAAATACCGTCAAAGCTCTAAAAGATGATACGGCTGAAATTCACGAGGTTAGACAACTGTTCGAGCAAAGCGATCGCGACGAAGCAAAGCAGCTTAATTTAAATTGGGCAAGCTTGAAATTCTCAAGCAAAAACTCAGATGAGGAAAATTCGGACGATTAGCCTTATTGAGTAAGCTTACATCTTGCACTACCCCACTAACCCACCAGGGATTTAAATCCCTGGCTAATAGATAAAGTCCTCTAAAGAGGACTAAATGGTAGCAAGAAAAGAGTTTCAGTCCATTTTAATGGACTTAATCTATGAGCCGGGGAATTAATTCCCCGGCGGTTGAGAGCGTTAGGGACAAAAGCTCAATCAATAAATCCTTCAGCTAGGGTGCCAACGTTTTGGAGAATCATCTTGATTCGTCGCCTGTTCCAAAGACGCGATCGCAGTTCCATTTAAATGATGTGCTTTCTGATTCTTCACAGAATCAACCGCTTGCTCCAGTTGCTTGCCTCCCAGCGAAAATACACCATATCCCTCCTGCCAACCAAATTTATTTAAAGAAGCTGACAAAGCCTGATTTAGATGATGAGCGCTGCTTCCTTTAATCTTTTTGGTAAAATCAGCTATTGCTAGCTTTGGGGGAATAGAAACTACCAAATGAATATGATCTTCAACACCACCAATCGCATGAACAATACAACGAATATCATCAGCTTTAGCAATAATATAACGGTAAAGCTCATCCTCTCTATCAGAATTAATCAGAGGCTGACGCTCTTTCGTCGCCCAGACAAGATGATAGTAAAGTCGCCAAAGAGCCATTTAGGTTATTGTTGGGGTTTTCCCTAAATTTACACCATTTATCAATTTGACACTCACAGCCTTTAAACTGGTACTTTGTATCTTGCAACCTTCTCTGTAGATAGCGACCCCCACCGTGGAATTAATTCCACGGCTAATAGATAAAGTCCACTTAAGTGGACTAAAATCCACGCCACTAAACATTTAGTCCTCTGAAGAGGACTTTCCCTATGAGCCAGGGAATTAATTCTCTGGCGTTTAACAACGCAGCTATACTCCCCAGCCCTTAGATTTTGCTGTCTATATTTATCCATATTTATAACCATAAAATTTTAGATTAAAAAGCTATTTCATCAGTACCATATAATATAATGGCATAACTAGATTTTCTCTAAATAAACTGCCTCTTATTTAAAGTGATATTTCTTGAACTCGTCCTGCAAAATTTTGGCCCATACCTTGGCAAACAAGTTATCAATCTCCGTCCAGAAATTGATGACGCCACTCGCCCAATTATCCTGTTTGGCGGCATGAATGGCGGCGGTAAAACAACGCTTATGGATGCCATTCGCCTCGCTCTCTATGGTTCTCGCGCCCAATGTTCCACACGCGGCAATTTAAGCTATCCCGACTTCCTTACTCAGTCTGTCAACCGCAATACGCCACCCACAGAAAAAGCCCGAATTGAATTAGCCTTTGAAGTCATCCAAGACGATAGACCTACTACCTTAAGAGTGGTCAGATATTGGACAGCAGACCCCAAAGATGGCAAAGACACATTAGGTGTCCTCATTGATGAAGAATGGCCTGATAAAGCCCTAGCGAATACCTGGGACGAGTATATTGAAAACTTACTCCCGTTAGGGATTTCCAACCTATTTCTCTTCGACGGTGAACAAGTCAAAGAACTTGCCGAACTCGAAACACCACCCCCCATTGTCGTTGGAGCCATTCAATCCCTATTAGGCTTAGAACTAGCAGAACGCCTATCAACAGACTTAGATATTCTAGTCAGCCGCAAGCGCAGGGAAATCGCCAGCGCCAAAGACATCGCAACTTTAGAAGAAATTGAACAAAAACTGCATCAACAAAAAGACGAATTAGAAGCTGAAACGCAAGAATTATCTGGTCTTAATGCCGAATTACAACGAGCAGAAGAAAAACAGCACTTAGCCCAAGAAAAGTTCATCTATGAAGGCGGTAAAATTGCTAGCGATCGCAACCTACTCCAAAGCCAATACAAAGACCTAACCGCAGAGGCAGACGACACCCGTCAGGCAATGAGAGAATTAGCGGCGGGTGCCTTACCATTAACCCTAATTTCACCCCTGCTTACTCAAGCTCAATCCCAAGCCGAAACAGAAAGCCGTATTACTCAGCGGCAGATGGCACAGGATGTCTTAAAAGAGCGCGCTCAACGCCTATTGGATTATATTACCCAATTAAAATTAAATGCCAAACACCTAGAAAGAATTAAAACATTCCTAGAGGGAGAAAATCAAGAACTCGAACAAGAAATTGCCGCGAACAAAGAACCCTGGTTACTAGCTGATAGCGAGGCTTTAACTCAACTAGAGAATCTCATTAAACATGACCTAAAATACAGCCAATATAAAGCCACTAAAAAACAGGAAAATCTCAAAGAACTCGAAACCGAAATTGATTTCTTAGACCGACAAATTGCTACTGCTGCATCGCCCGAAGCTTACGAACAGTTGAAAAATGCCGTTAAAGAGGCACAAAACGAAGTCGCAAAAGCCAAAGCCGCCCATGAAAGCGTAAATCGCCGCTGTGAGGAATTAAAACGTGCGATCGCAAAAACTAAACAAGACTTAGAAGCCTATGCAGAGGACAATATCAAACTGAGAAATAATCAACATATTATCACCTCTGCCGCCAAGGTCCAAGCTACACTCAAACTCTTTAAAGAGCGATTAACCCTCAAAAAACTGAATAAATTAGAAATAGAAGTAACAGAGTGTTTCCGCTATCTCCTGCACAAATCTGACTTAGTACATCGGGTTGCCATTGATACGAGTAGCTTTAGCCTTTCCCTGTACGACCTCTCTGGACAACTCGTTCCCAAACATCGCCTTTCAGCAGGGGAAAAGCAGCTACTTGCGATCGCATTTCTCTGGGGACTCGCCCGCGTCTCCGGACGCCACCTCCCGATCGCGATCGACACACCCCTCGGACGCCTCGACTCCTCCCACCGCACCAACCTGATTGATCGCTACTTTCCCGCCGCCTCCCATCAGGTGATTCTCCTGTCCACCGACACCGAAATCGGCAAAACCGAAGTCGAACGCCTGAGAGAAGCAGACGCGATCGCACGGGAGTATCTCTTGAAATACGACCCCACCAAGCGCCAAACCAGCGCCCAGTTGGGTTACTTTTGGTAAGTAGATTAAAGGAAGCGAATCAAAATCCCTTTTTATCACTGAGTCGATCGCCCCAAAGCGCCAAACAATTGTTGAGCCTGGTTATTGTTGGTAAGAGGTAACCTATTCGATTTGGGATTTAAAATTGCTCACACCAAAGCTTGTGTTGGCTGGGCAGATTTTAGGAGTCATAGAGTTTCACTTTAACAGGATTACCAATTATCCTAGAAACTCTATCAAATCTTATTTCCATCGTATGTCCGAACGGGGTTTACAAAGAGTAATCGATCGCATTGCCGGCACTCTCGCCAGAGATTTCTTAGTGCAAACAACCGTAAACAATTTAAGGGAGGTTCTTAACGTTGATCGTGTAGTCTTGTATTACTTTTATGATGAGTGGGAAGGACGAGTGACTATTGAGTCTTTAAGTTCTGAACAGTTTTCGATCCTCGGCTCCAGCGGCCCCGACGAGTGCTTTAATGACGAATATGCCCAAATGTACCGAGAAGGACGGGTAAGAGCGATCGCAGATATTGAAACAGAACCCATCCATCCTTGCCACCGCGATTTCCTCCGAACAATGCAGATTCGTGCTAATTTAGCCGTACCTGTTTTGCAGGGCGAAAAGCTATGGGGACTGCTCATTGCTCATCACTGCCAAGATATTCACTCTTGGTTACTATCGGATATTGAGGTGATGCAAAAAGCCGCAAAAACATTAGCCATGACTTCTGCAATTCAACAGAGCTAATACTAACAGGTCATTGATCAAGTAAAAATTAATGACCAATAGGGTGCGTGAGGCGCATAGTGTTCAGCAATTTCTCTCAATTGTGCAACTTTCTGCGCCGTAACGCACCTTGAATAAGCCAAATTTACGGTTGCACTTGAGCACCGTGAGTCCGAGGGTCATCTTGACTGGTTTTGGTTGTAGAGACGGGGGCGTCAAAAGCAGAAACCTGTCCGTTAGCTTGAGTATAAGGTAGAGGAAGAGCGGCCACTAAAGCCTCTAAATTAGCATCCATGATGCTCCGAGGTTGTTCCCCAATAGCTTGAGCGATCGCTTTTCCATCTTCCCCAAAAAACACAAAATGAGGAATACCATCCACCCGATAATTGAGGATTTCTGGTAACCATTTGCTGTTATCTACATTCAACATCACAAAATTAACGCCATCCCCATATTTATCTTTGAGTTCCCCCAAATCGTTCGCCATCGCCTGACAACTGGTACACCAGTTAGCATAGAACTCCATGACGGTTGGCTTGCCATTGCTCAGTGCCACTTCTAAGGGGGTAGATGCCTCTGCTTGGACATCCAGGGAAGTCGCACCCGTTTGGGTTTGCGTTCCTAAAAATAGGGCAATACCGAGGGCAAAGGCAACCAGCGTGATCAAAAAATTTCTCAGGCGTTGACCAACAGTGGTTTCAGCCATCTGAGGGGAGGTTGGTGCAGAATCAGGTGTATTCGTAGCCATGCTTAACTGAGCTTATAAACTGTTACATTTCACACACACTTTAACAAGACGATGAAAAAACGGGTAACGCTAACCTTTCCTAAACGCACCGTTCACATGCCAGTGACTTACCGACTGGCAAAGGATTTTAATGTAGCGGCAAATATCATCCGTGCCCAAGTAGCGCCGAATCAAATCGGGACGTTAGTCGTGGAATTATTGGGGGATATTGATGAGTTAGATGCTGCGATTGAGTGGATGCGATCGCAAGACATCAATGTGTCCCTAATAGGACGCGAAATTTTGATTGATGAAGACAGTTGTGTCGATTGTGGCTTATGTACAGGTGTTTGTCCCACCCAAGCGCTGACACTTGACCCAGTGACATTCAAACTCAACTTTACGCGATCGCGTTGCATTGTCTGCGAACAGTGTATTCCTACCTGTCCGGTTCAAGCCATTTCTACTAATCTTTAAATTTTGAACTTCAGATTAGGAGTATGGCTACCCGCTTAAGCCGGGACAGATCGGTTCATAGGACTTAGGCAAAGCCTCTACAAACAACTGTATGGCATTCCTGGAAAAGCCGGAAAATTTCAAATCCCAAAAATCTCTATTAGGGATGATTACTCTACCTTTGAAAACGGCTATTCTGACTACAAAGCTATACGCCTATTGCAGGCTTTCGTGGCCTGGCGATTGCTGTTGATCGGGTAGATGCTTGTATCGAGCCGCTGACCCAGTGTCAGAACATGTAAGTGAGCGTGTTTTGCAGCTAAAACAGTGATCGAGGTTCTGCTTCAACGACTAAACCTGCCACAAAAAGCAGCTCATCATCCATTCATCGGCACGAAAGCTTAACGATTGTTATTGTTGTTATTTAACAGTGGTCGCACGATTAAAAAGCCTGTGCCAAAGGCTGTTAATACAATCAGTAAGATAGCGACCAGTAACATCCAACCACTGACATCAGGGAACCCCTCGGAATGCTGAGTGCGGCGAGGACGCTCCTCTTGTTCAATCACCACCGTCTCTCGGTAAGGGGAGGGAATCGGTTCAGGAGCCTGAGGAGGGGGTGCAAATTCCTCTTGGATAGTGGTCGCCCTAGGAGGCGGCGGAGGCGGTGCAACGGGGCGGGGTTCGGGTGGCTTCGGGGGCTGAGGTCGAGGAATCTCTACCTCATTCACGGAGCCAAAAGACGCCACAATCTGCTGGAGATGCTGAGCAGACTGAACAACTTTTTCGACTTGTTGTCGCAGTTGTTGATTTTGCTGGACTAACTGCTGATTCTGAGATTTTAGGGATTCTACCGTCTCCCGTGCGCCTTGTAACTCAGCCGCGAGTTCTCGATAGACTGAAATAGGGACAGATGGGCTGTATGGATTGGAGTTTTTTTTGCTGTAACGGTCAGTTGGGGGGGTTTGCATAGAAGGATTAATCTAAAAATGACAGGTTATGGGTATCGCAAACTTCTGTAAGGTCACAATAGTGGAATTATGAGTCCAAGCTCAGCAATTTTTCCAGAAATTGACCATCTATTCAACCTTACTCGTGCACCCCGTTTAATTTTGAGGGCTAGGAGCGCAATAAGGGAAAAAAGTGTCCCACTGGCCCTGTTCCCTGACCAATGTCTAAGGCATAGTTTAATGCCGTTGTGACATAATCCTTAGCGCATCGCACCGCCGACACCAGATTTTTTCCCTGTGCTAGATTGGCCGCGATCGCACTACTGAGCGTACAACCTGTCCCATGGGTATGGCGGGTTTCCACCAGCTCCGTTTTCAGGATAGTTAGCTCTTGACCATCAAACCAGACATCAACCCCGCGCAGGTTGCCTGTCATTCCTCCCCCTTTGACGAGGACAGCCGTCACCCCCAGTTGATGAATGCGTTGGGCTGCCGCTTGCATATCCTCTAGGGTATTAATAGCTAAACCACTCAACATCTGGGCTTCGTAGCGGTTCGGCGTGACAATGGTTGCCAGGGGCATCAGAACATCCCGTAAACACTCTACAGCCGGATCATCAATCAATTGGGCACCCGTTCGGGATACCATCACCGGGTCTACCACCAGGTTATCCAAACCTAAGGTTTTTACCTGGGTCGCCACGGCCTGAATAATGTCCTGATTGAGTAACATCCCAGTTTTGGTCGCCTGGACGCCGATATCGCTGACTACCGCCTCGATTTGGGCAACCACTGCCTCTGGAGGCAGGGCATCCACGCGCGACACGCCCTGAGTATTCTGTGCAGTTATACAAGTCAGGGCACTGGCACCGTGTACGCGGTGAAAGGCGAATGTTTTTAAATCTGCTTGAATCCCAGCGCCGCCGCCGCTATCAGAACCAGCTATTGTTAGGGCAACGGGTACGCTTGATTGAGTTTGACGGGTCATATTAAAGAATAAAGACCGATTTTAGCTATTTCTTATTCCAGCCCATAGCTATAGATGACATCCAGGTATCAGAGCTTGTAAAAATACGAATCTGGGCGAATGCACTACAGAGGAATTTTGTACCCTAGTGAAACGCTTAGGGTGATAATACCTCGATTTTGAGTTTCAAAGCCCGATTCAACGTTAACAGTAGATGACGTACCTGAACCAACACAATTTTTTAATCAATTTTCAGCTTCGAGGAACTTGTATTCTCCTCAGTTTCTACTCAAGGTTAATCAGCCCTAAGGTTTAGGAAAACGACGCCTTTGCAGAAACTCTGGAATATCTAATTCCTGTTGTCTACCCCTAGGTTCAATGGGAGGCATGGGGGGATTGGGAGTGGGTGCAATCGGTCGCCGTGGATAGGGAGTTTCCTTCATTGAGCTGGGTGCCGATTGGGTTTCTCCACTAAAACCCGTGGCAATGACGGTAATTCTCACCTCGCCCTGCATTTTGTCATCAATCACCGCTCCAAAAATAATATTGGCATTGGGATCGACAACCTCATAAACCGTTTCTGCCGCCGCATTCACTTCGTGGAGGGTGAGATCGCTACCCCCTGTGATGTTCAAGACGACACCTCTGGCTCCATCAATGGACGCTTCGAGTAGGGGAGAGGAAATAGCTTGAGACGCGGCTTCGCGAGCTCTCGACTTGCCAGAACCGATCCCAATCCCCATTAACGCCGACCCCGCATCCGCCATAACAGCGCGAACATCGGCAAAATCTACGTTAACCAGACCGGGAATGGTGATGATATCGGAAATCCCTTGAACCCCCTGACGGAGGATATCATCCGCTACGCGAAAGGCTTCTTGAACAGGAGTCTGCTCATTAATCACTGACAGCAGCTTGTTGTTGGGAATCACGATTAGGGTATCCACCCGGCTTTGCAAGGCGGCAATCCCTTCCTCGGCCTGAGTCGTGCGACGGCGTCCTTCAAACGTAAAAGGACGGGTAACGACGCCAACGGTAAGAGCACCCATTTCTTTCGCGACTTCAGCCACAATCGGTGCCGCCCCCGTACCCGTGCCGCCCCCCATACCTGCGGTAATGAAAACCAGATCGGCATTTTCGATCGCATGAGCAATTTCCTCACGGGATTCTTCCGCCGCCTTTTGACCAATCGCTGGATTCCCGCCAGCACCCAGTCCTCGCGTTAACTTTTGCCCCATTTGTAAGCGCCTAGCTGCCGCGTTTTGGGCTAGAGCTTGAGAATCCGTATTAATCGACCAAAATTCGACCCCACTCACCTCACTGGCGATCATGCGGTTGACTGCATTGCCCCCACCCCCGCCAACGCCAATCACTTTAATTTTGGCAACGCTACCTGGCACGATATTGTCACTCCTGGTTTCTTCCCTGGGTATTCCCTTGGTGGACTCAGAGATCTGAGCAAACTGTAACCCAGAATTCCCATAGGGATGTGTATTGTCCACACCAATTGATAGTTCAGCTTGTCCTGTGATGTGAGAGCTTTGATTGGCAAGCTCTAGTTTATTATTTAGCGTCATTGCAATAGGTCAGGGTGATAAACAACTTTATCAGTATCAGTTATAGGTAGCAATCTGAGTCAACTATAGGGTAAGTCGATTCAAAAACCAACGAAGCTTGGTGTAAGGGCGTTGACCGTCTTGAAGGGGTTAATAATCAAGGATCGCTCTAGCCACAAAAAAGCAGTTAGCTCAAAGCCCTCTTGCTCACACTCTTCATTATTTATTTAATCTTAATGAGTGGTGGGTGATACTGTATCATTTCCCTTTTCCATTTGAATCGCCGGAAACTCTGGGTTTTGCAGGTTAATATAGGCGATGTTCCCAGCCTGGATATGAGACGGCAATTCTCTCATCCGATCCAGAACGGTCAGTTGCTCTGTAAATCGAGAACTGTATGGGCCTAGATGGACATTTCCTAATTCGGTTTTCAGGATTAAATTGGCTGGATTGCGCCAATCTATCTCGAAAACTTTCACAGGGGAGTGGCTGACAGCTTGGTAAACTTCCGACCACTGAGAGAGATATTGATCAGACGAGCCAATCACTTTGAGTGAGGGTAACTCCAGTGTTTGCTCCAGCCTGGTGTAACTGGTTTCAGGCATCAAAACGCCTTGGGCATCCAAGAATCCCGATTTTGCAGTAGGATTAGCCGCTTGAGCAGAGGAGGGCTCAGCGGATTGTGCAATAGCCACGGGTTTACGCTCTTTGACTTTGATCGTCAATCCGGGCGGCAGCAATTGGCGCGTCACGGTAGCTTCGGCAATCGGAGCTTGAGACTCTAGGGATTTGGCGATCGCTTGGGGTTCGACACGCAGTATGGATTCCGGATAAGACAAGGGCAGCAAGGAACGAATCGATTTGGCAGAAAGCCAGTGATTGCCCTCGACGACAATTTGTTCCGAATTTGAAATCACCCAATCGGGTAACGTAATCGCCCAAACTAGACCGGTGGCCATACCACTCACAAACAGTGAGCGCCAAATGGCTTGAACCGATTTAATCCGACGCTCACGTCGCAGCTTTTTGCGCCGGGTGGTCAATTGTGCTTGAGAGACTGATGCGATGCTTTCCATCTACTACCGCTCAATCTAATGTGTAATTTCCTAAGATGTTTCTGAAAGACAAAGGAGAGTGAAGATTCACTGGGTAGCACCCAGTCAACGGTATTCATCGATCCAATTTGCCCAAGATACCTTTCCCATTTAACCATTCCTTTTCCCGACGCTGTACGTAAGCAGGGTGAGTGCTGTTCCTGAATCTATATAAATTAAGGCTCTCCTGAACTTCAGTAAAGTCCTCCAACGCCTGTAATTTTGACATAAGGCTTGAGTGATGACCGCCTTAGCGACAGGATGTTCTCGATTCGGACTCCTCTCGTTTTACAACCACTGGGGATTGCTGATCAGGAAAGACAACATCTTAAAGGAAAAACACACATAACACGAGTGATCCCCAAATCCCCCTCCCTCCCTTCCCCTCAGTAGCTCCAAACCAACCAACCAATTCCTTCCATACTGGTGCATAGGGGGGGTGAGGGGCATCGGGGGATCGACAGACGCTGAAATCCCTGAAATGCTTGAAAGGGTGCGTGAGTCCTACTTGAAGAAATGAAGCTGCATTTACCAACATTTTTCAGAGCTTGTAACCCAGCTAAAACTCTTGTTGTGGGGAATCCGGAGGATCGTCAATACTATATCGATTTTTCTTCTGTCCGTGGCGGCAGAATTGTTGAAGCCTTAGGACGAACCATCACTCGCCTTTCTCCGGATGATCCCACCTGTCAGTTATTTACAGGCCATATTGGCTGCGGAAAGTCTACAGAGCTGTTTCGACTCAAAGCGCAGTTGGAGGCGCAACAATTTCATGTCGTTTATTTTGAGTCCAGCAAAGACCTGGACATGGCGGATGTGGATATCAGCGATATTTTGCTCAGTATCGCCCGCTCCGTGAGCGAAAGCCTGGAGGCGGTTGGCATCCACCTCAAACCACGGTCTTTTGTCAAACTCTTCAACGACCTCAAAGACTTTATGCAGACCCCCATCGAGCTGTCAACGGAAGCTCAACTCTCGGTCGGGATTGCCAAAATTACGGCTAAAACCAAAGATAGTCCCCAACTGCGTGACCAGCTCAGACAGCACTTAGAACCTCGAACCAAAAGTATTTTAAGCGCCATCAACGAAGAAATTTTGCTGCGGGGAATTGAGGAACTCAAGCATCGCGGCAAAAAAGGGTTGGTGGTGATTATTGATAATCTGGATCGGGTCGATCCCCGACCTGTAGCCTCTGGGCGATCGCAGACGGAATATCTGTTCATCGACCGTGGGTCTCAGTTACGAGACTTAAAGTGCCATCTGGTTTACACCCTGCCTTTGGCGTTGATGTTCTGTAATGAGTACGAAACGCTGAAAAATCGCTTGGGTGCTGGTGTGGCTCCTAAAGTCTTGCCGATGGTGCCGATTCAGTTACGGGATGGTTGTGACTTCCCCAAAGGGATGGCGCTGATGCGACAGATGGTGATGGCACGAGCATTTCCCCATGTGGAGCCTCAAGCGAGGCTGGAGTTAATCCCAGAAGTGTTTGACAGTCCCGACACCCTCGACCGGATGTGCCGTGTGAGTGGGGGTCATGTGCGTAACTTATTAGGGCTACTCTATAACTGCCTACAACAGGAAGACCCACCCTTCTCCGATGAGTGCTTAGAAAGTGTGATCAAAGGTTACCGCGATGACTTAGCTCTCGCCGTTGATGAGGAGGAATGGGATTTGCTGTCTCAGGTGGTTCGACAACAAATTGTCAAAGGCGAACGAGAATATCAAGTGCTGTTGCGGAGTGGATTTGTCTATGAGTATCGCGATGAAGGGGGACGCTGGTTTGGCATCAACCCCGCTTTGGCAGAAACAGATAGATTTCAAACTTTAATTACCTCATCCAACGGGGTCTAGTTCCGAATTCCGCTGAATTTACACTGCCTTTTGCGAATACAGGGGAAAATGACTTTTGCTTCTCCTGTAGCCCGGAAAATTTTAGGATTCACCACATCTTCTGCTAGCCGTAACCCAGCACATGGAACACCACGGCTAGTTTCTCTCATTTGGGGCTACCTGAGGAGCAGGAAGATGAATTGTTACTCAACAGTTCAGTCAGCGATCAGTATCACAGGGAGGGAAAATTTTGATCACATCTATATCAGCATTTTGAGAGTTCACCCTCCGCTATCTGTGGCAGAAATGCCAAGCTAATCCTAGTTACTCAAATTACGGATTGTTTTAAGGTTAAAGGCTACATACTATCCCTCGGAAATCACTGATACTATGAAATGTGCAGAAGCGTAAAATATTTAAAAGAATGTGCGCTTTCTATCCTAGGTTGTCATCTACTACTGTGTGGTTAAGTCAATGAAACGAATTTTTAGGCGCTCTGCGGAGCGTGATTGGGATGATTGGAGCGCAAGCCCGGAAGAGGTTAGGCAACGCTCACCAGCTATGACTCACATTATGGAGAGCGCTCCATCCAAGTCCCTTGTGATTCACACACCCATCATTAGTGATTGGGTCGTGGACGAGTAAAAAGTGCTGCTCCTATAAAAGCGCAACTATCTGCAATGAGTCCGTGGATAACGTAACGGACGGCATGATACCTATCCCCACAGCCGTAGATAGTTCCGAAACATCACTCCACTGGCTTTAACATTTAATCGGAAATTTAAAAATTTTCCTCTGATTAGAGTAATCAGAGGAATATCAATCAATTAGTGGCAATTGTGAACCTGTAACAGTCACAACGTGAGTTGAATGAGAGAGCCAAATCAAATACAACAAGTAGCGGTCTTGAATGAGCGTTCACTGTCAACCTTATCCAGGGCAATTACTCTCTCGGAAGGGCACTTTGCACTGATTTTGGTACGCTGTAACTATGAAGTTTGCAAAGAGCAAATGTGGCAGCGGCTGCAAGCACTCACGGGAGTCACGCTGAGTGAGCTAGTTTTGCGAAAAGGTATTAAAAGCTTATACAGCCCCATTGTTTCTATCCTTGCGGACCAGCAGACATCAGCGTTGATTGTATTTGGCCTGGAGTCAGTAACAGCTATTGACCAAGTGCTGATTTCGACGAATCAGGTTCGAGAAGAATTTCGTAAAAACTTAACCCGCCCTCTCGTGTTGTGGATCAGCGATGAGGTTTTGCAGAAGCTGGCGCGGTTTGCCCCCGATTTTAAGAGTTGGGCAGCGACCTCGATTAAGTTTGAACTTAGCACCGCCGAGTTGCTAGCTTTATGGCAGCAAACAACGGATGAACTCTTTACCAAGCTTTTGGGGAGCGATTTAGCTGAATTTTTGCCTAACGACGCTCTCAATTTGGCACCGGGTTGCCGCCAACGCCAGGAAATTGAGTCTGTGTTGCGAGACTTAACGGCTCGTGGCGTCCGTTTAGAACCCGAACAATGGGCCACCTGGCAGTTTATTTTAGGGCGGGATGCCTTGACACGGGATCAGCTCGATGTAGCGCTTCAGCAGTACCACAAGAGTTTGTTGGTCTGGCAGCAAGAAGATGAGAGTGGGGAGGTGTGGGAGCAGGGAAACAGCGCTTTAATGTTCGCCTTAATGCAGGGGGATGAAGTCCACACAGGAGATCAGCAGAACCTTTCCCATCTAGAATCCCAAACCCGACCCCAGGACGTTAGCACAGCAGCGCAAAGTCCAGTCCTCGGACGGCACAAGCCACAATCGTTAGAGCGTGCTGGGCTACTTTTGCATCACATCGGTTTATGTCATTGCCGTCAAGCGGAGTTGCAACCGCTCACCAGCCGTATCCAATGGGAACAAGCTAAAGAGTCATTCACTAAGGCGATTGAGGTATTTACACTCGCCAGACGGCAAGATTTGGTTGCTCAGTTAACCCTTCAGCTCGGTCAGATCTTAAAACATCTGGAAAGCTGGACTGAATTACAGGCTCTGGCCTTACACGCTCTGGAAGACCCTCAAACCCAAGACAGTCCCGTACAATTGGCTCAAGCTTATGGATTTTTGGCTGTTGTGGCATTGGCTCAGTCCGAATGGGAGAACGCCAAGTACTTAGCCTGGGGTGCTTTTGACCTCATCGCTCAGTCCCCGTCGCCTCAACCCCTGGATCAAGGAAGGTATCTGTTATACTCAGCCAAAGCGCAGCGGCAGTTGGGTGAACTGACCTCGGCAATTGCCAACCTAGAACAGGCGATCAGAGCCGATTCTTGGCCACCGACGGCTCTCAAGAAACAGCCACAGCTTTATATTGACATCTTGGAAGAATTGCGATCGCTCTATCTGGAGCAACAGCAATATTTGAGAGCGTTTGAACTCAAACAGCAGCAACGCTCGATTGAGCAACAGTATGGATTTTCCACCTTCCTCGGTGCGGCTCCCTTACAACCTTTTACCCGACAGGGTCGAGGCATATCATCCCTAGAAATTGCGGCAGCAGGGCGTCAATCTGATGTCAATCGCCTAATCGAACGCCTGAGCCGCAATGACCATAAACTGACGATCATTCACGGCTCTTCTGGCGTTGGTAAAAGTTCATTGATTAATGCGGGTTTAGTCCCCGCTCTGGAATCCCGGATTATTGGAGCCAGAGAAGCGATGCCGATTGTGCAAAAAGCTTACAGAGATTGGCTTGGGGAACTAGAACGCCGTCTAAACGCCGCCTTTGCCAGTCGCCAAGTTAAAGGGTTGAACAGTTCCAAGGAAGAATCTCCACCTGAGTTGGAACTGAAAACCAGGCAATCTGTATATGACGAGTCGGCTAGGTGTTCCGCACCTAACCCGGATCAGCTCGATCAGGCTCCTGCTGACGCCCAAGAAACAGCTCCTGTGAGTGCTGAAGAAGCCGCTACGTTAATGGAAAACTCGTTGCGCTCACAAACGCTAGCGATCGCTCTATCCGTAGCGCGATTGCGCGAAACACAATGCCAAGGACAATCGCAAACATTAAATCAATCGCCAATTCCCAGTTTCCAACCTTTCATTTCTAGCCCAAGGCTTCAACAAATCCTGAAACAGTTGCGCGTTGCTGCCGAACAAAAACTATTAACGGTTCTGATTTTTGACCAATTTGAAGAATTTTTCTTCTGTACGAACCTAGAACAACGGCGCGAATTTTATGAGTTTTTGGCGCAGTGTCTAAATCTTCCTTTCTTAAAAGTCATCTTGTCGTTGCGGGAAGATTATCTCCACTATTTGTTGGAGTGTGAGCGCTATTGTAATCTGAGTACCATTAACAACAATATTCTGGATCGACAGCTTCGTTACCACTTAGGAGATCTTTCGCCCGATGATGCGAGAAATGTGATTAGCACATTAGCTGCCGTCTCTCAGTTTCAGTTAGAAGAATCTCTCATTGCAGCTCTTGTACGAGATTTAGCAGGCAGTACAGGAGTAGTACGTCTGATTGAGTTGCAAGTCGTAGGGCAACAGCTACAAACGGAAAAAATTACGACACTAGAACAATATTACGCTCTAGGAGCTGATCCAAAAGCCACACTGGTGGAGCGCTCGCTGTTGTGCGTAATCAATGATTGTGGACAAGAAAACGAAGATACGGTTTGGCAAGTCCTGTTCTCCTTAACCGATGAACGCGGTACTCGTCCGTTGAAAACCATGCCGGAGTTGGCTGTAGGGACGGGTATTACACCCAAGTGCTTTACCGATCAATCCTTAACCAGTTGTGACTGGTCACAAGAAGAACTAACCCCCAACAAACTTGACTTAATTTTAAAGATTCTGGTCGGTTCTGGCTTGGTGTTCCGAGTACCGGAGGAGCAACAAGACCGATATCAGCTAGTTCATGATTATCTAGTCGAACCGATTCGTCAAAAATATCATCAGCTTGCACAATTAAATGTCGTGACAAAGCTAGAAAGAAGTGAACAGGCACTGGTTCGGGCACATCAACAGCGCTTACGCGCAAGTATTGTTGGTGCGACTATGGCACTTTTAGCGATCACTACAGGTGGCTTGGGGTGGCGAGCCGAGGTTCAAAGACGACTTGCTGCCAACCTTTCGATTAATGCCCAGTTGAGTTCGATTAGTGCTTCTTCAGAAGCCCTTTTTGTCTCTAATAAAAAGTTTGATGCTCTGCTAGAAGGCTTGAGAGCAGCGAGACGCCTCAAGGATTTAGAGACGGCTGAGCGATCCGTAGAACCCGATACCCATTTCCAGGTTGTCACCGCGCTCTCGCAGGCGGTTTACACCGCTTCGGAGCGTAATCGATTGGAGGGGCATAGTGATATCGTTTGGAAAGTGAGCTTCTCCCCCGATGGTCAGCTTTTAGCCTCTGCCAGCCAAGATAAAACCGTGAAACTGTGGCGTTCCGATGGAACGTTAGTGACGACTCTCAACGGACACCATGATAGTGTGACGAGCGTCTCGTTTAGTCCCGATGGTCAGATGATGGCATCGAGTAGCCAAGATGGCATAATCAGGCTCTGGCGTCGCGATGGCAGCCTCGTGAGAAGGTTTCGGGGTCATGTCGGGCAGGTATATAGTGTGAGCTTTAGTCCGAAGGGTCAGCTCATTGCTTCTGCGGGTGGGGATGGCACCATTCGATTTTGGACACTTGAGGGCAAGTTAATTGAGACGTTACACCCTGATCAGGGTGTCGTGAGAGGAGTCAGCTTTAGTCCAGATGGTGAGAGGGTCGCGTCAGCTTATCAGGATGGGACTATTGAGCTATGGACGCTACAAGGTAAGTTACTGCAAACCCTCAAAGGACATAGTCGCAAGGTAAACTGTGTGGTGTTCAGTCCCGATGGTCAGTTCCTGGCCTCAGCTAGCGATGATAAAACCGTAAAGCTGTGGAACCGCGACGGAAAGCTGCTCAAAACCTTCTCCAACCATCAAGGATGGGTGCTGGCGGTGGCGTTTAGTGCAGATGGTCAGTGGCTGGCCTCAGCGAGTGCTGACAATGCGGTTAGGCTTTGGAATCGCAATGGGACGCTCCGGCAAACGTTTACAGGACACAGCGATATTGTCACTTCCGTCAGTTTCAGTCCCGCTCCCGTTGGCGGGTTGAAAGTTGAAAGTTCAAACAAAAACTTACAACCATCCAACCAGGAACCTGCAACCCTCAACCCAGTTCCCCTCCTAGCCTCCGCCAGCAATGACAAAACCATCAGGTTCTGGGGTCTGGATAACCCGTCTCGCCTGATTTTGCCAGTTCGGGATCAGGTGAGAGAGGTTACGTTTTCACCGGATAGTCAACTGATAGCCACGGCAGGTGATGACAAGACGGTGAAACTTTGGAGTCGTAACGGTCAGTTACTCCACACCTTAAAGGGGCATAGGGAGCGCATTGACAGCATCAGTTTTAGTCCTGAGGGGCGACTTCTGGCCTCAGCGAGTCGGGATGGTACGCTGAAACTCTGGACTCGCGGGGGTCTTTTGATTAAGACGATAACCGGGCATCAGGGCTGGGTGTTGAGTGTCAGTTTTAGTCCTGATGGCAAGCGGTTGGCTTCTACAGGTCAGGCTGGGACAGTGAAACTCTGGACTCGCGAGGGTGTTTTGATCAAAACCTTGAATGATTCTCGCGATTCCCTACTCCCTGCTTCGCCAAACAGCAGGACGGCAAACGGGAAGAATCGCTCTTATTCCCGCGTTAATGCCGTTACCTTTAGCCCTGATGGTCAACTCTTAGCCTCTGCGGGTGATGACAAGACCGTAAAACTGTGGACGGCGGACGGCAGATTACTGAAAACTTTGCAAGGGCATAGTAATTGGGTCTTAGATGTAAGTTTTTCCCCGGACTCCCAGATGCTCGCCTCGGCGAGTTATGACAATACGGTCAAACTCTGGAGTCGCAAGGGAGAACTGATCAGAACTTTGAGGGGGCATAGCGATAGTGTCGCTCACGTTCGCTTTAGTCCCACCGGTCAAATTTTAGCAACAACCAGTTGGGATAACCGGGTGCAACTGTGGCGGCTTGATGACACCTTGATCCAAACCCTAGAAGGGCACCAAGATCGCGTTACTAGCGTTAGTTGGAGCCATGATGGTAAGGCGCTAGCTTCTGCTAGTCGGGACAATACCGTGATGGTACGGAATTTGAATTTAGATGATCTGTTGGATAAAGGCTGTAACTGGCTGCGGTACTATCTACAAAACAATCCGAAAGTGAGACCCCAAGACCGGGAACTTTGTCACTCCCTTGAGCGATCACAAGAGCAGACTCCTGAAGGATAATGGTTAGAAAAATTCACGCTTTTCACTCGCCGCAATTCATCGTTGAGCAAGGCGTATTGTCCGGATAATAGGCCACTGTCTTGCATAAATATATAGACTTAGGCGCTTTCTGGCATGGCGTGTTAGAGTGAGCGTAATTCCTTTGCAGTAGTTTTCCTCCAGCTTGTGAAAGGATTATGGTAATTACAAAACGTGGCCTCGTTCTTGGTGCGACAGCATTAGTAATAACAACTGTTGCGGTGACAACTGTCGGTCTTTTAGATAAAAGCCAAGCTGTTTTAAGCGAGGTTTTTCGCCCAAGCCCTAAGGAGTTAGTGGATGAGGTTTGGCAGATTATTGATCGACAATATGTAGATGCCACGTTCAATCAGCAGGACTGGCGATCCGTTCGCAACGAATATTTGAACCGCAATTACACTAACCAGGAAGAGGCTTATAAAGCCATCCGGGAAATGCTGAAGAAGCTGGAAGACCCTTACACTCGGTTCATGGACCCGCAAGAGTTCAAGAACATGCAGATTGATACGTCTGGAGAACTCACTGGTGTCGGGATTCAGTTGGCTCAGGATGAGCAAACGAAAAAGCTGATGGTGATTTCACCGATTGAGGATACACCCGCGTTTAAGGCTGGGGTTCTGGCCAAGGATGTGATCCTCAAGATTGACGGCAAGAGTACCGAAGGCATGGATGTCAACGACGCCGTCAAGCTGATTCGGGGTGAACCCGGAAGTTCAGTAAAACTTACTGTTCAGCGAGGGAACAAGCAAATCGATTATCAGCTCACACGGGCCAAAATTGAAATTCATCCAGTACGCTACGACTCTAAGAACTCGCCCAATGGCAAGGTTGGCTATATTCGCCTTACTCAATTTAGCGCCAATGCAGCGCAGGAAATGCGTACTGCGATCAAAGAATTAGAAAAACAGCAGGTGACGGGCTATATTCTAGATTTACGCTCTAATCCTGGTGGCTTACTCAATGCCAGTGTTGATATTGCCCGGATGTGGATCGACGATGGGGCCATTGTCTCGACGGTGGATCGGCAGGGAGAAACGGATCTTCAATTCGCCAATAATCGTGCTCTTACGGATAAGCCGCTAGTGGTGCTGGTGGATGGGGGTTCAGCCAGTGCTAGTGAAATTCTGTCTGGGGCTTTACAAGATGATAAGCGCGCTACTCTAATCGGAACTCAGACATTTGGGAAAGGGTTGGTTCAGTCAGTGCGGCAATTGGAAGATGGATCGGGTCTGGCGGTGACCATCGCCAAGTATCTCACGCCCAGTAAACGGGATATTAACAAGTTGGGAATTGCCCCAGATGTTGTAGTAGAACTGTCTGACACACAGCGTAAGACGTTGCAGCAGGATCGGACAAAAATCGGCACCTCAGACGACCCTCAATATGCCAAAGGTCTTGAAATCCTTCAGCAGAAGATTGCCGCCAAGCAAAACCCCAAATTACAATCTACCGCGCGTTAAACCGCATAGCCCCCGCTAGGGGGTAACTTGGGTCTAGGCGGGCTGACACTTTCCGGCGCGAATGAGTCCGACGCGACGTGCGATCGCATCTTGTTGTGAATCAAACGGCCCCCACCGCTCCACAAGGGTTGGGTCGTCTTCCCCTTCTAGTTGAGTATTGGGGATAATTTCGCATGGTCCATTAGGGCGCTTGACAACATACCATTTTTGTGTATTATTCATACGGCAAAGACGTTTAATACCTGTGTGTGAGATAAATCGACGACTAGAGCTCATCAAAATAGGGCACCGACGACTCGATGCCCTCCAGCGATGAAGTATGAACAGATGAAGTGTGAAAATTTTCCTTGATCTTCATCCCTCACACTTATGCCTGTTTAAGGATCGCTATTTGCCATTCCCATTGCTACTGGTGGTCAGCAGATTTTCAGCCAGTTTGCCGGGGACTTCCTGGAGATGATCATACTGCCAATTGAAGAAGCCGACGCCCAAAGTAAGCGATCGCAACTCAATGATAAAGTCGTGCATTTCCGCCTGAGGCAGATAGCCAGAGACACAATCCCAACCCTGCCAATCGGAACGCCCTTCATAGCCGAGAATTTGTCCCCGACGCCCGGTGATCAGTTGCAGCACCTTCGAGGTGAATTCCTTCGGCGCACACACCTGAACGGTCATGATGGGTTCTAAAAGCACCGGCTCAGACTTAGTCATTCCCTCCGTCATGGCTAACCGCGCCGCCTGCTTAAAGGCTTGTTCTGAGCTATCGACGTTGTGGTAAGAGCCATTCGTCAGAGTTACAGCCACATCAACCACTGGAAAACCGAGTGGCCCATGCGTCAAATACTCCCGCACCCCAATTTCCACGCCAGGGATGTACTGCTTTGGCACCACACCCCCCACAATCGTTTCCGAGAAGCTAAAGCCTTCGCCACGCGGTACGGGTTTGATATCCAGGTAAACATCCCCAAACTGCCCGTGACCGCCACTTTGATGCTTGTAGCGTCCGTGGGAATTGGTGGGTTTGCGGATCGTTTCTTTGTAGGGCACTCGCGGCAGGTGAGTCGCCATCGGTAGGTTATATTTGCGCCGCAGTCGGTCTAAGGCTACTTGAAGGTGAATTTCACCCTGTCCCCAAAGGATAATTTCGTTGGTGTCCCCGTGTTGCTCCCAAGCCAGAGAGGGGTCTTCTTCCAGCAGCTTGGTTAATGCATTACTGAGCTTGACTTCATCTTTGCGATTTTCGGCGGCGATCGCTAGTGCATAGACCGGTCGCAGTGATTCAGCTTTCGCCTCTTCCATCCTCCCGTTGCCAGAATGGTTGGTGAGAGTTTGGCCTGTGTGAATTCCTTCTAAGCGTCCAATCGCGACAATCTCACCGGCTGGCGCTTCGGAAACCGATTGCTGTTGCTGACCGAGCATCCGGTACAAACCACCGCCACGGACTCCATTTAGGACGATTCCATCCGTCAGTTGTCCCTGCCAGACGCGCACGAGAGAGAGTTTACCTCCTTGAGGTGTGTAGTAGGTTTTAAGTACTTGTGCCACCACCGTCTCGGAGTTGATATCCAGCCCTCGCCGCTCAGCGGTCGTTTCAGGGGTTGGGGCTTCCCGCACGAGGGCATCAATCAGGTGCCGAACGCCGTAATCTTGCTCGGCGACCCCGATGAATACGGGCACAATTAAATCTGCCCCCAATTCCATCCTCAAATCTTGGACAATTTCTTCTTGGGGTGGCTCAATTTCCTCTAATAGTTCTTCTAGTAGGTGGTCATCAAAATCAGCCAGCGCTTCCAGCATTTCTGCCCGTGCGGCATGTTCTTGTTCTTTTAACGACTCTGGCAGGGGTACTGGGTCGGCGGGCGCACCGGGATGGTAATGAAAAGCTTGCTCTGTAACTAAATCAATAAACCCAATTAGCTGTTCCCCTTGACCAATGGGATATTGATGGGGAATTAGAGGGCGTGTCGAAACAGATTTGAGGGCGTCTAAGATGGCTCGATAAGATTCCCCCCAACCATCACCATCGCAGGTGAGTCGATCCATTTTGTTGATAAAGACGAGGTGGGGGATTTCCCGATCATCGAGGAATTTGAATAAGGGAGCAAGCGTCAGGACGCGATCGGTGACCGGTTCACAAACGACAACCGCCGCATCGACACCAATTAAGGCGTTGTAAGTTTCTTGGGCAAATTCTATTGAACCGGGACAATCGACAAAGGTGAAGCGGATGTCTTGATACTGGGTACTCGCCGCACTGACTTCTACTGTCATTTGGCGATCGCGTGCTTCGGCAGCACCATCCCCCACCGTATTACCGTCTTTAATACTGCCTTTGCGTGAAATTGCACCCGAAACGAACAACAAACTTTCTAAAAGTGTTGTTTTACCGCTTAAATAGGGACCAACAATTGCCACATTACGGGTGGCAGAACTCACTTTTTGGTTCATGATTTCCCCCCAAAATAATAAGGAGTGATGCAGATAATCTGCCGATTGGGGATTTTGACTGGCTGATTTTGGACAGTGACATTCTCGTCTATGTCTCGCCCGCCAGTATCGCGGAGACCCCAAAATCCTTGCATCCAAAATCTACAATCGGTTGACATAGGTCTTGTCACCTCGGCTATCTTGTCTCTGGTTGAGTCGCCGATGCCAATATGGAGATGTCATTAAACGTATCTGCCTGTGAGATTAGCGCTTCTGGTCGCCATTAAATTAAACTTGCAATGTCTTGTAAGACAAACTTCAGGCAAAATAAAGTTAAGTTAAGTTAAGTGAACAAATTCAATTTTTTTATGGATTTAAGCAACAGTTGGAAACGATTTTGTTTCAAAATAAAGCAGAAATTTCCCCCCAGTAGCTTGGCATTATCCCCGCACACCTTCCTTGTGACGGTTAGCTTCCTGTTATTGGGTGGCAGCCTAACCGCGCTGACACAGCCACATACCGCCTCGGCGCAGTCACTCCCTGTGCTGACGCCGACACAACCTGCCGCCGTTGAGGAACTCAACAAGGGAATTGGGTTGATTCAGCAGGGAAAATTGCCAGAAGCGATCGCCGCATTTCGACAAGCCTCTCAACTCAACCCCCAACTCGCACCCGCCCACTACAACTTGGGGTTAGCCTTGCGCCAAGCAGGGCAATTACAAGCGTCAGCCGATGCCTTTTATCAGGCAACCCAGGTAGACCCCAATTTTGCTTTAGCTTTTGCTAATTTAGGAGCAGCGTTGTTAGAAGGGAGTAATTTACAGCAAGCACGAGATTATTTGACGCGGGCACTCGAACTTGAACCCAACCTCGGTGTCGCCCATTACAACTATGGTTTGTTACTTTCCCAAGCGGGAGAGCAAGAGCAGGCGATCGCTCAGTTCAAGAGTGCGTTACAGGTGAGCCAAAATGCTCCAGAACCTGCTTATCATATCGGACTTATTTATTTACAACAAAGCAAAATTGAAGATGCCCAGAAATCTTTTCAACAAGCCATAAAAATTAACCCTAAATATGCAGAAGCTCATTATAATTTAGGCTCAATTTTATTTAATCAAAGCAAGTTTGATGCGGCGCTCGCCGCTTTCCGAAAAGCGGCTGAAAGTAACCCGAACTATCCCAATGCTTACTATGGTGCTGGGTTAGTATTTCTGCGGCAGAACCGATTTAGTGATGCCCAGCAAGTTTTGCAATATGCTAAAGCGCTCTATACGGCGCAAGGGAATTCCCAGTGGGCGACAAATGCCGATCAGTTATTACAAAAGGCACATACTTCTAATCCCTAGAGTATCCATTCCGAATTGATTTAAAGAAGCTACAGTGGTGAATGTCTTAATCGTAGAGCTAGTTTGGTGACAGGTTGACGGGGCGTACATACCACAACAGAGCAAGCACATGACTTTGCGCCAGAAGACAGTTCTCATTATTGGCGTAACGCTATTGTGTTTGTTGGTGACACTCTACCTTAGCTTGTCCACAATTTGGCTGAATCGTGTTGCCAAAATTGAGTTTCAGCAGACTCACCAGAATGTAGAACGAGTCACCGAAGCCTTAGCCAACAATCTCCAGGAACTCAATAGCACAGCCAAGGATTGGGCTGGGTGGGATGACACTTACGCCTTTGTTGCAGATGTTAACGAACGCTACATTCAGGAAAATCTTGCCGATGCGAGTTTTGTCAACCTCCGGCTCAATTTTATGCTGTTTATTAATAAAGCAGGTCAAGTCAAATATGGCAAAGGCTTAGATTTACAGCAAAAAGTAGCCATCCCAGTTCCCGCAAGCTTGAAACAATACCTTGCCACTCGCCCTCGCCTCCTCCAGCACAATACACTTAATAGCAGCCACACAGGAATTCTGCTTTTACCCGAAGGCTCTTTACTTGTTGCTTCCCATCCCATTGTCAAAAGTGACCGTACAGGTCGAATTCGTGGCAGCTTAATATTGGGTCGTTTTCTCAATAGTGGTGAATTAATCCGCCTCTCCCAATTGACTCGTTTACCACTCACTATCTATCCCTTTCATCAAGGGCAATTGCCCAAAGACTTCCAAGCCATTAAAGATGAACTCACTCAAGAATTGTCTCAGGCTAAGATTTTAGCTGAATCAATCATTCTCGTCCGTCCCTTAAGTTCTCAGCGAATTGCAGGTTATACCCTACTTAGAAATATTGAAGGGCAGTCTGGGTTATTGTTACGCGTGGATACTGCCCGAAATATCTACCAGCAAGGTAAACTAGGCTTGCGTTATCTAGTATTAGCACTTTTAGCGGTAGGTTTTGCCTTTGGCTGTGTTACCTTATTGCTTTTAGAAAAATGGGTGTTGTCCCCTTTATCTCACTTCAGTGCTACCGTCAGGCGGATTCGCGCCAAAGACGACCTAAAAGAGCGGTTGTTAACCCAGGGTAGAGATGAACTATCCCGTTTGGGGACTGAAATTAATCAGATGTTAGCAAGATTGCAGGAGTCGCAATTACAGCTAAGTCAAAGCGAGGAACGTTATCGGTTAGTTGTTAACAACGTCCAAGAAGTAATTTTTCAAACAGACTCCAGTGGTAGGTGGACTTTTCTCAACCCAGCTTGGACAGAAATTACTGGATTTAGTGTTGAAGAAAGCTTAGGTAAACCTTGCTGCACGTTTATCCATCCGGAAGACCAAGGATACCATAACGAACACTTTCGCCAACTCATGGAAGGGAAAATACAAAATACGCGGTATGAGCTTCGCTTCCAAACGAATGACGGTTGCTATCGTATTTTTGAGCTACACTCCCGTCTGGTAGTGGGGTATTATCGTGAGATTGCAGGTATAGGAGGTACGCTCAATGATATCACCGAGCGCAAACTTGCCGAAGCGAGAGAACGCGAAAAAGCCCAAGAACTAGAGCGAACGTTACTGGAGTTGACTCAAACCCAGTCGCAACTAATTCAAAGTGAAAAAATGTCAAGCTTGGGACAGTTAGTTGCCGGAGTCGCCCATGAAATTAATAATCCGATCAGTTTTGTTTACGGCAACATTACTCATGCCAGCGGCTCTATTCAAGACCTACTTGACCTAATTAATTGTTATCAGCAACATTACCCTAATCCCTCAGCTGAAATTCTAGAAAAAATGGAGAACATAGACTATAATTTTGTGGTCACTGATTTACCCAAACTTTTAGCTTCAATAACAATAGGAACCGAGCGGATACGTGATATAGTTCAGTCCCTACGCAACTTTTCCCGACTGAATGAATCTGAGATAAAAATAGTAGATATCCATGAAGGAATTGAAAGTACTTTATTAATTTTAAGACATCAACTGAAAGCTAAAAATGAATATTCAGAGATAGAGGTGATTAAAGAATATGGTAAATTACCTGAGGTTGAGTGTTATCCAGGGCACCTCAACCAAGTGTTAATGAATTTGCTCGCCAATGCTATTGATGCGTTAGAAGAGAGGAGAGTACATAAGTGCCGTGACCACTCTCAAGCCTCGCCCTTGATTCGGATTCACACTGAAGTTAAACAAGACCCTTCATCATTTAGCGATAAAAGTGATGTTTCCCATGTATTGATTCATATTACCGACAACGGGATGGGGATGACCGAAGAAGTACGCTGTCATCTCTTTGACCCATTCTTTACCACTAAACCCATCGGCAAAGGTACTGGATTGGGATTATCTATCAGCTACAAAATTATCGTGGAAAAACACAAGGGTCAGGTCCTAAGTAAATCTGAACTCGGTCAAGGGAGTGAGTTCATTATTGAGTTACCCATTCGGCAAAGCCATTAAAGTTTCTAAGGATTGATGGCTTGGATAAGACTTAAGTGTTTAATGAGGTTGGTCAATTAAAGAATGGAGCCTGCTGGAATCTGTGGTACTGCCTACCTGAAAGACACTATTTCTTCCAAGGAAACTTGGTACCCATCTCCGTCATGGCTGAGAAGATGAGATAGAGGATGAGTACAGCTACACCGATGAAAAAAGGAACGAGGTCGTTGTCCATTTTGATCGAGCAGAATAGTTCGCACGGATTAAATTACATTTGACTTTACCAGGGATTGCCAATCATCGTGAAGGCTGACCAGTAATAAGGATGCTCCAGCGTTTGACTACCGAGTTGTTCTAGTGCGGGTGGCAAGGGAATCTCTATATCCGAAGTTATCAGCTTCCCTCCTTCCAAGCGCACTTCTCCCTTGAGCATTGCCAGTTGAGCTTGCCTGAGTGCCTCAGATTTGATGGGAGCGCTTTTCAACTCGTCATAAAATGTCGTCATTAGCCCTAGTGTGCCTTGGTCACTGACATACCACAGACTTGCCAAAGATGACTTGACTCCTGCCAGTACCGATAATCCAGCAAAACCCAATTCCGACTCCTGATCACCCAAAGCACTACGGCAGGCACTGAGGACTAATAGCTCCACAGGGGGCTTATTCCAACCGAGTTGCCGCAGTTGATCGAGGCGCAGCTTGGTATCCGATAGCTGGATGTAGGAGTTGCTAGGCTTTCCCGGACGGAATTCACCGTGAGTGGCAAGGTGAATAATCCCAAACGGTTGTTTCTGTCGCTCAAGCTTGAGATTTTGCAGAGTGAAAGCGTCGTTAAGAAAGGACTTGCCCTGCCACAGCTTTCCAGCAATGGTTGACAGTTCCACGGGTACTGCGGGTAAAGCATTGAGTTCAGTAAATTTTTCTGCCCCCATCGCTAGAACTTGGGAGTTCTTGATGTCTTTATAGCGAGTGTTGGTGAGGCTGAGACTGGGCATTAGACCCACACTATAGCGCTCGATGATGAAGTTTTTCCCATCGTTGAGCGCCGCTATCGGTATCGCTCTTAGCCCAGTATCCATCAGGAAGGCGAGGTTTTGAACTCCTCTGGCTTGTAAATCTGCCTCCAAAGGCGCAACGATCCACTTGTAAAGTTGCTGGGATGAAGCCAAGTACCCACGACGGTTTCTGGAATCAGTAACGTTGCTGCGGAATTCTTGAGCGATTTTCAGCACTCGATCGCGCGTCGTGCCCGATATCCGTTTGCGAAGGGGTGGTTCTTTGGCTGTAACTAGCAGCAATTCCAACTCGTCGCTCTTGCGATCGCTTTGCTCTAAAGCCTGAGGGACAAAATTGACATAGATCAGCGCTGGTTTTACACCTGTATCCTGCTCGATACTGGCAAGAACCTGACAGGGGTCGCCTTGAGATTTGCTATCAGCATCAGAACCCAGGTAATCTTCAAATTGACGGGTAAACTCTCCATCTAGGAATGAAGCACCCGAACTAATACAACTCGATGTGCCGCCTACTACCGATAAAGAGATGGGGGGAGTTTCTTGAGGGGGTCGTTCTAACGGAGTGGGTGTGGGTGTAGGTGTAGGTGTAGGTGTGGGTGTAGGTGTAGGTGTGGGTGTAGGTGTGGGTGTGGGTGTAGGTATAACGTTGATGCCGATTGAGCGGGGTACTGAAACCGAAACGACATCGCTTGCCCTCAACGTCAAGACATCACTAATCGAACCTGTAAAACCGGGGGGTGGAGTATAAACCAACACATCAGTTAGAGCAACAGTGTCTCCTGAACCCAAAGGAACATTGTTTCTCGTTAGCGTTCCAGTCGTAATGGCATCAATAAATACTGTCCTAATATCGTCATTCGTATCATCCACAACTGCATTTAAGTCCGCCAGTGTAAACGTAACGGACTGGTTGGGTGGAATATCAGGTAGCTGTGGATTTACCGTTAGCGTAGGTGCGCTGTTGACGGAAGTAATGGTAATCGCGTTGGGAGTACCAGGAGCAACGCCACCATTAGCCAGTACAGGAAATGTCCCCGAACTCAGTGTCGGAATTGCCGTATTCGTGTTATTGATAGCTCCTGCTGTACCATTAGTACTTGCACTCCCGACCACAAACGGCAGATTATTTGGCCCTCCATCATGGGTAATTGCGATCGCGCCTCCCTGATTCACAGGATTCCCAAAGTTAGAGATAGCAACTCCTCGCGCATCAATGGTATTGCCTGCCCCCGTTCCCTGCACCAATCCGTTAGCAATGATTTGGACATTGCCGCCTCGTCCTGTCACGGTGGTGCCGTAACCCAGCCCTGTTACCGTTCCAGTTGTGTTGATACTGGCAAAGCTAATATTCCTGCCTGTGCTTCCAGCAATAGTGTTCGTGCGTAAGCTGACATTACCACCCGTCGCTGTAGGGGCACCATCTGTTGTTACCGTTGCTGAGGTATTAATTGCCCCTGTAACGGTAATACTGCCGCCAGCACTTAAATCAACCGTTCCACCTGTTGTCCTTGCAAAGGAACCCCCCACCCCTCCTGTGGACGTAATCGGGCCAGTTACGGTGATGTTATTCGCCGCCGAAAGTGTGATATTGCTACCGTTGTAACCTGATCCAATCAAACCGGCTGTTGTAATTGAGCCAACAGTACTAGTGAGGGTGATATTAACTTCAGTAATCAATCCTAGGGTGTTAATCGTTCCCGCATCAATGGTCGCACCCGAAATCGTTATACTTCTCCCGAACGCGGTAATCGAGTCTGCGGCATTCATCAAAAACGAACCGACACCATTGTTATCCGCATCTGCTGTAAATGCGATCGCACCAGCACCACCACCAAAAGTTAAGGACACACCAGGGGTAATGGTGATATTATTCGTTGCTTGTAAAGTAACCGCACCAATCTGACTTTGCAACGTACCCTGAGAAATGGTAAAGGTTGCACCAGGGCTATCCGTAAACAAAATGCTGCCATCTGCCAATTCCCCGTCATTGGCTCCAGTCCCCGCCGCACCGGGCGCAATTACAATATCCGCTGGATCGAGCAGCAATGTCCCCAGAGTGCCATTAGGAGCACTAACATCAACATTGCCATTGCCTTGAAAAATCAGGTTTTGCTTACCCGAAACCTCTACAAATCCGCCGTCACCTGAATTCGCACCACCACGAGCGCTGATGTTGCCATGAAAGCTAGTAACATCATCAGCCCAGATAATCACACGACCGCCATTGCCATTGAGTAGACTGTTAGCCGAGATAACTGAGTCTGGACTGACATAAGTGCGAGAGGCATTGGGGACTGTGCCTTTGCCCTGCTCATCACCTCCAATTAGTACAGTTCCACCACCTGAGATGCCAGAGGCGTTAATCGTCGCGCCAAACAAACCGACTTTATTTCCTAGAACCTGGACGCTACCACCAATTTGACCGGATGTATCTACAGAGCCAGCTACAACAGTACTACCCGTATCGGTGGGTATCTCGACACCCGTATTGGTCAGTTCTACTTTTCCATTACTATTCACTGTGAGATTCGTGTTCGTCTCCTCACCTCCACCCGTTAACAGTTGGGGCAACGATAAGGCTGGCACAGTGCCATTCGTAGCGCTAGGAGGTTGAATCTCTAAACTCAGCACGTTTCCCGGTTGGCTGAGGCGGACTAAGCTAGAACCCGGAACGCCAGCAACGAGGATGTGTCCACCCGATGCTTGCAATTCGCCCGTGTTGACTACAGTACCGCCCAAGAGGGTTAAATTCTGCCCTTGACCGACTGCTAATTGCCCTGCATTGACAATACTTCCAGGTTGTGATACAGAAAAATCGAAGGCACTGGGCGTTCCCTGTAAGGCGGCGTAGTTATTAGTTCCAACTGCCTTAAACCAGTTGGTATCGCTGTTCGTTGCAGTTGTCAGTCCCATGCCAGTAGCCGTGGTGGCAGTGAAGGCAGCAGGCACATTCAGGCTGGCTCCTGCACCAAAGATGATGCCGGCTGGGTTCATTAGGAAAAGATTAGAGTTACCCCCACTGACTTGGATGAGTCCGTTAATCACGGAAGGGTTGCCGCCAGTCACCCGCCCCAAGATGTTTTGGATGGAGGAGTTAGAGAGGAAGTTAGCAATCTGGTTTTGGTTGAGTCCAAATTGGTTGAAGCTGTGGAAGAGATTCTTCCCATCACTGGAAAGCGCACCACCGCTTATGTCGTATTGATTTCCCGTGGAGGTAACGCTGGTATTGGTGCCGTCGGCAGCAGGAGTAATGGTTTGGGATTGAACCCATGTAGGAGAAAGGCAAAGGGCAAGCGGCGATAGGCAAGCGACAAAACGCAGGGATGACAATCGCCCCCTCTTAGCTTCTGTATGGGCGACGCATGAGTCGCTCCTACGACTCCTGACAGCCGTTGGTTTGGGTGTAAGTCTAATTCTCGACTGAAAGGGAACATCCTGGAGGATTTCGAGTTGTACCTGCAATTGCTCAGCTAGTCCCCGACGTTTTAAAGCGTTTGCGATCGCATAACAGGCATTTTCAGCTTGCTGTCGTGGATATTTCTGGGAAACGCTCAACCCATGGCAACGATAATAGTAAAGTGGCTTCTTAACATGCTGTACCTCTGTTGTTTCGGACAGCTTGAGGCACAGGTCATAGTCCTCAACATGGGTCATTGAGGCATCCAATCCGCCAACTTGCTCAAAGACTTCACGACGCATTAACCGGAAAAAGAAGGTCATGAAGTCCAACAGCAGGCGTTCTTTGGAGTAGGGAATATGGCAGCGAGTTCCGTAGCCTCGAATCTTGCCACTTTCCTCCATATCCAAGTAATCGGTGTAAACGAGTCCCACCTCTGGGTTGGTATCGAGTACGGCGGTTGTTTCCTGCAACGCGACTGGTGCTAACAGGTCATCTTGGTCTACCCAGCCGATGTAGGTGCCGGTGGTTTGTGCGATCGCACTTTTGAGTGCTCGTACTCGTCCTTGATGGACTGCCGCCACGACTCGAACGCGGCTGTCCTGCTTTGCATAAGTCTGAGCAATACCAACCGAGTCATCCGTTGAGCCATCATCCCAAATCAACAACTCAAAATCACCCCTAGTTTGTGAGAGGACACTCTTGATGGCAGCGCCGAGGTAACGCTCTCCGTTATACGTGGTGATCACAATAGAAATAGGGGCTTTCATCATCAACATTTGGGGTTTGAGGTTTATCCGTTAAAGTTAGATGAATTCGTGAGACATCCGTCCTGAAGAGAATCTCAGCCGTAAAATAATATTTTCTTAGGGAATAGCTTAGTCACACGAATGACCCTGTAAAAATGAAACAAATCACTAAAAAACTTAATTTAGGTTGTGGCAAAACTATTTTGCCGGATTGGATTAATTTAGATAAAGTTCCTTTAAGCGGGGTTGACATTATTGCAGATTTAGATAAATGTCAGGAGGTGAAATTACCGTTTGATAACGATGAAATCGATGAATTTTTCGCCAGTCATGTGATTGAACATTTGCATCATCCTTTAGCTTTCATGGAAGAAATCCACAGGATTGCCAAACCAAGCGCTAAAGCCGTCTTTAGAGTGCCTTATGGTTCCAGCGATGATGCCTTTGAAGACCCAACACACGCCAAGCCATATTTTTTAAACTCTTTTAGTTATTTCGCACAACCTTATTATTGGTTTGCTGATTATGGTTACAGAGGGGATTGGTTGATTGACAAAAGAATTTTATTGGTAGATGCCAATACCCATCAGGGTAAGAATGCCGAGCAAATTATGTTTGAAGTAAAAACCTTTAGAAATATTGTGAAAGAAATGATTGTTGAATTGAGAGCGATAAAGCCTATTCGAGAGCCTAAGCAAGAATTATTGGTTGAGTCTCCCATTGAGATAGTTCTCGTATAGAAACAAAAGAGTCAACTTGTTCTTCTGCTTTCATCCGCTGTGCCACTGCGATCGCCAAGTCCACATGAGCTTGCTTCATTGCCACTGCATCATTGGTACCGTCTCCTGTAACACCAAAAATGTGACCATTTTCCTGTGACAGCTTGACGAATCGAAATTTATCCAGGGGACAAGCTCTAGAAAGAATTTTTAACTTTTGCACAGCGATATGGCAGGGTACGAGCGCCCTTAGTCGCTCACTAGCGCTATCGCTGACATTACGAGTAACCCTATTCTGGGCGTTGAATAGCAGAGTTGGAGTCTTACAAGGCGTGAGCTTTTAGAGCCTCGGAATCCGCTCCCCAGCCAAACTCCCAACTGAATGAATCCTCTAGATCTCTAATCGTACTGTCAAATTAACAGTCCGCCGACTTTTGGCCGTAGAGTCACGTTTTTTTATTCTCCATTTGCCCGAAAAGAAAATTCAACGACACCTACGTCTGCCTCATTAGCCAACGAGAAAAGGTCGAAGAATCTGAAGGTCTACAGTATAACCTTTGAAGGCCAAAACTAACTCTCTATGTTAAGATAGTCAATTACCTGATCAGGAGCTTCTATTTAAACTTGGGTCAGAACTTGGGGAACTAATGGTTGGGCTAGACAATCATAGATATTCTAAATTTTGATAATGAACCTTCTGGCGCTGAGTTTAATTAGGAAAATGAACGCTTTAACCGTTTTTACTCATCCATGAGCATGAGGAATAGGCTCAATCCCTGATCTAAAGTAGAAAAGTAACTCCTATTTGACGATCTCCCAATTGCTCCTTTGGGGTAGTGTCACAGGCAATCCCGTGGGTGGAATGCAGAGTCATGGTGGAATGGTGGAGGGTTACTGATTTGTTTACTAAGAAGTCCTTATATTCCCTGGAATGTCACCCGAATCGCTCCCCCTCAGCCGCCCGAACGGCGGCCTCTGGTACTCACACGAGTCGCAGGCACACTCCGCGTTACACGCAGGCTTGGCAAACGCACATGGTCAAAAGCAATCGCAAGCCGAGAGGCTCTAAGCCAATTTGGCGACGACGTTTACAATACTTTTATTGGCGTTTAGCCCGTTTGCGCGGACAACCAGAATCGCTGGCACGGGGTTTAGCCTGTGGCGTATTTGCTGGATTGTTTCCCTTTTTTGGTTCCCAGACACTTCTGGCCGTTTTGCTAGCCTTTCTGTTTCGTGGGAATAAAATTCTAGCGTTAGTTGGGCCTTGGATTAGTAATCCGTTTACTTCTTTACCGATTTATGCTTTTAATTTCTATATCGGGAAATGGCTGCTCAACGACCAGACTGCAACGAATATAAATTGGCGTTCTTGGGAGGATCTTAAGGATATTAAGGAGTTAGGGATAGAAATTATCTGGCCTCTGTTTGTCGGCTGCGTATTTGTCGGATTCATCTGTGCCATTATTAGTTATTTCCTCGGCTTGCGACTAATTCGCCGAGTTCGTACTTCCCACCAGGCACGTCAACGGCGCAAACGGATGAAATATTTACACCAACAATATCCCGATCAGTACTCATAGATGATCAATCAACTCTTATGACGATTCCGGGCAGACATTAGGAGTTTAACTCGATAAGGGTCAGCATCTTTACGCCAATAGACACGATGTCCCTTAATTTCAGCACAATGTGCTTTCAAACATTTTTGCCAACCTTTGCGCGTACCAATGGTGCTCGTTTCCTCCAGTAATCCCCACTTTTCTTCCTGTTGGGTGAGTTTGGCAAACTTCTCATAATCAGGATAATCCGGCATCACAAAAGTTTCTTTGCGGTGCAGGATTGGCGGATTTTCTGAAGTGTCGTAATCGCGGTAAACCACTTGCAAATCCCGCAAGTCAATCTGCATACTTGTGTGCAAAGTAGGATGGGGTTCTGTATCAAAGTTGGGATAAAACAGATAAGAAATTTTCGGTACATTAAAGTGGAACTTAACGAGAGTCGCGCCATCCATACGACCAATGGTGCGACTGGCGCATCCTTCGTAAACTCGCAACAGGGGATTTAGGGCTTCTAGTGCCGAAACGTGAACGTAAAGAGCCTTAGGTAACAGTTTACCGATCGCACTTTGTTTGCAGCAATTCGCCATCAGGCGCAAGTTTCCCACACTCACTAGCATCAAGTCAGCCGCTGCACAGGCTTGCTTGTAGTTGCCAAAAAGTCCTTTAATGTCGTTTTGTAAGACACTTTCCAGGTTGCCAAATTTGGGGCGATGGCTAAACTGTGTTAGCGCCAAGTAAACCAGGATGTCATGGCGGCGTTTTTCGGAAATCGCATCCCATTCGCCTTGGTCGGTGGCTTGTAAAATGACTTGAAAGGCACGGCGCAGGGTGCCAAATTCAGCCAGAATATCGGGAACGCTGGCGAGTTCGGTGGCAGTGGGGAGGCGTCCACGTTCCGTGACGAAGCCCATTAAGGGGGCGAGGAGTTCTTGGTAGTCCTCAAATCGCTTAATGTTGGCGCGAATTCTGGGAGTCGTGGTGCGGGAACGAAAACGCGATGCCCGAAAGCTTTCCGCTTGAGCTTCATCCCGGAAGACAAAGTAAATCCCCAAGGCTACGGGAATGGCATTGACGCTGAGTACTTGGTCAATATAGACTTTGAGTTCTTCTTGTTCGTAATATTTCTGAAACGTATTGCGCCGCGTGACAATGCCGTCACCGTAGGCAATTTGACCGGATGCGCGGTCATCAATTAAGACTTGGGCGGCAACAATCAGAACTTTTCGGGTCAATTCCCATGCTCTGAGCAAGGCATCCCGGCGTTCGGCGGGGTCTTCGATCACATTGATCACATAGCCGAGATTAACGATATCGGCGGGGATGAGGGGATTGTCCCGCTGGTAGTAAGGGTCCCAACCCGCACTGGTATAGCCTTGGTTCTGCGTGCGATGAATATCGCCGCCGTGACCGCAGCCGTAGTCAAAGAAGGAGGTATCTTTGGTTAAGATTGCGCTTTCTATGGCCAATCGCACGGGTTTGGAGAGGTCAGTCCGGGTGATCGCAGCTCTGTGACGCTCAATTTCAGGGGCTTCTGGGATTGGAGCAACCATAACACCAAGCAAAAGCATTGCAGTTACTATACCGGGTCAGGGGAATTCACCGCTACTCAAATTGCATAAGTAACGTTGGTTCAGATATACAAGCGAGTAGCTCCATCTAGTCAAGGTTCAATTACGATGAAACTCAACATCCTTGCTACTGCCGTACTTCTCACTCCGCTTTGCTTAGCTGCTGCGGCTAAAGCTGCAAATCCTGACCACGTTAAGCAATTATTGAACACCAACGCCTGCATCAAGTGTGACCTAAGGAATGTAGATTTGATGGGAGCTAACTTGAAGGGCGCAAATTTGGAGGGTGCCAATTTAAAGAATGCCAATTTAAAGGATGCGAATTTGGAGGGAGCTAACCTCAAGGGGGCTATTTTACAGGATGCCACTCTCAGAGGTGCCCAACTGGTGGGTGTCAATCTCGAAGGTGTCAATTTAATCAATTCCAGGCTGGATAATGCCCAACTGGAGGGTGTGAATCTCGAAGGCGTCAAGCTGGTGAATGCCAAAATGGCAGGTATCAATTTGAAGGGTGCTAATCTCAAAAACGTACAACTGAGGGGTGCCAATTTGGGGGGTGCCAATTTAGAAGGTGCTAATCTCAGTGGTGCTGACCTGAACCTTCACGACGGCACGTTTACCTACTTAGGGTTTGCCAATCTGAAAAAGGCTGACCTGAGCAATGCGAAACTAAGGGCAAGCTGGCTTATGGGTGCCAATTTAGAGGGTGCCAATCTTAGTGGTGCTGATTTAGGGAGTGATTCGTATCGAAAGGGTGAGGAAAAAATTAATGTCTATACCAATCTCAATGGTGTCAACTTGAAAGATGCTAACTTAAGTGGTGTTCACTTGGATCGTGCCTTCTTAGTTAATGCTAACTTGAGTGCTGCTAATCTAAGCGGTGCCGACCTGGAGCTTGTCGATCTAGAGGATGCCAATCTAAGTGGTGCTAACCTGAGCAATGCTGGCTTGAATAAGGCTTTCCTCAGGAATGCTAATCTGAGTGGTGCCAACCTGAAGTCAGCTCGTATTGTGAATGTTAACCTCAAGAGTGCCAACCTGAGCGGTGCTAAGTTAGAGAGTGCTGATTTTAAGGGTTCTAATCTATGTGGTGTCACTATGCCTGACGGCTCAAAATCTCAGCAAGGCTGCGAACAGACTTAAAACTGCTGATAAGAGTGAAGTCTCAGCTTTGAAACGGCAAGGCAATAGCAATTAAGTCTTCAATTTTCTTAATATTAGGGTCGCCCGCTAAGTAACCAATACCGCGATGCAGATGAAGGCGAAATTGAGTAGCCAGAGTTTCTTTGTCCAGAGGAAAACCATCATTATGACAGCGTTGTTTGAGGGCGATGAGGAGAATATCGGACATTTCGCCACCGAACACTCGCCACGACATTTCAACATTACTATCTGTAATAATCGGTACTGGAGAAGGGATGGTGGGTTCGGCAAGAGAACGACAGAACGCCCAACGGCAGAGAATGTTCCATTGGTCGATTTTGGTCAGGCGCTTGAGTTTGGTGAGTTGGTCTTTAGCGGATTGAGAGAGTTTGATACGATCAATTGGGGGTTCCATGATTTCAACTAAGGTCGGTTATCTGTCACAAATCTTATCTTGAGAAAAGCTTATCGTAGCCAAAAGTAATTCAAACCATTTAAGATATTCCATGGCAAGAGTTTGCCTTCATACTTAACAAATAGGAAACCTTAATTTCCTATACATCTTTTCAACGGTAGCGGCTATGAATACAAGCTGGATTGAGAGTTTAGTGATGACGCTGATCAGCACAATAGTCTGCATCTGTTTGCCTAGAGTATTAACCTTGCTCAATTCGCAATACAGCCGTTGGCGTTCCAGAGCGAGTACAAAAGCACGATCCAAGTCGGAACCGTCCCCATCCAAGGTCTACTCTGAATACACTTCAGAAGACTCACAGGCTTTCGGTGAAGTATCACGCTACGCCCTTTCGGGGAATAGGAAATAAGGATAATAAAGAATTCTATATTCTCAATAGCTCAACGATAGCTCCAGTCGAATAGGAGCAAACTTCATTTTGCCAACGCCTAGGCAGCAAGGATTCACGACCCTGTTGTCACTTTGTGTTCTGTGACCAAAGTCAGACTGATCCATTCCCCTTTGTCGCTGTAACTGCGTACCAAGCGCTGACGCCGATCCGGTTGCAACAGCCAACCCACCTCTAGCACAAAACGGTGACCTGGTTTGATGTGCAATGGGCAGTTGGCAGAGGCTCCATCCGGTAGCAGCAATACTTGTGTTGGTAGGGGACTTTCGTCGAAGTGCAGCACTGAGCCATTCACTCTAGCCGTAGAACGGATGGTGCGAGCTGACGCCCCGGTGCCAAACGTGAGCTGTTGTACAATGCGATCGCTCGCTGCCCCTTGGAAATCATCGCCTTTGGTACTGCCTTGCGCGTAATCACTTTCTTCATGCTGGATTTCGAGATGAGTGGGATAGATGTCAGGCGATCGCCAGTCCGGATAAATCGTCACCGCCTCTCCCTGCCATTCTCCTAACAACTGTTCCAACGTGAGCGGTGGGCGTTCTGGAGCCTCTGTATCCGCCAGCTTTTCCCGAATCAATGTTAGCTGCGCTAGCTGACTGTCTTTGTTGAATAACTGCACCAGACGCAAACGACGATCTCCCTCAATTAAACCCAATTCTGCCCCAAATTCTGAAAACGGCCCCCACTGAATCGAGCCTTGGGAGAAAGCGCCATTTTCAAAAAACAGGATACTGCGATTGAGAGAACTATATTCTAGAACTGTTTCGTTTACCGCCTGAGCGGGTGGGAGATAGCGGACAATCTGACGAATCGTTTGATGATTATTCAATCCTGCCAAGCTCACCACGGTCGGTGTATCGTCTAACTGTTCCCCCTGGGGTGAGAAGCGGGTAAATGAGCCGTGCCATTCACCTAAATTTTTCAAAAGACATTCCCATTGTGTCAGCATTTCTGTGGGGCTACTCATCGTTTCGATCAATTGTATGAGTTTTCCCAAAAATTGATGAGGCTGGTCAACTCGATTGGGGGTGATTCTTTTTATTTTATAAGCCAGATAAATTGGACAATATTTCTCCAAGGCTAAGATTGGCATCCAATGAGTACTCAAGCAACAAATGTTAGCCCTCAAGAGTGGTCTGAATTCATTTCAAGCGTGGTGACAGCCATCCTTAATCGGAATCAATCCACTCTCAACCCACTCCTCAAACAAGCAATTTATGTCATTCCTGCAAAACAGCCAGAATCCTTGAGAGGGGAAATGGCTAGCCAACTGCTCATTCACATTGCTCAAGAGCTGGAGCGAGCTCTTGGCTGTTCAACCCATCCAACGATCGCTTGGTTTATGGTTTATGTGGGTTTAGGTTCATCCCCACCTGAAGCGATCCAAGCGGTGCAAATGATTTTAGACCAAGGATTTAAACCGTTTGAAGATTTCTTTGTAGATCCCCAAGGTATTCATTTCTACGATAACGGAGCAACACCCGAAAAAATTGACCGTATTCCCGAACGATTATCTGAATTTACTCAAATGACAGTAAGGGTCGAGCTTTTAGAGGTTAATCGTCTTATCAAGAGATTTAATTTATCTGAAGCTGACGCGAGAAATACATTACTAAATCTTAAAATTTTAGAGCAGAAAATGAAGGTGCCCCTGGAGCAATTGTTGTCAGTCTTAGATGATAATGATGAACTCCTTCGACAAGTCATGCAATCCGATTTAACCGGAAGTAAGAACAATCAGGGCTTGGGCTTCCCCTCGTGACAACCCGCTAATTTAAAGAACTAAAATTTGGCAATCTCCCAAAGGGTATATTTTTTGAAAAAATGTAAAAAAAGGCTTGGTGATCCAGATCTCGCAACCCAACAGCATCTCGTCACTTAAAGACTATTTGTGCCATCACAACGAGCCTGTAGGGTAAATCAATGCTTTTCAAGGATTGGAGTGAGATAATGAAAGAGTGAGGCAAAGAACGGAATACTATATTACTTCCAAAAGGGGAAAATTATGAAGCTCAAGCTCTTAGCAACCCTAAGCGTGCTAGCTCCGCTATGGTTCACTAACCCAGTCAAAGCTGAAAATCCGCTACATATCAAACAGCTATTGTCAACAGGGGCATGTGTTCAGTGTGATTTGTCAGGCGCGAATCTTCAGGGCGCACATTTGATTGGTGCAGACTTAAGAGAAGCCAATCTGCAAGGAGCCAATCTCACAGCCGCCAACCTCGAAGGTGCGGATCTCACTCAGGCTAACATGACAGGCGCTAACTTAACCTCAGCGTTGCTCACCAATGCCAATTTTCAAAAAGCCAATCTTAATCGGGTGAATTTGACTAGCGCCAAGATTTATGATGCTAATGTGCATGGGGCATCCATGGAAGAGCTGAACATTAGCGATGCCGAAATATTTAATACAGGAATCGGCATTGGTGGAGAAGATGTGTCTGTCCCAGCTTGGGACTAGGTTGTATTGAACGCCCTGCTTTTCTAAGCGCAGAACGGGTGCATCCTAAACGGTGGCAGAAATCATATATTTGTGGGGTTGGCCTCTTGAGTGTACGACCCCTTAGGCCGACCAGAGGTCTGCCCTACAAAAATAATTTATTGGCCCAAGGAGTCAGCTACCTGTTCAGACCAAAATTACGCCTGTCGTCCATTGCACGGCAAAGTACCTAAAAAGTAGCTCTGCTTTGGCTCCTGGCAATGACACAATCAATGAGTTGGCTGAAAATCGCTCTGTAATTTCCTGATGATCGGCTTGTAGGACAGATCTGTAAAATACCGCTTGTTGTCTTGTCTGTCTGCAAATGTCGAACTTGAGACATTTCTATTCGCCAGGGAAAAGTTATAATCCCGCAAGGCACTGTTGACGGATGATGAGTCGTTGCCCGTCTGTGGTAGCTGTGTTAAAACATTGTCTGTCGCCTACTCTCTCATTCAGTCTAAATTTCTCATAGGAGTCGATTACATGGAAGAAACAATTAGAATTGGCTCAGTGGATGAAAGTCATTGGACCCAAACGCTCCAAGGTTTTCAATCCGAGCAAATTAAGCAACTATTGGCTGTTTACGGCGCTGATGGTCTGGTCGTCGGTAATATCTGCGAATCGGTAGAGGGCCAATACTATATCAACGGTCAACCCGAAATAACCTACGGCTCTCTACAAGCAGCGGCAGGAGCGCTCCTCAAAGGCGGCAGGGAAACACTTTAGATTCAATGGGTTACTTTGTTTGTGTAGAGAGGGCATGATTCCCAACTCGACGCCATCATTCTGAGGGCAAAAACTTAAGTCTTTGGCAAGAATTAGCTCAGTGCTTGGGAAGAAGCTCCCAGCTTGAAGCCGAGTGCTTTTTTCTTCATGGTCTGAAAGATGTTATAAAATCCATTCGCACGCGAAGGCGTCAAACTTACATTCAGACCCGTATCTTGGATGAAGTCAGGAGAGATTTGGAGAATTTCGTCCGGCGTTAGTCCGTTCAAGCCTTCAATCAACAGAGCTACTAAGCCTTTCACTAACTGAGCATCTGAGTCTCCTTGATACCAAACTTTGTCATCTTCCAGGTTGGCGGTGATAAAAACCTGGGAGGTACAGCCAGGAACTTTGTTTTCTGGTGTTTTATCGTCTTCTGGCATTTCTTTAAGCCGTTTGGCATACCAGAGCAGTTGCTCATAACGTTGCTTGGGATTAGTACGACGCCCAAAGCGCTCCACAATTCGGGCGAGGGAATCTGGTAATGGAGTTGAAGTGGATGACATACCCAATAGTTAAGAAGTAGTAATATAATCGATCCTAACAAGGCTTAGGCGATTGACACCTGGAATCGTGACCCTTCTATCCTAAGGGACTACCTTTGCGTTCAGAGTTTGGCATGGGAGCCGATCAAAAGAAAGAAACTAATTGTAACAGCACTGAACCGACGGAGACGAAAAAGTCACCGATCGAAGGGCCTCTACTGCGAGCTTTCGGCGGATTCTGGACAATTTCTATACCCTTAACAACGTTCTGTGCGGTTTGATAGCCTAGTGGGTTCTGTTGGACAGAAAAGAGAGTCGCTGCTACCTGGGCATCTTGAGTGGCTCCTCTGTAGTCTCCTAGATTGAAGCGAGAGACACTCCGAGCCAAGAAAGCCGCCGCAAAGTCAGTCTTGATAGTTAGAGCTTGATTATAATTGGCGATCGCCGCTTTGTAGTTTCCTCTTTGTGACTCCACAACACCCCAAGCGTAGAAGTCTTCAGGGGTTCCTGCGTACTGAGGAATACCCATGGTTCCTTGAATATAAGAGGTTCTCAGGCTAGTACCAAATAATTTGGCATCGCTGAGAATTGCATCTCTCAGGTCGGTACTATTGAGAGTGGCACCACTGAGGTTCGCCCCACTGAGATTGGCTCCATTGAGAGAAGCCCCCGTCAGGTTCGCCCCACTCAAGTCCGCCCCCATCAAATTGGCACGGCTGAGGTTGGCACGGCTCAAATCGGCCCCACTCAAGTTCGTGCCTGCCAAGTCAGCCAACACTAAACCTGCGCCACTCAGCTCACATTGTGGACACTGTTTGGTTGACAATAACTGTTGGATGTGTTGTAGGTTTTCCGCCTTGGCGGAAAGCGGGGCTAGCGTATCGCCTAGTACACTTAGACTCGTTGTGGTTAACAGGGCGGCAGTCGTGAGAAATTTGAGCTTCATGGCGAGATCTCCATCATGGCGACAAAGGCTCTCTAGGGCGATTTTGAGAGCGTTAGGATTAAGGCTTTAGCATATCTATCATTTTGCGCGAGTCAGGACAATGAGTTAAGGGCTGTTTTGGCACTCACTCTCGCACAGCCGATTGCCAAATACCCCTCAACGGTAACAGACTCAGCCATCTGTATCTGCGTTCCCCGGCTAGGAAGCGCGATCTCAAATATTTTCTTGGTGCTTTGTAAACAAACTATTTTATTCTTAGGAGTATATAATCACACAATTCTTAAATTTTAAAAATATTCTTTAATTTATTGAAATATTAGTGCCATTGGTTTTTAGTTTTGTATTATTTTTGACGAATACAGACCCTGTAGCCAGGAACTTTACCCTTTCGGTACAGATTTTACACTGAGTAGTCTAGGGCTAAAAGGATTGAGCGCTCTTGAAAGGGGCTTCCTAGTAGTTCGCCGGGTGAATGTAGCTCATGAGTACTTTTACTCCCTAGACTACGATTTGCCGTTGCTCAGCGGGGCTACTTCCTAGAGGGAGCGGGAATAACGATAACGCTAGCCGTTCTGGTTACGCTAGCTTTACGCCAACGCTGGATTTTAAACAGCCCTAGAAATCGCGCTCAAATCCACCTAAAGCAAAAAATAATTAGCCAAAAGTGGCTATAATTTTTTGGGGATATTAAATTGTTATTATTTATATTTATACGGCTTTAAATTTGTGAGATTAAAAAAAAAACTAGTCACAGATAGGTACAAAATCTAGACTTATTCAGAAAAATTCATTATTTAAATCTTCATAAAAAATGGATAATTTGAAAGCTATGATTTTAAATAATAAGTTAAATACATGATTGAATAATTGGCATGAGTCACTTGAGGAAAAAAGCTGACCTTAGACAGTCTCAGCCGGTTAATTGTAATACTAAAAAGCGGCAGATTGAAGAAGACGAAGTTCTATATAAAAACAATCCTCGATTAGAGGGGTTTCAGACGTTATATGAGAGCCTTCCCTGCATTGGCTTCTCTCTCAACTCGACAGGTAGGATTCTGGCTGTTACCCAGTTCGGTGCGGCTTATTTGGGGTATAGGGTTACAGACTTAACCCAAAAATCAATTGTGCCCGTAATTGAACAAGAAGACCAAGCTATATTTCAATCCCAATTAGCTGGCTTACAGCAACAAGCTAATCCGATTAGGAAATGGGAACTCCGGCTAGTGCATCAAAATGGTAGCCTCTTATCGGCAAAAGCGAGTGCTTGCTTAGTTCCTGGAACCCAATCTAATCCAATTATTAGCCTCGTTTGTGAAGAGATTACGTCGTACAAACCCAACGAGGAAACAGCGCCAAAGTCTGAAGCAAGTTTCTATCTTAACGTTGAGCCAACTAACCATTCCCCCAAGCAAATCGACCAAACGGATGAGCCGTTAGCCGAGAAGAATTTTGAGCGTTCTTTAGAGGACGTTTGCAGCCAAGAAGAGATGCTACGAATGATACTTAGCACATCTCCTTTGGCCTTTTACGTCGTAGACAACCGTACTGATGCAATTCTTTACTTTAACCACCGCTTCTGCGAAATTTGGGGTCTCGAACACCTGGAAGACCCGATGCGGCGGGGTGAGCTTAAAAACAACGATATCATTTCCAAGTGCTTACCTCTGGTCATGGATGTGGTGGCATTGGCTGAGTTGTACCAAGCCTTGCAAAGTGAGAACAACCCATGCGTTGTTGAGGATGAAATTTACTTTGTAGATGGGCGTACTATCCGACGCTTTTCGGCGCAAATCCGAGATGAATCTGGGCATTACCGAGGACGCCTGTATATTTTCGAGGATATGACTCAGCGCCAGCCAGCCCAGATTAAATTCAACTATCTAGAATGTAATGGCGAAGAACATAACTGGGCCTTCTCTCGTGAGATTAATAAACGCCTACAAACAGAAGTTGCCTTGATTGAGGCGCTACAGGAGAGCGAGGCACGGTTCAGAGCATCTATGGAGGGAAGTTTAGATTCGTGCTTTGTATTTCAGAGCGTGCGAGATCAAAGCGGATGTATTGAGGACTTTGCTTTTATTGATATCAACTCGAACGGCGAGAAGCTGATTTCGATGTCTAAAGCGGAAGTTTTGGGCAAGAACTTGTGCGAATTGCTCCCCATTAATCGCACCGCAGGATTTTTTGAGAAATACGTTCGGGTTGTAGAAACCAGAGAAGTTTTGGAGGAAGAGTTTGCCATTTCCAAAGCGGGAATTACGGCCTCATGGTTACATCATCAGGTCATTCCCTTTGCAGATGGGATAGCGATTACGACAAGAGATATTACGGAACGCAAGCAAGCCGAAGAAGCGCTACGACAACAATTTTTGAAGGAGCAGCTCATTCGGACAATTGCAGGACGCATTCATCAGTCGTTGAACCTGGAGGAAATTCTCAACACCACAGTTGCCGAAGTGCGGCAATTTCTGGAGTGCGATCGCGTACTGATTTTCCGCCTCCGTGCTGATGGCAGTGGCGTGGTGGTTGTGGAATCGGTTGGCGGTGAATGGATACCCATGTCAGGAACGGTAATCAACGATCACTACCTGGCACAAAGCTATATCCAGCTTTACCAACAAGGGCGAATTCAAGCAGTAGAGGATATTTATACCGCCACATTGGCTCCTTGTCATCGCGAGCTACTGGCTCAGTTTCAGGTAAGAGCGAACCTCGTCGTCCCCATTGTCCACGAAGAACAATTGTGGGGGTTGCTGGTGGCTCAGCAGTGTAGCGCACCCCGGAAGTGGCAGGCATTGGAAATCGATTTACTCAAGAGCCTGTCCACCCAAGCCGCGATCGCCATTCAGCAATCTGAGCTATATCAGCAGGCTCAAGCCGAAATCATTCAACGCCAACAAACCGAAGAAGCACTACGGCAGCAGTTTCAACGAGAGCGTTTAATTGGAGCGATCGCAGGACGCATTCGTCGATCTCTAAAGTTGGAGAAGATTCTCAATGCCACCGTGGCTGAAGTGCGACAAGTGCTTCAGACGGATCGGGTGATTATTTTCCGTTTCCAGCCAAACTGGAGTGGGAATGTCGTTGTGGAATCTGTAGCGTCCAGTTGCTTCTCTATTCTGGGACGGAACATCTATGACCCTTGTTTTGAACAAGAGTATGTCTTACCTTACAAACAAGGTCGGGTTCTGGCTGTCGAAGATATTTATGCCGCCAATCTAGACCCCTGTCATCTTGATTTACTCGCCCAGATCCAGGTTAGAGCCAACCTCGTCGTACCCATTGTGAGCAACAATCAATTGTGGGGACTCCTCGTTGCCCATCACTGTTGTGAACCCCGACAATGGCAGTCATGGGAAATAGACTTGCTCTCAGCCTTGGCGGCTCAAGCGGCGATCGCGATTCAGCATAGCCAATTGTATGAACAGGCGAAATCCCATTTCTTACAAGAACAGTTACTCAATCAGCTCACTCAAGCGATTCGCAGTTCTTTAGACTTAGAGACAATTTTTGCCACAGCTGTTCGTGAGATTGGCTCTCTTGTAGAAGTAGACTACGCTCACATCGTGCAATACTTGCCGGAACAAAAGCTGTGGTTAACTGTATCCGAATATCGGAAATCCCTTGACTTGCCAGTCGCACTCGGAATCAAAATTCCCGATGAAAATAATCCGCTTGCCTCCCAACTCAAGCGATTAGAAATCGTGAGAATTCACGATACTGATACCTGTGAACACCCGATTAATCAAGACTATGCAAAAACCTTTCCAGGCGCTTGGTTACTCGTACCCTTACACTTTGGCGACTCGGTTTGGGGCAGTCTGGGTTTAGTGAAAAACATGCATCCGTACCATTGGCAAGACTGGGAAGTGGAATTAATCTATGCAGTTGCGGCTCAACTTGCGATCGCGATTCAACAAGCCGAACTTTACCAGCAAAGTCGCAGCGCCACGGCACAAGCACAGTCACAAGCAAAACAACTGGAGCAAGCTTTAATTGAACTACAAAATACCCAAGGACATCTGGTACAGAGCGAAAAAATGTCCAGTCTTGGACAATTAGTCGCTGGCGTCGCGCATGAAATTAATAACCCCGTCAGCTTTATTTATGGCAATCTTGTTCATGCCAGTGGCTACACTCAAGATATTTTGGGTTTAGTCGAGCTTTATCAACAGCACTATCCTCAACCCGTGCCAGAAATTCAGTCGGAAATTGAGATGATCGACCTGGATTTTCTGGTGGAAGACTTGCCTAAACTTCTAAATTCCATGAAGCTGGGAGCCGAACGCATTTGTGAGATTGTCGCAGCGCTACGCAACTTCTCCCGCATTGCCGAAGCAGAAGTCAAAGCGATCAATCTGCACGAGGGGCTGGATAGTACCCTGATGATTCTGCAAAACCGCTTGAAGGCTTCGGGGAAGCATCCTGAAATTCAGGTGATTAGAGAGTATGGCAACTTGCCACTCGTTGAGTGTTATGCCGGACAACTCAACCAAGTGTTTATGAATTTACTCGTCAATGCGATCGATGCCATTGATGAGCAAAATCAGAAGCGAACACTGGCAGAAATCACAACCAATCCTAGCTTTATTAGAGTCTGCACGGAACTGGTCAATGACCATGAAGTCGCGATCCGTATTGCTGACAATGGCCCAGGAATGACGGAGGATGTTAAGCAACGACTATTTGACCCATTTTTTACTACAAAACCCTTGGGAACGGGTACAGGTTTGGGATTATCGATTAGTTATCAAATTGTCGTGGAAAAACACGGGGGTCAGCTGCGTTGCTATAGTCAATTGGGGCAAGGCACAGAATTTGTGATTCAGATACCCTTGTTACAAGGAGGAACGGATGGGTAATTTGTTGTGCATTTTTCAGGGAGTGACAAAGACTCTAAAAGCATTGCGGTATAAGGTTTAAGGCTCTTAACCCCATTGAAAAAAGGTGATTTTTTTGTTTTCCTTGATATTTTCTCTGCCAAGAAATCGCTGAGTTAAACCAACCAAATCCTTGATTTTTCAGACTTAAAAAACGTTTAATAAACAGTGATTAATCGAGATTATTTGTAGATGATCGTAAAATGAACTGAGTTAATGAATCATAAGGCTATTGTCCACCAACTCAAAACCCTATGACCTGCCAACATCTTAACGATCTGGCTGCGGAAACCCTGATTTCTAAAGCAACCTATCCAGTGTTTCGCTGTGAAGAGTGCATTAAAATTAACAGCCGCTGGGTACACCTACGCATTTGCCAAACCTGTGGAAAAATGCTGTGTTGTGACTCTTCTGAGCATCAACATGCTCGCCGTCATTATGAGGCAACGGGGCATCCAGTGATTAGTTCGGCTGAATTGGGAGAACAGTGGGTATGGTGTTTTGTAGATGAGCAGGGAAAAGACTATTGAAGCAATTCTGATTCTAACTAGACTCTCTTCCCGTATCTTCATATATTTTCCTCAAATGGAGGTTTCTTATGGCAGTTTCTGTTCAAGGTACTCCCGCTGACATCGTTTGGCCCAGTTTGCCACTAGCAGCTTGGCAGGATACGTATGCAACCCTCCATTTATGGACACAAATCATCGGTAAAATTCGGTTAGCACTAACTCCTAAACTTAATCACTGGTGGCAGTCTACTCTCTATGTAACGCCACGTGGACTGACAACTGCTTCCATCCCTTACGAAACTCGCAACTTTCAAATTAGCTTTGATTTTCTCGATCATCAATTACAGATTGACACCAGCGACGGCATTACTAAAAGAATTGCACTGGCTCCTCGCTCTGTTGCGGATTTTTACCAAACTATGATATCCACACTGAGCGAAATTGGTATCGAAGTCAGAATCTGGACGATGCCGCAAGAAGTGGCAGACCCGATTCCGTTCGACCAGGACTATCAACATGCAGCTTATGATCCAGAATATGCACAACGGTTCTGGCGAATTCTCGTGCAAGTAGACCGGGTTATGACCGTATTCCGTTCACGGTTTATGGGTAAATCTAGTCCTGTACATTTCTTCTGGGGCAGCTTTGACCTCGCTGTGACCCGTTTCTCTGGTCGTCGTGCACCAGAACATCCCGGTGGAGTTCCAAATATGGCAGATTGGGTAACACGAGAAGCCTATTCGCACGAAGTCAGTAGTTGCGGCTTTTGGCCAGGTGGTGGCTCAGTTGTAGAGCCTGTTTTTTACGCTTACGCTTACCCTGCACCGGAAGGGTTTCGAGATTACCCTATCCAACCCACAGAGGCATTTTACAGCTCACAGATGCAAGAGTTTATCTTGCCCTATGAAGTAGTGAGACAAGCTGACGATCCAGATGTGGTACTCCTTGCTTTTTTCCAAAGCACCTATGAAGCAGCGGCAAATTTAGGGCATTGGGATCGAGCAGCACTGGAGCGCACTCCAGCCCTACAAGACTAACCAATCGTTCACTTGAAATACTTGATGATTTGGAGGAAGTTTTATTTCGTCGTTGCCAATCTATATTGCAATAGCAAGATTTGATTCGAGGTTTAACAGGCTTTCATTGGTGGACTCAACTAGGGGCTTAATCGTAAGTCATTATCCGGACTTGATATTACCTATTCCCAACTACTCCTCACCAAAAAAGCGAGTGGCGAAATTTTGCGATCGCGTCGGTGAAAGTGCCCTCGCCTTGAGAATTGCCGCTGCCAAAAAGGCGTAGGATAAAACTCCCACCACCGCCAAGAGTACGGGACTGACAAATCCGGTTGTATTCCACAGAGCATGGAGAAAGGAGGCACAAATATAACCAAAGCCTATAATCTGCCACGCCTGAGTGGGCTTGAGGACACTTAACCCAATAAAATACCCCAAGTAACCACTGTAAGACAGGTGTCCAACAATCGAGCCGAGAATCCGGGCGATGAGCAAGTGCAATCCGGAAATCTGACCGGCGGCTTCACCGGCTTGCAGGGTTACATTATCAATAATGCCGGGAACATACTGCCCTAAGGTTTCGATCAGGGTAAAGCCCACAGCAGAAGCCGCGCCTAAGAGAATGCCATCCAAGGGTTCCCAAATGCCAATGCGTTCTCGCAAAGGGGAATAAAGTAATCGTCCAATAACATATATTCCCAATACTGGCAATGCCTTGAGTAACTCTTCCATCAATCCTGCCCCAAAGAACATGCGGATGAGTAGGGACATTAAGCTCACCTCTTCCCCCTCATTGGGTAAGCTCCCCGGCAGAATGTCGCGAAAAATAGTGATAAACAGCGGCAAAAGCGGCCCGATTAAAATTAAGCTGGTCAAAGCTGCACACAACAGTAAGACCCACCAAGGTTTAGACTTACCACAAAGTCGGTAGATAAAAAAATAAGCGGCCCCGGCTAAATAGGTAGCAAGCAGCACGTTAAAAACATCTTGTTGACCAACGGCGGCAAACATCAACACCACAAAAAGCACCGTGACAATGCCCGGTACCAAGAAGGCTTTCTGTTTTAAATCCCGCCCTGTGGAAGCGAGGGGAAACAGTTGGGTAAACGTGACAGAATCGGGCTTGGGTTTGCCTGCACTACCCACTGGAGTCACAGGCGGACGGGCGGCAACAGTGAACTGAGTGGGTTGAGGGGGTGAATGAAGAGGTGTGGGACTGGAGCTGGAGTTGAACTGATACTCAAAAATGAACATAGGGCCATTTTGACCCAACTCAATCTGATCGCCGGTCTTCAATGACTGACAACCTCGTAAGTAATTCCCATTCACGAAGGTGCCATTGGCACTATTCAGGTCACAAATTTCCCAGCCGGGTAAGCCATTTTCCAAAAAAGACACAGGACGAATCACAACATGACGCCGCGATACGCTCAAATAGAGATTGGGTTCTAAGCTAATGTGGCAGCTTGCTTCACGCCCAATGACCGTCTCTTGACTGTCAGACAAGTGGTAGGGGGGAAGAAGCAGCGTTGCTGCACCACCTGTGGACAGCTGTCGCAGAAATGCGCGATAAACTTGATCGGTCATTAGTTAGTAGTTAGTGGTTATGGTTAGTGAGTATTGGAGGCGGGGTGATTAGGAAAACGACTAGGGAATAGCGACTCGTTCCTAACGACTAACAACTAACGACTAACAACTAATGGCTTTACTGATTTGCCCTGGCATCCCGAACTGCTGCATAGAAAAATAATCCCGTCAAAGGAACACTAGCCGCTAGTATAATTCCCGTGACTAAAGTTCCCAACTGGGGGTTTCCCGAAGAAAGTTCAAATATTGAACCGACAGCCGCGATCGCGGCCACGCAGGAACTCCCCAAAAACAGACCGCTTTTTGGTGTCATCATTGGTTTTGAGGCAATAAGCTAAGCGAGGGGTTTGACGGCTTGGGGTGAGAAACCGTGCTTGTTCAGTTCTTCGGTCAAAGCTAGACCATTCTCCACGCGATCTACAAACATCACGCCATTTAAGTGATCCATCTCATGCTGAATCGCACGAGCTAAAAGTCCATCCGCCTTTAAGGTTTGAGGACGTCCGTTCTCATCTTTGTAAGCCACCTCCACTTCTTCGGGGCGCATCACATCCAAGTAAACATTCGGTATACTCAGACACCCTTCTTGGGCATCGCACAGCTTGCTACCAAAACGTTTGATCGTTGGATTAATTAAAACCAGAGGTTTATTATCAGGGTTATCCGGTTCGCAGTCGATGACAATGATTTGCTTGTGAATCCCAACCTGAGGGGCGGCAAGCCCAATCCCATCAGCGCTGTACATGGTTTGCAGCATCTGCTGAGCCACCTGCCGGATGCTTTGGTCTACTTTAGCAACCCGCTTGGCCGGCTGACGTAAGACGCGATCGCCCAGATAATGAATCTTTAGCGGTGGATTCTCTAATTTTTTCTTTTCAACGAGGAGTTGAGCAGTCATGGGGAGGACTCGTAGGAACAGCTATTTGTAACAGTGTACTTTACCTCAATACTAACAGCTCTCGGCCTTTGAACCTGGGGTGATTCCCCACCCAGCTATTAGTTTTGTGGCCATTTTTGTCTGGCCATCATCAATGTATTATGAGGCGCGAAAGTGAAGAATGTTCCAATTTCTCACAAAACTGGATTACCTCCTGCGCGAAACTCTTTTGGGTTTACGGCGCGGGGGTTGGATGAATTGGGCGGCGGTTAGCACCGTCACTGTTTTGTTGTTTCTGTTTGGTATGAGTTTACAGGCATCTTGGAAATTAGAGGGATTGCTCAACCAGTTCGGGAGTCCGGTGGAAGTCTCTGTCTACCTCGATCCAGGCGCACCTGTAGAACAGGTTATACCTCTAGTTGCCCAACTGCCTCATGTCACGGATGTGAAAGCGATTTCCAAAGAGCAAGCCTGGGCCGTTTTGGTCAAGGAAATGGGTCTTTCGGATATCGAGGCAGCGACGGAGCAATTGGAAGGAAATCCCCTTGTCGATGAACTGAAGGTTAAAGCGCAAGCCTCCCAGCATGTGCCAATGATCGCTAAGCAACTGGCTCAGATACCGGGGATCGATGAGGTGCAATATATGGATGAGGTAATCCAACGGATGCAACAGCTCAATCAGGGTTTGAGCTGGGTGAGCCTGACCATTATTAGTCTTCTGACTCTGACAGCCGTTGCGGTGATCACAACTACGATTCGTTTGATTGTGATGGCACGACGCCGGGAAATTGAGATTATGCAGCTTGTGGGAGCCACGACTTCTTGGATTTATCTGCCGTTTATTTTGCAGGGGATGACTTTTGGGGTTCTCGGCGCGATGATTGCCTGGGTTTTGATTACCAGCGTTCAAATGTTTCTCGCCAATTTGCTGACGACGGGGCCAGATTTTATCCAATATATCGCTAGTGGCGCACAACCCAATCCGATTCAGATATTGCTGCTGCCGTTGCTTTTGTTAACTCTTGGGGGTTCAGTCGGCTTGATGGGAAGTTTGTTTGCTGTACGCCGATTTGCTTCACGCTGACTCATGTCTCGAATATAATACTCCTCCAAACCCCCCTTGTTCAGGGGGGTTTGTCAGGAGAAGGTTAGAGCCACTTGATTGCTACACAGCGGCGAAGAACACCTTCGACTTGACGGGGTCGGGAACCATTGTCTTGTCACCGGGTTGCCAACCGGCTGGGCAAACTTCGTCTGGATGAGACTGAACGTACTGAATCGCTTTCAGGGTACGCAATGTTTCATCCACGCTACGACCAAAGGATAGGTTGTTGATGGTGGCGTGTTGAATCACACCATCTTTATCGATGATGAATAACCCGCGCAGCGCCACACCCGCATCGGGGTCGAGGACGTTGTAGGCGGTGCTGATTTCTTTTTTGATATCCGAAACCAGAGGGTAGTTTAAGTCTCCGATCCCGCCCGATTTGCGATCGGTTTGAATCCAAGCGAGGTGCGAGAATTCACTGTCCACCGACACGCCGAGGATTTGAGCGCCGATGGTATTGAATTCTTCAGCGCGATCGCTAAAGGCCGTGATTTCAGTGGGGCAGACAAAGGTGAAGTCCAACGGATAGAAGAACAAGACAACATATTGACCCCGATAGTCAGATAATTTAATCGTCTTAAATTCTTGATCGGCTACAGCAGTAGCCGTGAAGTCGGGGGCTTGTTGACCTACCCGCAGACATCCTTCAATCGGGCTCATAAAGTTACTCTCCTTTGATTTTTCTATTATTTGGACAGGCCCGAAAGCCTATCGTATACGTTCGCTGTCCTCGCAAGTAAAGTTCTAGAAACTTTACCCTTACTGGTAAAACTTAACGATTTACGAACTGTTACAACTATATCATACTCATAACGATTTTGAGTAGGAGTCCTGACTCCGGACGCAACCCACTGAACCTCTGGCTCTGATTGCCTTCGGTCAGAGAACTGCAAAGAGTTTAAATTTTGTCGATTGATTGCAGGCTTGTGATTCTCTACAAGAGAAAATTCTCCTAGAAAACCCTAAACTGAGCCTACAAGGCTCAAGAGCGGAATTGTTGTGAAAGACTTAGACACGCGGGAATGGCTACTGACCAATGGCTTGGGTAGTTTTGCCAACGGTACAGTTTGTGATGCTCGCACTCGTACTTATCATGGCTGGTTAATTGCGGCTCTTGAGCCTCCGGGACGCCGGACATTATTACTCTCTCATCTGGATGCCAGCCTGGAAGTGGCAGGTGATCTCTGGGCACTCTCAACGAATTTCTGGAGAGGTGGCAAGATTGACCCTGTGGGTTATCAACTCCTGCAATCCTTTGAAATCGACCCAGTGCCGAGTTGGATTTGGGGAGAAAAACACTGGCGGTTAACGCGGCAGTTGGTAATGCCTTATAGCTGGGTAGAGACTGGAGACGGCGAATCTCTGAGTAATTCTCAATCCCAATTGGATCACCGAATTTTGATTCAGTATCGCTATGAAGGCACTCAGGTAGCCACTCTGAGACTACGACCGATTATCGGCGATCGCGACTTTCACCATCAGCAATCCGCCAATGAGGGGTTACAATTTTCCCAATTGGTGAAACCTCCGCAAATCTACCTGCAAGGGATTCGTGGAACCCAAGTGGGGTCACCCTGGCTGCTGCGCTGGAGTGGGGGTGAGTATCAACCAGAGGGGGTTTGGTACTGGAATTATTACTACCCAGAGGAAAATCGACGGGGATTAGGTGACAAGGAAGACCTCTATAGCCCTGGGTACCTGAGTGTCGTGCTACATCCAGGGGAAGCTGTGACGCTGGAAGCCAGGGTTGGATGGCCTGAGGGGATGCTCCCTGAGCTGAATTCAGATTGCTTCGAGCAAGCTTTACAGGCTGAGCAAGAACGGCAAAGTCAGCTCTATGCTCAAGCACCCGTGACGCTCAAGGGTGAGCGGGATGAGATCTGGCATCAGTTATTGCGAGCAGGCGATCAATTTATCGCTTACCGCGCCTCGATTGCCGGTCCCACGGTGATTGCAGGTTACCCTTGGTTCAATGACTGGGGACGCGATACGCTAATTGCCCTCCCTGGACTAACGTTAGCCACAGGGCGTTTTACGCTGGCGAGGGGATTGTTAGAAACGTTTGGTGCCTATTGCCGTGGGGGTTTGATTCCCAATACTTTTCCGGATGCGGGCGCAGAGCCAATCTATAACAGTATTGATGCTTCCCTGTGGTGGATTGAAGTTCTGGGAATCTATCTAGAAACAACGCAGGATTGGGAATTTTTAGCTCAGCAATACCCTCTGGTGCGGAAAATCTACAAAGCCTTGACAGCCGGTACTCTCTACCATATACGGGTTGATGCTGCCGATGGACTCTTGACTTGGAATGTGCCTAATGCTGCCCTGACTTGGATGGATGTTGTCATTGATGGTTGTCCGGTGACGCCGCGCCGGGGCAAACCGGTAGAAATTAACGCTCTTTGGTACTCTGCGTTATGTTGGATGGCGCGATGGACTGAAAAACTGGTTCATGATTCTAAAAGTGATGGCGTGCGTCTCTCACACCAGGCGCAACACTATTCACAACAAGCGCAAAAGGTCAAGGCTTCTTTACAAAAGTTCTGGAATACAGAGCGGAATTACTTGTATGACACGATTGAGCCAGATGACCGACGAGATGCCCGCATTCGCCCGAATGCAGTTTTGGCGCTCTCCCTACATCATTGTGGATTTGCTAAGGCGCAAGGACGGCGGGTTTTGCGGGTGGCGTGCGATCGCCTCCTGACTCCCTATGGGTTGCGAAGTCTTGACCCATCTGACCCAGCTTACGTGGGATACTATCACGGCGATCGATTCCATCGCGATCGCGCTTACCATCAGGGCACGGTTTGGAGTTGGCTGATTGGGCCGTTTATCCGTGCTTGGAAGCGTTTTTACGACACACAACCCCTGCCTTGGAGCTGTTTACCGTTGCTCGAACACCTTCAGGAGCAAGCGTGCCTGGGTTCGATTTCCGAAATTTTTGATGGGGATCGACCCCACTCACCCCAAGGTGCGATCGCGCAGGCTTGGTCGGTGGCTGAACTCATCCGCCACTTTGGAGATTTTGGGTCTTAGATTTTGGCCTTGAAATCTGGGAACGACCAACTCAATTATTAAACAAAAATATTGTGAGCGCTGACGCTAAAAGTCGTTATTAAGATTTTTCTACATGGCTCAGGCGGGATTTGAACCTGCGACCTTGGGCTTATGAGTCCCCTGCTCTAACCACTGAGCTACTGAGCCAGTTTTTTTTCGACGCCTTAACTAGTATAGCATCCTCCAGAGGAAATGGCTATCCCCTGCTCAGTTGGGTAAGGAACCATTTAGCTCCCACCCAACATGCGAGGAATTCATTGCACCATCAACTAGCTCCGTTGCTTGGGCAGAAAAGCCATCGGGTTGACCGCGCCACGTCCAGACGGATGTATCTCGAAGTGGCAGTGTGGGCCTGTACTGTAGCCAGTGCTACCCATTTCAGAAATTTGTTGCCCCTGCTCAACCTGTTGTCCGCGACGCACCAAAATCCGGCTGTTATGAGCATAAAGAGTCAGGCTTCCATCCGGATGTTTAATTTCCACCAAATTGCCGTAACCGCCAGAATTCCAACCGGCTGAGACGACGACACCCGGAGCTACCGCGACAACTGGGGTGCCGACGGGAGCCGCAATGTCAATGCCCTTATGCATCCGTCCCCAACGCCGACCATAACCTGAGGTCAAAACGCCCTTTGTCGGCCAAATGTAGCCATTGAATTGAGCCGCGCCATCCGGTCGATACATATCCGGCGCAGACAGGGGGGGCAGTTCAGGAGAAACCATTTCTCCCACTCGCGTCCGAGTGTTGGGATTATAGCTGCCTACTGGCGCTGGAGCCGTTGCGACCAATCCCTGAGGGCGTGTATAAGTTGTAGTTTCCGGTGGAGGAACTTCAATAGGAATCGAAGCCGTTTGATCGGGCTGTGCTTGCCGCTTAGAACGATTAGCCTGCAAACCTTCGCTGCGCTGCTTAGTCTCGAACTCTGGGTTAACCCTGATGGGCACAGAGGCGGTGTTCGAGGTTGAGGGAACCGACGTACTAACCACAGGAACCACAATGTTGCTTGGTGCACCCGCTTGAGTAGTACCTCCCTGTTGCCGATATTCTTCCCGAAGTCGGAGGATGTCGGACTTCAGTTTCTCCACATAAAGGCTTTGCTGAGAGTTAGCCGACTGATTGGGCTGATTGTCTGCCACGAGGGCAGAATTGGGTTTTTCACCGGCCACATCGCTAGATTCTGCCACTACAGCACGAGGAACCGAGGGGGATTGAGGTCGCTGTGCGGCTGGCACAACCCTTTGGACTTGGTCTGGCTGAGTCGGAACAGCAACCGTTGGTATGGTCACACCTGGCTGCGCTTGCCCTGACGCGGAGCGACTGGATTTCGAGTCGATACCGGGCAACAAGGCGACAGTTGGATTCGCGCTGCCCACTGGCTGAGTTGTCGGAATTTTGAGTTGTTGGTTGATGCGAATCAAATGGGGGTTATTCAGTCCATTCACCTGCATCAGGGATGTGCGAGACAAACCATTGCGACGTGCGATCTGATCCAGCGTATCTCCAGGTTTAACTTGGTAGACATTACCTGTAGAAGCAGCCCCTAGGGATTCGATGACGATTGGCTGTGGGACTTGGGGTGTGGCTGCCGTTTTCGGATTAGGAATTGGAGCCGTCGTGCGACTGGAAAAACTTGGCACCGTTGGTTTCACAAACGGTGAGGCCGCTATTTCCGGTGTTGGTACCGGAATGACGACGGAGGACTCCGATTGTTCGGCCGATGACGGACTCACAAAAGGTGAGGCGGCCATTTCCGGTGTTGGTACCGGGCTGACGACGGGTGACTCCGATGGTCTTGCCGATGACGGACTCACAAAGGGTGAGGCGGCCATTTCCGGTGTTGGTACCGGGCTGACGACGGGTGACTCCGATGGTCTTGCCGATGACGGACTCACAAAGGGTGAGGCGGCCATTTCCGGTGTTGGCACCGGGAGGACGACGGGTGACTCCGATGGTCTTGCCGATGACGGACTCACATAGGGTGAGGCGGCCATTTCCGGTGTTGGCACCGGGATGATGACGGAGGACTCTGATTGTCCTGCCGATGATGGACTCACAAAGGGTGATGCCGCCATTTCCGGTGTTGGTACCGGGATAACCACAGGAGTAGACATGGCCGTCGCCATTGGCTGCGGTGTGGCGAATGGCTCCTTGGTTGTAAGAACCGCAGATGGTAGCGTTACCGAGTTGGCGGTTGATGCATCCGCCTCCTGTGTTGGTACCGTTGCCAGTTTAGATAAATTGGTAGACTCCTCAGACCTCAACTCCGCCAGACTGTCGTTTAAACGGTTCCCCTGCTCTTTTAAGCGCTTGAGCGCCACTTCTTGTCTTGCCTTTAACAGGTCATTGACATTACCAGGAACCGTGACGGATTCACCCGTTTTTAGCTGACCCGATGCCGATAAGGATGCAGAGGACTGCAACTGGGTCGGCTTCACACCATAAGACTCAGATAACGTTTCAACCGTATCGCCCGGTTGGATTTCGTGAACAATCCCGTTCACCGTAGGAATTTTTAGCCTCTGTCCGACTGGTAAAACTGGACTTGCTTTGATGTCGTTAGAAGCCGTAATTGCTTCTGGTTGTACTTCATAGGTTTTAGAAAGTTCCCAAAGCGTCTCTCCTTTTTTCACCTGGTGTTCGACGACAGGTTTTGGAGTAGACGGCGATTCCTTCTGTGCTAGTTCTCGCTTTACCGTTGTTGACGGTGTCACGGTCGCGACAACTTTGGACTCTGTTGCTGATGCTGGAGAAACACTGGCTTCCGATGCCGCAGGAACATTGGGGAGATTTGGCTCTGCTGCAATCGGCTCTACGGCCATGGCTTCATCACCATGTCCAGGTAGAAATAAGCCGGCTGCCCCCATAGAGATTGCCAAACCAATCAATGCAGCAGAAGTGCGGGCTCTACGGTTGTTGACATCGGTCGGAATTGTTGCGCCAACCGGATGCTTTCCTAAATAGCCTAAATAGAGCTTCAATAACGCATCAAAGGAGTCAGCTGCACAGGTCGGAACTTTTTTGACCTTCTGCGTAAATGTTCGTTTCAAAAACGACCTCCTGGTGTGTGACGAGCGCTTAACAGTTCCTGAATGATTTTTTACCAGTCAATGAGGCAACTCACCTCTAATTTGTGATCTAAATCACATACATTAAGCATACTTAGGCAAGAGTACCCTGCTTTTTTGATTTAGACAAGTTGCTGTTTTGATTTAGACAAGTTGACCTGACCAGGTAAAAAAAATTGTGCCCTTGACGGTAGCCCCTCGATCCACCCTTAAACAAGCAATTACTGCGTGCCTCTTTAGAAAGAATATTTTGACAAGAGACACTGTCGATGTTGATACGGCTTTTGCCAAGGTTTGCTGCATAGAACATACTGACCTGGCAGGCTTTACTCCGGAAGAAGACTAGAGATTAACACAAAACTCAAGGCTGTTTGCTTACATCTATTAGCTCCTGCCGAACACCCTGCAATGGGATAGTTTAACAACTGACTAATCACAGACGGAACTTTACGCTACTCTGGGTTAGACAACAACCGTAGAATCGTACAGCTAAAACCCGATTGTTGCCAACGGTTGTATTCCTCAAACTATTCGTCAACTCCCAGTTTTCCTGGAGATTCGGTGATTTTGACCCTGACTCCGCACCAATTTTGGATGACAAAAATCTATCAGTCACCCCATCGATCTTCCCCTGATTTTTTATACAAATTTCTTATCAACGAGTGATGCGTTTCGTATTGGAGATGACTGAATCATCCCTGGTGGCGAGCAGGAAATGAAGTGAGGTCGTAAGGCAATCCATCGTGAGTTACATAATCTGAGAGCCGTTTTGACATGGACAAGACACACCTTAAATAAGTACAGGGAAGGCTCTGGGCAGCTTTGTGAGTAATAAGCGACGGTTGGCAGAAAACACGCCTTGCTGCTCCTGTTCCGCTGCGCTGTTATTGTGACTGGTTTACTAGAACGTCCTGATCTAGGCACAAACAATTCAACTATCTAACAGACACTTGGCAGTATTGTGCCAGTTCTATGAACTCTCCTGGTTACATTCATTTTAGAGCCGCTGGAATTGGGATTAGGTCAATTAGATACTTTTATATACATATATAAATTAAGTATTAAGCTCTGTTGAAGGGAAATAGCCTTGTTTGACTTTTGTAAATCTACCGATCCGAAAACGACAGTAGGACTCGCTCTAATAACGCTCAAAAGTGATGATTCAAGACTGTACAAACAGTGGAGGGAAACAGCCTCTTTTGATGGAGCAAACGGTTCATTCCAGATAGCCTAATTGCCGCCGTGCCTCAAATAGAGCAACCGCCGCACTCACCGAAAGATTCAAACTACGTACCCCTGGCTGGGTCATGGGGATACGGACAGTCGCATGGCAGGCGTCTAAAACCTCAGAGGGTAGGCCCAATGTTTCGCTACCCAACAACAGCCAATCACCTGCCTGAAACTGGAACTTAACATAACTACATTTTCCTTTAGTGCTAAAGCCAATCCAGCGCCCACCCTGCTGTTGATACATAGCTCTAAAGGTATCAATGGACTCATGGTAGTGAAGCTTAACATAGGGCCAATAATCGAGTCCTGCTCGCTTCAGGTAGCGATCGCTAATTTCAAACCCTAAAGGCCCGACTAAATGTAACTCCGTACTCGTAGCCGCGCAGGTTCGGGCAACATTGCCCGTATTCGGCGGAATTTGGGGATGAACCAGGACAACCCTTAACATTCAAGGCTTACCAATTTGTGACACAAAAAACCTTCTCTAGGTATATAGGTATAGCCGTTTACCGTTTTCTGTAATACAGCTTAATACCGATTGGACTGGATAGCTAGCGCTGTGTACACTTCAACCCAACAGCTCGGCTATAGATATCTACCTAGAGAGCAACGCGATATATATATTTTCTTAATATCTAAGAGTTGGGAAACACCTATTAGATATTTTGATTTGTAAACCGGGGGTCGCGTGATACACCCCTAAGCCACTAATAGCTGACATAACTTATCCTCAAGATCCCGTTCTTGAGCCGTCATGGCTTGGATGCATTGCATGATGATGACACGACTGTCGAGTCCACTGGCGTGGCGTTTTAACCACTGCTGAGCAGTATTACCCTCCCGGAGAATTTTCTTGAGCGGTGAGAGGAAACAACTGAATCCGTTTTGTTTCGCAATCGCCCAAGCCTCTGGATAAATTTCCTCAATCCAATCCCGCGCCAAAATCTTTCTCCCATCCTGCCAATGCCTGAGTTCAGCCTCCAAGCTCAATTGAGCCGCAGCCGCTTCATTGGCATCAGTCAGCGCCACGAGGTCAGCCGCACGCGTCGAGGCGGGGAATGTACTTCGCTCCAGCGGATCAAGCGTGGGATCGGCGAGCAGTTGAGCAATGCGAGCTTCCACTAGAGCCATAACCGAGAGTAAAGCGATCGGGTCTACGATCAAGTCACAGATTCTCAGTTCCAAGCGATTGAGGTCATAGGGGCGTCGATTGCCATTGGGTCGAACGGATGCCCAGAGGTGACGCACATTTTGCATGGTTCCCAGCTTAAGCTGGTCTTCTGTCCATTGGATAAAGTGAGCATGACTTTCAAACAGGGGAACGTCTGCCGGGGTTTTAGGAAACACTTGCCAACGGGTGGAATGAGAGCCGGTCGGTTGTCCATCCAAAAAGGGAGAAGAGGCGCTGAGGGCGAGGTAGAGGGGGGCTTCCACTCGTACTAAACGACACGCTCGCATCAGCAATTCTGGGTCAGAGATGCCAACGTTGATGTGGATGCTGGCTGTAACGACTTTTGTGCCGTAGGTGTGTTCGATGTAGTCGTGGTAGGGATTATTCGGGTCGGAACGGTAAAAGCGATCGCTCCCACCCAAAGACAAGGTGCTGCCGGGAAGTAGGGTGTAATCGCCCAAGCGCTCTAGATAAGCTCGTAATTTCTGCCGAGGGCGCACGATGGCACATAGGAGCCGATCATAAGAATAGATGGGTGCAGTGGTGTATTCTACATTGCGGCTATCCGGTTCCCGCACAAATCCATCCAGGGACGCCACAATCTGGTCAGAGAGACCGACAATATCGCCTTGGGGCGTACCCGTGTACATTTCGATTTCCAAGCCTTTTGATAGAAGCACAATTGTTCCTCAGCTAAGCTGAGTGGCGAAGAGAGTAAGTAATGCAGGGTCTGTCAAAAAATGTATCGAAGAAGACGAAACAAAGTGTCTTTCCCTAGTTTGGCATTAAAGTCGATACTGACGGTAGACCTGACTCGCCGCGCGATGCAGTAGGGAGTGACGGTAGATGAGGGCATCGAAGTCGTCGGCATAGCCGCCACCTATCACGCTGGCAACCGGATAGCCTGCGGCGACACAGGTAGTCAAAACCTGCATTTCGCGGCGGTAGAGTCCGGTATCGGTGAGGGCTAATTTGCCTAAGCGATCGCCTGTGTGAGGGTCAACTCCAGCGTCGTACAGCACTAGATCAGGCTGAAATTCACTCAGTAAGTCCGGGAGATATTGGGCGAGGGTTTGTAGGTAGGCGTCGTCTTCCATGCCTTCGGGCAGAGGAACATCTAAGTCACTGGTTTGTTTGGTACTGGGGAAGTTGATTTCACAGTGCATGGAAAAGGTGAAGACGGTTGAGTCATCTTGGAAAATGAAGGCGGTGCCGTCTCCTTGGTGGACATCAAGGTCGAGGATGAGAATTTTTTGGGCGAGTCCCTGTTGTTGTAGGACACGCGCTGCGATCGCTAAATCGTTAAAGATACAAAAACCGGAGCCATAACTAGGAAAGGCATGATGGGTGCCTCCGGCGGTATTACAGGCTAAGCCATACTTGAGGGCTAGTTGGGCGGTGAGGAGGGTGCCGCCGACGGCGGTGCAGGTACGCTTGACGAGGGCTGAACTCCAGGGTAATCCGATCCGCCGTTGGGCTTTAGGGTCGAGGGTGCCTTGGCAGTAAGCTTGGACGTAGTCGGGGGTATGGACAAGTTCGATCCATTGGGTTGGGGGGATTTCGGGGGTATGGAATTGGTCTAGGGTGGCAAGGCGCGAGTTCAGGAGTTGTTCATAGAGTTTCCCAAATTTAGGCATGGGGAAGCGGTGCCCTTCGGGCAGGGGGGCGACGTAGTCGGGATGGTAGATGATGGGTAAGTCCATGAGGATGAGGAGTTGAAACCGCAGATTTGTGCCGATCATTTCTGGGTCGGCTCAATTTTGAGCGCTTTATCAAAGTTAGCGATCGCCTCCTCATCGTAGAGTTTTTCCCCTGTCTTCCTATTGTAAGTATTAGTTTGACTGGGGAAAGTTCTCTTACTTTCTTCGCCGCACCAACGTTAAAATCTTTTTCTTAAACTTCTTTGGTAGCCAGGAATTACCAGCCTCCTGCTTAGCTTGAAGCGTGAGCAAATTTTTCCGGAAAATAATAGTATTAGAATGGTGACTGCCCAAAAGTTGCTCGCTTACCTTTAAAGCCTGTATGAACAGAGTTTTTGCTTCCTGACAGCGTCCTTGAGCATCGTATAGAGAGGCTAGATTATTGAGTGTTGTCGCCACATCAAGGTGATTATTTCCTAAAATAGATTTTCTCAGTTCTAAAGCTTCCATATAAAGAGGTTCTGCCTCTTGATAGCGTCCTTGGGCATAATAAAGTAATGCCAGATTGTTCAACGTGGCCGCGACATCGGGGGAGTAATTTCTCTGGAAGCGTCTTCTGATTTTTAACGCTTCCACATACAGAGGTTCTGCCTCCTGATAGCGTCCTTGGGCATAATAAAGTAATGCCAGATTATTCAGCGTTGTCGCCACCTCAGGCCGATTAGTTCCCAACAATCGTTTTCTCAGCTTTAAAGCTTGCAGATAGAAGGGTTCTGCTTCTTGGTAACAGCCTTGAGCATAGTAAATTCCTGCCAGATTATTCAGACTGGTGGCAACATCAGGATGGTCATTGCCTAAGCGAGATTTGGCAACCTTTAAGCACCTTAAAAAACAGGGCTGGGCGAGTTTATATAATCCCTGAATTTTATAAAAGTTACCTAATCGATCAAGGAGCCAAAGCATCTCTTCATCTTTTACCGACTCCGTCAGTGATTGAGTCACTTCAATAAGATGAGGAATCGCATCTTTTACTAATTCAACCTCCTTGGGAGTGGGGGAATCGGGCATTTGTTGTGCAATGAGTACCATGGCCTGGATAAACGACCGTTTAAGTTTGTCGCTTTGTTCGGACACTCGTTGCTTAGCTTGGATAAACTCCCGAATTAAAGGATGTATTTTGTAGGAATTTTTGCTATTTTCAACCGACTGAATGAGTTGCCACTTGTAGAGTTGCTGTTTGGCTCGATTGAGGTCTGCCTTTCCCCAACTTAACTGTTTACTGGCAAACTCAACGAGTTGCCAGGGAATCATTTCCGGTGCAAATAAACTTAAGAACTCCCCAACCTGCTGCGTCGTCGGGTCAAGGCTTTGCCAAATTAATTCAAATGCCGCTTTCACTCCGCCATGTGCTGTATTAAGGGTTGCCTGTATTCCCAGTTCTGACGGATTTATCGCTTCTTCTTCCAGTCGCTGGGCTTGCAGCTGCTTTAACATTTTTCCCCAGGACAAATTGGGGTTTTCCGCTAAATACCGCCCCACAAACTCTAGGCCCAAGGGTTGATAACCTAGCCATTCACAGAGTTGGGATACAAGGTGCTGTTTCCATAAGTTATGGCGTGAAAGTCGTTCGGTACCCACCAGTTCTGTTAGTCGTTCCCAAGCCTTCTCTCCTGACAGGCCGGATGACTCAACAAAATCGGTGTCTAGGGATTGCTGCAATGTAGCCATAGAAAATTGAGTAGATGTGTAGAGCGGCAAGTCAAAAAGAGCGTCAGAAGTAGGCTGCTACAAGGCAGCCGCTCTTCAGTTTCCTTAATCACCTAGAATTTTTTGTAATACGAGCATTGCGTATTACACATAGTCGTGCTATAGTCGCGTTTCGGCTCGGAGTGCTCTGGCTGGCAAGGCATATAACATAAAGATTACAGCTATTAGACTTGATTGAGGAATAGGAGGCTTTTGTAAAAAAAGTAGTAATAAGCTGTAATACATCGTTAGCATCATAGGTCAATTCGCTGATGACCAGCAACTCAGTCGAGCAAGGTTCATCAAATCTTTAATGATTATTAAGAAATTATATAACCGAGCGGTTGACCGGGCGCTGGATACTTAAGTAGCACGGCATTAGGGAGTAGGCAACTGTCTCAAGTCACCCATTCCCCAGTTCCCATCACCGAGAGCTTATATAACGAAGTAGCTAAGCAGATCAGATTAATTTCACTCGTCTCGATTAAGCGCCGATATCACAGCCTGCTGCGCTACGGTGGGATAAACGTTGTCCAGGTACTGTCTTACGGCCTGAGCGTCAGTAGAGGCTAAGGGAATTGTCCCTAAAACATCGAGAACAGTGCGGCTGTCTGGTGGTGGTGCAATCACCACCAGGGAAGAATCGAGCGGTTCAGCGTATTGCCAAAATTGGTTAATGTCAAGCCCAGGTGAAGGATTGGGGATGACGGGTGTACTCTCGTGTACCTGTAATTGTGTAGCTGAGACGCCTGTAGTAGGCTCCTGCCCCTCTGAACCGTTACTCCGCAAGCGACGCAAGTTATCTAAAATTTGTTCTTTACTACGTCCGCGTAATTGGAACAAGACAAAAGGATCTTCGCTGAAGCGATCGCCTAATTGGTAGTAAACAGCCCCTATGTGTTTACAGGGATTTTGGGGGTCAGGACAACTACACCGCGAACGGATATCTGATAGGGTAAAGGGAAACAAGCTCAACCCGTTGGCTGTAAAGACTTTTTCGATATTGTGGGGCATCTCGCCAGCTAATAGCTGAGCGGAGTAAATTGCTGACTGAGCCATTGTTTCCACAATATAATTCCAGTCTTCCTCAGTAAAAGGGTCGATGGACAAGGAAAGTTCATACGGCTCTGGCGCGGTACCTTGTACCTTCGCTAATACTTCTGGCCCTTTAAACTCAATACTCAGAACATTACCTTCTTTGGCATATTTGCGCGCTCTCTCCAAACGCTTTTTGAAGCGATAGGAGTTGAGTAAATCATTCCACTGTTGCACCCACCAAGGGGGAGAATCGATTTCGTAGTTAGTCACGTTTCCTCAGTTATTAATTCTTAAGTATGTAGAAAATAGTTCGAGGGATAGAAACGAATTCGTTCTCAACGAAACTTACGTTCCGACTCCTGAATGGGCAAATCATTGATACTAGCTTCCCTTCGTCGCATCAGTCCGTTATCAGCAAACTCCCACTGCTCATTGCCATAGGCACGATACCACTGACCCGAATCCGTGTGATACTCGTACTCAAATTTAACGGAGATACGGTTGTCGGTGAAGCTCCACAATTCTTTCTTGAGCCGATAGTCTAGTTCGGTGTTCCACTTGCGGGTGAGAAATTCTCGAATCTTTTCCCGTCCGGTGAAGAATTCTGCCCGGTTTCGCCAGACCGAATCTTCGGTGTAAGCCAGGGATACTCGTTCGGGATCGCGGGTGTTCCAAGCATCTTCAGCCGCTTGTACTTTGGCTTTAGCTGTAGAGAGAGTAAACGGAGGCAAGGGAGGTCTACTTTCCATATCAGAACCTGATAGTTGGGTACTAAATTTCTTACAAAATTGCCTTTTGTAAGAGGTAGAAAAAATGAAAGAGCAAGGAATATTTGGCTTCCCATGCGGAAAAATTTTAATCATCAATCACCGCATTGCGGTCGAGCAGTAAGAGCGATCGCAACTGGTCTGTATCCATATCCGTTAACCAATCTTCCCCCGCACCGACGGTTTGTTCGGCTAGCTGTTTCTTGCTCTCAATAATGTCGTTAATTCGCTCTTCCAAAGTGCCATTACAGACAAATTTATGCACCTGAACATTTCGAGTTTGACCAATCCGAAAAGCCCGGTCAGTGGCTTGATTTTCTACGGCTGGATTCCACCATCGATCAACATGGAATACATGATTTGCCCGTGTTAAATTAAGACCTGTGCCACCCGCTTTGAGAGAAAGAAGTAGAATACGTGGGCCTTCAGGGTCGTTTTGGAAACGGTCAACTATCTCCTCTCGTTGTTGTTTTTTTGTTGAACCATACAAGAACAACGTTTCCCAGCCCAATTGTTTCTCTAAATAAGGTTGAAGAAGTTTGCCCCATTCAGCAAATTGAGTGAAAATTAACGCTCTGTCGCCTTCTGAAATCGCCTCTTCCAACATTTCCTGTAATCGGAGTAATTTCCCTGAGCGCTTGGCAGCACCTAAGTCTTTCTCTTTCAGGTATTGTGCTGGGTGATTACAGACCTGCTTGAGTCTTAGAAGCAATGTCAAAATCAACCCACGACGCTTAATACCTTCAGATGATTCAATCTCAATTAAAGACTCATCTACCAACTTTTGATAAAGGGTTGCTTGTTCCGCCGAGAGACCACAGAAGATATTCATCTCCTGTTTTTCAGGCAAGTCTTGAATGATGTCTTTGTCAGTTTTGAGACGGCGGAGAATGAAAGGTTGAACCAGCGATCGCAACGTTTGTAACGAATCCCTATCTCCAAACTTTTCAATGGGCATAGCAAATCGGCGCTGAAAAAATTGCTGATTGCCCAAATACCCCGGATTGAGGAAATCTAAAATTGACCACAATTCCGACAAGCGATTTTCTATGGGTGTCCCCGTTAAGGCAATCCGAAATCCTGCCTTGAGTTCCCTGGCAGCTTTTGATTGCTTCGCTGATGAATTTTTAATATTTTGTGCTTCATCCAACACCACACCTTGCCAGGAAATATCTTCAAGGGTTGTGGCATCTCGATACACCAGGGGATAGCTGGTAATAACCAATTGCTTATCCTTAACGGCTCTAGCAAATGCTTTCCCTTTGAGTCGTTTATCGCCATGGTGAACGATTACTTTTAAAGAGGAACCAAATTTCTTGACTTCCCGTTCCCAGTTGCCTAACACCGAAGTTGGGCAAACCACAAGCGTTGGTTCCTCTAACACTCCCTGCTCTTGTAAATGCAGTAGAAAAGCGATGAGCTGGGGCGTTTTCCCAAGGCCCATGTCGTCCGCGAGACAAGCACCCAAACCCCATCGTTCTAGGAACGCTAGCCAACTAGCGCCTCGTAATTGGTAAGGTCGTAACGTCCCATGAAAACCTTCTGGCGTCTCAATCAGCTGAACCGACTGATTACCCGTGAGATTGGTAATTAACTCTTGCAAGGCACCAGATGCCTCAAATTTAACCACCGGCAGTTTCGCCAGCGTAGTGGTGTCACCCGTACTTAGGCGCAAAGCATCTTCTACACGCAGCGTCATCTGCTCTTGGGAGGTGGCAAAAATAGCTTGAGCCGCTTTCACATCGGAAGGTTGGAGTGCTATCCACTCGCCACCGACTTCTACAATCGGAGACTGAAGCGACATTAGGCGATCAAACTCTTTTTTCGAGATCGTTTTATCGCCAATGGCGAGATCCCATTTGAACTTGAGCAGGCTTTGCAAGCCCAAACGCTCTTTCTTCTTCGATTGCGCCACCTCGGCACTAATGCTAATTCCCAGGCGTTTGGCTCCTGCTCCCGGCGCTAATCCGGGTGGCAGGACAATTCCTAAACCATTGTCTTGTAACCGCCAAGCACTCGCGCGAATGAACTCATACACCTCAATGGGTGTTAGCTGGCAAGACTGAGGACGGGGTTGATGCAAGCTGGGTTCGATGGGGGGATAGAGGCGGGTAGCCAACCCTAAACCTCTCAGGAAGGTCTCCTGAGGCTGCTCAATTGTTCGTCCTTGATATTGCAATTGCTCGGCTGGCTGGCTCCAAATGGTTTTGGCATCCACCAAAAAGTCTGGATGATCAACGGCTTGCAAGCAGTATTCCAACTGCCAATTGGCTTCGCCCGAAGCTGGGGGTTTGAGCGCAAAGCAGGTGCGCCATAGATTTTGTCTTAAGCCTTGGGAGGTGGGTGCGACTAAGTTTTGTTGGAGTGGAGTTGTCCAGGTTTGCAAAGCGGCTTCTAGTCGTGCCACTGCTTCGGGAGATGCCTCAAAGGAATCAGAGGTTGTAGAGAGCCTTCGCAGCCACTCCTGTACCGTGGATTCAGCCTCTGGAAGCGCCTGAGCTTGTACCCAATGACGCACCTGAACATCGACGACACTACTCAAGAAAGCTAGCAGTAATTCCTCAGGGGAGATGGGAGATGGGGAGGATAAAGCCGCCAATTCTCTGCCTTGTCCTCCTTGTCCTCCGTCTCCCGTCCCCAGTTCCTGATAAGCTCGACAAGACGAGGGCATGAGTTGGGTAAACTTTTCTAAACGCGTTTGGTCTACAGCACTGTCGAGTAGGGGTTGCCAACGCGCAACAGCCTCGCCGTTGGGTTGTCTGTAGAATCCCGGTAAAAACTTACATCGACTGAGCAGATCCAAACTCCACCGCATAACTTGTGACCAAAAGCGGAGTGAGCCTCCCACATAAGCGTCAGCGGCTTGAAAAGATCCAAGCGGTAGCGCTTGTAGGAGTTTTACAGCCTCCGCTGATTCCAGACAAAACCCTTCGACTCTCCAGAGTTGCCATTCCAGAGGTGGGTCATCGCTATTGTCTAACAGGCGTTGGGTAGATAGTAGGGGGTATGCCCCTTCCTGAGATGCCGTTTGAGTCGGTAAAGCGATAACTTTCGCTTGCCATTTGTTGAGTTGACTCTGTTGCACCTGCTGATGGCGACCTGAGCGAGAACTCCCAGAGGTTTCTACAAATTGATCGATAGAAAGACGATGAAAACGCAAAAAAGACGTTAATTCCGCCTGCGTCATTGCCAAGGGATGAGATAACGCACCATTTGCAGATGAAGACCCTAAAGACGCCTTTGTGCGCCAAGTTTCCCCCCAAATGAAGAGATGCCCACTAGCTCCACCCGATATCCAACTGCCCTGTAAAATCGCCATCTGTAAAAAATTTTGAGTTATGTACCAAACGCCAATAATCGTGTCTTAAGTGCTTAAATTTATTCCTTCTAACTAATGACTCATTTTGCAGTCAGCTATTGTTTTGACCTCTTAAATAACGATTATCTATCCCCAGTCAGCCTTAGTACATAAGTGTTACGATTGCACCATACAAAAGAACATGATAGAGAGAAGGACAAAGTACTCAATGGTAGAGTTAGACAAGTCAATATCCTTCGACGGACGGGATATTCGACTGAAAGTGGGTCTACTTGCCCCACAAGCCGGTGGTTCCGTGCTCATTCAGTCGGGGGACACGGCTGTTTTAGTGACAGCAACACGCGCCCAAGCCCGAGAAGGCATAGATTTTCTTCCCTTGTTGGTTGATTACGAGGAACGACTCTATGCAGCTGGTCGAATTCCAGGTGGATTTCTGCGGCGGGAAGGTCGTCCGCCGGAAAAGGTGACTCTGACGAGCCGTCTGATCGACCGTCCTCTGCGCCCCTTATTCCCCAGTTGGCTTCGAGATGATATTCAAATCGTAGCAACTACCCTGTCCATGGATGAGCAGGTACCACCCGATGTTTTGGCGGTAACCGGAGCTTCGATCGCAGTATTACAAGCCAAGATTCCATTTTATGGGCCGATGGCAGCCGTGCGAGTCGGTTTAGTCGGGGATGACTTTATCATCAACCCAACGTACAGAGAAATCGAGTCGGGAGACTTGGATTTGATCGTCGCCGGTTCCCCCGATGGCGTGATTATGGTAGAAGCCGGTGCCAACCAACTGCCAGAGCAGGATATTATTGAGGCGATCGACTTTGGCTACGAAGCCGTGCGGGACTTGATTCAAGCTCAGCGCGAGTTGATGAGTGCGTTAGGGATTGAGGTGACCATCGCCGAACCCCCTGTGGGAGATTCCACGCTGGAGCAATTTATCCGCGATCGCGCCACGACTCAAATCAAAGGGATTCTCTCGCAATTTGACCTCGACAAACACAGTCGGGATACCGCTTTAGACCAAATCAAAGCCAATTCGGTCGTGGCAGCCATTGCCGAATTACCCGAAGACGAACCGCTGCGAGTCGCGGCGACGGAAGATGAAAAAGCCGTCGGCAAGATTTTCAAAGAGATTACCAAAGAACTGATGCGCCGTCAGATTGTTGAAGATGGCGTTCGGGTCGATGGTCGCAAACTCGATGAAGTGCGCCCCGTCTCTTGTAAGGTCGGTTTATTGCCCCAGCGAGTCCATGGTAGTGCTTTGTTTAACCGGGGACTCACTCAAGTGTTATCCACGGCAACCTTGGGAACCCCAGGCGATGCCCAAAAGCTGGATGACCTCAACCCCGAAGAAGATAAGCGCTATCTGCATCACTACAATTTTCCGCCTTATTCTGTTGGGGAAACCAAACCGATGCGATCGCCGGGACGCAGGGAAATCGGTCACGGTGCTTTAGCCGAACGCGCTATAGTCCCCGTCTTACCCCCCCAAGAAGACTTTCCTTACGTCCTTCGGGTCGTATCGGAGGTGCTTTCTTCCAATGGTTCGACCTCGATGGGTTCGGTTTGTGGGTCTACCCTCGCCTTGATGGATGCTGGCGTACCCCTGACCAAGCCGGTGAGTGGCGCGGCAATGGGTCTGATTAAAGAAGGGGATGAAATCCGAATTCTCACCGATATTCAAGGCATTGAAGACTTTTTGGGTGACATGGATTTCAAAGTCGCCGGTACTGATACCGGGGTCACGGCTTTGCAAATGGACATGAAAATCACCGGCTTGTCGATGGATGTGATTGCCGACGCCATTAAGCAAGCCCGACCGGCGCGACTGCATATCCTGGAAAAAATGCTCGTCGCCCTGGACAAACCCCGTACAGAGTTGTCGCCTTTCGCGCCTCGTCTGCTGACGATGAGAATCGATCCAGACCTGATTGGTCTAGTGATTGGGCCTGGTGGTAAGACCATCAAGGGAATTACCGAGCAAACCGGTGCTAAGGTCGATATTGAAGATGACGGTACGATTACCGTTTCTGCGGTCGATGGTGAGAAGGCGAAAAAGGCGATTAACATCATTCAAGGCATGACCCGGAAGCTGAATGAAGGGGATGTCTATGCCGGTCGCGTCACCCGGATTATTCCCATTGGTGCCTTTGTGGAATTGCTGCCTGGGAAAGAAGGCATGATTCACATTTCTCAACTCGCTGACTATCGCGTGGGTCGAGTAGAGGATGAGGTAGCGGTCGGGGATGAAGTTGTGGTCAAAGTTCGAGAAATTGACAGCAAAGGGCGCGTCAATCTCACTCGTTTAGGCATTCACCCAGACGAAGCCGCAGCAGCGCGGGAAGCGGCAACGATGACCTAGAACCGTTTTAACAAGGATGAAGTAAGAAGGATGAAGCGTTACAATCTTCATTTTTTCTAGCGAAAAAATGGTTGATTTCCACCCAAAAACCGACCATCAGCAGTTGTGAATTGGCAGGAAACTTGACCTCGAAGAAAGTGTTAATTCTGAATATTTTTATAGTCAGACTTAACACTTCAGCCTTGATTAAAACTTATGAGTTTTGAGTTAGGTTGGTATGAGCAATAGACTGATTGAATTGTTAAAGATAAAATCCAACTTTTAATTCAAAACTCATCAAAAAAATAGGATTCAAGACAATTGTATATTGTATGAAGTACCGTCTATTAATTGCTTTGATTGTTTGTGTCTGGGTGCCATTTTTAATCATGTTTAGGGGCAGCGCTACACCATCAATAACAACCCTTTCAGCCGCACCCGCCGCAGAAACATCCGGGCCTTCGCTGCGTTCACTGGCCCAAAAGCGAGGAATAGGTTTCGGTACGTCAGTAGATTTGGGTCCCTTCTTGAACGATCCCAACTACCGACAGGTTCTAGCACGCGAGTTTCAAATCTTAGTCCCAGAAAATGCTTGGAAATTTGAGTTCGTGCATCCCAATCGTGATCGCTACGAGTTTGGGCAAGTCGATACATTAATCAACTTTGCCAAAGACAATAACATGGAAGTGCGTGGTCACCCTTTGGTCTGGCACTATTCATTACCTAAATGGATCAATGAAGGCAACTTCAGCCGGGATGAATTGATCGATATTTTACGAACCCACGTCAAAACGTTAGTCGGTCGTTATCGAGGCCAAATTCCTGTTTGGGATGTTGTGAATGAAGCCATCAATCGAGATGGCTCTTTGCGAGATACAATTTGGCTGCGGAACATTGGCCCTGAATATATTGATATGGCTTTTCAGTGGGCGCATGAAGCTGACCCACAAGCCAAGTTATTTTATGGGGAGTACATGACGGAGGAGATTAATCAAAAGTCAGACGGTGTCTATACTTTAGTTTCAGGCTTGCTACAGCGCGGTGTACCGATTGATGGGATAGGTTTCCAATCTCACTTAGGATTAAGCTATTTACCCAGACTGGACTCCCTTGCTCAGAACTTTGATCGATTCAATCAACTGGGTTTAGAGGTGCAGTTCACTGAATTGGATATGAAAATTCAGGATGGTAAGGGGAGTTTAGAAGAGCGCTTGGCAAAACAAGCGAAAGCTTATAGCGATCTCCTCAAAGTATGTTTACAGGCTAAAAAATGTACAGCACTCATTACTTGGGGATTTACAGACCGCTATACTTGGATTGCCGATGTGACGGGCGAGGTAGAGGCACCCCTCATTTTTGACGCCTCTTATCGCCCCAAGCCAGCTTACAACGCCCTTAAAGAAGTTTTAAGTTCTAGTAAGTAGCCTAGTATCAGGGTCTTAAGTTGGTGAGGGTTTCGGCTTTTCAGCAGATGGTGAAGGCTTGGGACTGGCAGTTGTCGCTGAGGGTTTCGGCTTTTCAGCAGATGGTGAAGGCTTGGGACTTGGGGTTGTCGGTGAGGATTTTGGCTTCTCAACAGATGGTGAAGGCTTGGGACTGGCAGTCGATGCTGAGGGTTTCGGGCTTGGAGTTGTTGATGAGGGTTTCGGGCTTGGAGTTGTTGATGAAGGCTTAGGAGTGGGAGTCGTCGGTGAGGGCTTCGGGGTTGAAGCCGCCGATGGTGAAGGTTTCGGCTTTTCACCAGATGGAGAAGGCTTGGGACTGGCAGTCGCTGATGAAGGTTTCGGGCTGGGAGTCACCGATGATGAAGGTTTGGCGCTTGGAGTTGTTGAGGGTTTCGGGCTTGGAGTCGCCGATGATGAAGGTTTGGCGCTTGGAGTTGTTGATGAGGGCTTCGGACTGGGAGTCGCCGATGGTGAAAGTTTCGGAGTTGCAGAAGTCGGTGAAGGTTTTGGACTCTTAGGTTTTTCCGATTGGCTCTGCCATTCCGAAATCGGGCGATTTACGGCATACTCAAAGTCTATCGGGACTAAAAGAACTTTTAACTGATCAGGTGATTGTGGTGATGAGTCTACATGAGCATACATAAAACTGCGATTAAAGTCGGGTTTGCCTAAAATTAACCGATGATTTTGCTTATTGTTTAGCTGTACCTTGACTGTGGCAAAGGGTTGATCAAATCCATACTCTTGACGCTCTTTCGTCGGTACAAAAAAAGAGCGATCGCTTTTTCCTTCTGCTAGCAAGTTCAACAAAAAGGCAACAGCCGCATCACTCGCTGGAGCCTCTTTGGGCTGCTTCATTTGCCAATTCGTTGTTTTCCCATTGACCCGATCAAATTCCAAAGTTTCTTGAGCGGTGTAAAGAGTGACAGATTGAATTTGGTCTTCTTTAAACGAAAAAATGGGTTCTTTTGTGGTCTTAGTCGCTTCCTGGTTTTGGGTACGCTGAATTTCAGAGTAATAAACAGCACCACCCAGTAATGTTGCTGTGATTAATAAAACCAGAGTTGTCCGCTGTAGCTTCATACTCAATGGGTTGAAAGTTAGCAGATTTTAAAGTTGAAAGTTTTAAAGTTGAAGGTTTTCAGGTTGACGGTTTTAAAGTTGAAGGTTTTAAAGTTGAGGTCTATAAGTTTTTAAATCTCAACTTTAAACTTGGGCTACGTCCTCGTATGAACTCCGGTGCTACGCTAACAACCTGCCAACGTTCAACTCTGTATTAACCTGCCAACATTCCACCTTAACGGCGTCGCCACCACATGACTCCTGCTGTCATCAAACCTAGTAAGGGCATAATCAATAATCCCGTCCAACCGAGTACTCCAGCTTGCATGGATGTTAAGTTAATGCGACGGTTTTTCTGTTCTTTGGGACGGATAGACAAGGTTTGATCGTCCCGATTGCTTAACCAACTAACGGAGTTGAGAAAAACATCTCCATTCAGTTGCTGCTCAAACCAACCATTGCTACTAAAACTGGAGTTGCCGATGACAACGAGTCTTGACTCAGATGTCCTCTTATCAATCGGTTTTTCATTGACTAATGAAGGGGACGCTTGTGCTGTGGGAGACGGTGACGGCGAAGGAGAAGCCCCCGAACTTGCCGTTGCCTGCGGTGTTGGTGTGGGTGAGGCTGGGGCTTGCCCTTTAGGGGAGGCTGTTGGCGAGAGGAACGCCCCAGGACTTGCCGTTGCCTGCGGTGTTGGTGTGGGTGAGGCTGGGACTTGCCCTTTAGGGGAGGCTGTTGGCGAAGGAGAAGCCCCAGGACTTGCCGTTGCCTGCGGTGTTGGTGTGGGTAACGCTGACGGGGGTATAGCTTTGCGGGTTAAGGCAACGGCTAGCGTTAAAGGGCCAGGGCGATCGCTTTTTGGATCGAATTGTAGGGGTTGTGTCTCAGGGGTACTTTCAGCCCAACTCTCTTCACTAGTCCGCAACAGGGGAGTTTCTGTAACGCCTTGTACAGGAGTAACCTCTACCGGCCGTGCGACTGGATAGAGAGAGTAGTTATTTCCAAAATCCCTGGTAATGGGATGATTCCCGTAGGTAGTAACCAGTGGTGTGGCAGGGCCAAGTCCAACTCCACGCCCTTCCCCTGAAGCATCAATCACAATCTGACGATCTAGATTGACTCCCCAAGCGGTTAATAAACTATCCAGTCCAGCATTGATTTCCGGGTCAATCATCAATAGTAAGCTACCGCCTGTAGAAAGATAATTGTTCAACGCTTGAACTTCTGGCTCAAACAGCGCCCGCTTAGGACCGGCAACAACGACCAGAGAAGCATCTTTGGGAACTTCTGATCGCTCAGCTAAATTGAGAGGTAGGGGGGTAAAATTTTTATCTTTTAAGGCACTTACCGCTTGAGAAAGTCCACCTTCTACCTCTTCTAAGGGGCGTTCTCCATGTCCTTGTAGGAAGTAAACTTGATCAATGCGATCGCTCGTCAATTGTTCAATACTATTGGTCAGCTTGATTTCCGAGAGACGCTCTGCCTCGTCCACCGTTTGTACCAATTTTCGGTCTTGACCATACTCTAGGTGAACTTCTCCAGGTAACTTAACATTAAACTTTTGAGCCAGTCCCGGTTTTAATTGCGGGTTAACAAACTCATATTCCAACTTAGACCCATAGCGGCGGTAATTTTTCAGTAATTCCAAGTCCGCTGGGTTAGGCGTCCCAGAAAACATCCAAACTTTCACGGGTTGCTGCAACGTTTTCACCACCCGTTGCGACATGGGCGAGAGCGTAAATAGCTGGTTGTCTGTTAAGTCGATTCGCTGCCCATAGCGAACCCCTAAAAAGTTAATCAGCCCCAAAATTATAATCATTGCCAGGGTGGCGATAATGGCATTAGTTCCGGCTTGAGTGGAACGGCGTCCCCAAAATCCGGGTGAACTGCCTACCAAGATCAGCCACAATCCTATAATTACAAGTCCAGCAATTAGCAACCCCAAAGCGATTGGCGACCATTGACCAGCAACCACTCTGGCACTTAGACCCATGATGCTCAGGATGGGGCCGAGCCAAAACAGGTATTTAAAATAATTCGTTTTCTGTTTTTTGGCAATGGTCTTCATAAGAGTCATTAATTATTAGTTATTAGTCATTAGTCTTCAGGGATTGGTAATGGGTAATAGGTAATGGGCATCATTCCCCCTTGTCTCGTTCCCTGCCAGTTCCCAGTCCCCAACAGATTGTTGACTTAAGTGCGCTGGAAGCGTAATGCATCGATATACTGAGCCGTTAAAAATATGCCCAGAATAATGTAGCTGGCGAATAAAATTAGACTACTAGGGTCGAGGATACCTCTAACGAGGTTGTTATAGTTTTCCAGCAATGATAAATGACCAATAGCTTCACCGATGGGGCCTTTGACACTTTGGGCAACCCAACCAATCACCCACAGGAAAATATTCAGCCCAAAGGTGATGAAAGCTGCCACAATTGTGCTGTCGGTGAGGGAGGAAATAAACATTCCTAACGAGAGAATTGAAGCCGCTAATAAGATTAATCCAGCGTGAGCGAGTAAGGGGGCGGCGGGGGCAAGGGGGGGATTGGTAGACGAGAGTGCGATCGCTTCATAAACCAGCAAGGGCAGGATCATGAATGTGAAAAACGCTAGCACGCCCAATAATTTCCCCACAGCCACCGCCCAATTGGTAATTGGAGAGGTTGCCAATAGCTCTAACGTCCCGTATTTACGTTCCTCGGCATATAGCCCCATCGAGAGAACTGGCAATACAAATAATGTTAGGGGGCCGAGGAAGCCCAAAAAGGCATTTAAAAATTCATAAGCCACATCCAGGGGTGGTGCGGGTACCCCCATTTGATCTCGCTGTGCGACTTGCTGAAGGATGCCATCTGGACTTAGGAGAATCGCGACAAAAAAGAAACCCGACAATAGCCAGAATATGCTGGCGACTAAATAAGCCAAGGGCGAACCAAAATAGCCTTGTAATTCCTTGCGAACGATCGCCAAAATGTTGGCAATAACGACACCCATCTATTCCTGCTCCAGATGCTGCATTACTAAAGGCTAAAGTATCAAGGATGAAACTAACTGCTCAACCCAATCCTTGGGAGATTCGTTGGGCTTGTAGTCTCTGAATATTTTCATACTTTATCTTTTACACTTCAGATTTGTAGGTAACCTCAGTCTCTTCAATTTCATCATCCAACGGTTCGATGGGTTGTTCCCTGGTTGTCAGTTCTAAAAACACATCTTCCAGTGTGACGCGAGTGCGTCGCAGTTCATGGATGCCCAATCCTGCCCCAAAGGTAACCGACGCAATATCGCGTCCGGGTTCAGCACCGGGGGCGTTGATAATGCGAAGCAGGGAACGCTGAGGGGGGAGTTCGGGATTTTTAACGAGTTCGACCATACAGATTCCGGGCACAATCTGTAATAATTTTTGTAACTGATGGGCATCGCCGTCTACTTCTAGTTCATAACCTGCCCCTCCTGCCAATTGAGCCATCAAGTTTTCAGGACTATTGGTAGCCACAATGCGACCTCGGTTGATAATCGCGACACGATTACAGGTCATACTCACCTCTGGCAGAATATGGGTCGAGAGGATAATTGTATGCTCTCCAGCGAGGCTTTTAATTAAGTTACGGACATCGATGATTTGTCGAGGGTCGAGTCCTACAGTGGGTTCATCGAGAATAATTGCCGGGGGGTCGTGGACAATCGCCTGAGCAATCCCGACACGTTGGCGGAAACCTTTGGACAGTTTGCGAATCAGGACTTTGCGCTTTTGGGTTAGGTTGCAGCGTTCCATCGTCCAGTTGACTCGTTCGGTGCGATCGCCCGCCACAACGCCTTTAATCCGCGCCACAAAGTGCAAAAATCCCTCAACCGTCATTTCTCGATACAGGGGGGGCGTTTCTGGCAAGTAACCAATCCGCCGTCTGATTTCCATGGAATTTTCATGTACATCGTAGCCAGCAATCCGGGCTGTGCCACTCGTTGCGGGTAAATATCCAGCTAAAATCCGCATGGTGGTTGTTTTCCCGGCACCATTTGGGCCTAGGAAACCCAAGATTTCTCCAGGCTCGACCTTGAAGGTAACATCCTGAATAGCTGGGGTAGAAGCGTAGATTTTGCTGAGATGCTCGACTTCAATCATGGGTGCTGGTCGTTCATCATAAGGGTTTTACTCACTTGGGTTGGGGGAAAAGCTAGGATGCTTGGTGGATGCTGCCGAACTTCCACCCTTGAATATTTCTTAGAGTGAAGTACTGCCAGTGAACTGAGTACAGTTCTCAGGCAGCTTCCAGTTTCAATCGCTGTGCCATGTTAGGGACTCTTCCAAAGAAGATGTTCGAGACTGAACTCGATAATGGTCTTACAAAGCGTCTGGAGGTTTGGAAACTCGTCCCCTGACTCCCGTAGCAGTTCCCTGCTACCCTGGCAGCAACCCGCCTTCCGCAGGTCGTTTATTTCTTTCTCGTACAACATGGCTTGGCTTATTTTTTACAGCAGGACGTAACCTTACTAACCAGTGGTCATGTTCTTTCCCCAAGCTCTGATGTTTCTGCGGCAAGCATATTACTGCTACTTCGGATTAGCCTGTCTGATGTCCATACAGTTGGGCGGGTCAGCAACCAGATAACTTATAACATATCTACAGCTATGTTATGGACACAAAAACCTACGTCCTGACTCGTTCTCATCCCCCAGTGTCTACGACTGAGAGGGATTTTCCACTCGTAAGGTTAACGCCTGACGGGTCTGCCGTTTTCTAAGACCGATGGAAATGGGTTACAGGTTAGTCGGTTCGCAAGTTGAATGTTGGTCGTGAAAGCCAGTTGGTAAGTCCTACAAGTTAGTCAATTGAATCTTTTATCTTCAACCTTCAAGTTTGTCACCTTCAACGCTCTAACCAATCCCCTATCACTGTTTTTGTTCTAGTAAAAAGCAAATATGGTTCAGTCCACTCTCTACGTCAACCCACAAACGGGTAAGGATACCGGTACTGGTAACGCTCAGTCCCCGTTCAAAACTTTAACGCGGGCACTCACCACCGCATCATCAGGAACGACCATTCAGTTATCAGCGGGAACTTACAATGCCGCTGGGGGAGAAGTGTTTCCTTTAGTTGTCCCCACTGGGGTGATGGTGCTGGGACATGAACCCAGTAAAGGCAAAGGAATTGTCATCGTGGGCAGTGGAAAATATAATAGCCCAACGTTTAATGCACAAAATATCACTCTGCGGCTGGAGTCGAAGGCTCAATTGCGGGGCGTAACAGTGACCAATCCCGTGGAAAAGGGAACCGCAGTTTGGGTTGAATCAACAGCACCGATGGTTACTAACAATACCTTCACAGGCTGCGGTCGTGAGGGGGTGTTTGTCACTGGCACAGGCAAACCCTTAATTCTGGATAATATATTTATCCAAAATGCATCCAGTGGTGTGTTTTTAGTCCGCAATGCTAAAGGGGAAGTACGACGTAATCTGTGTCAAAAAACCGGTTATGGCATTGCAATTAGTGATTCAGCGGCACCATTAGTCACAGATAACAATCTGGTGAGCAACCATTCGGGCATTTTCCTCTCCCGTGGCGCTAGACCTGTACTCCGTCGGAATTTGATTGAGAAAAATACCCATGGGGGTCTGGTGATTACAGGGGAGTCCAAACCCGATTTGGGCAGCACTCAAGACCCAGCCGGTAATATCCTGCGGGATAACGGTCAAGTTGATCTGCAAAATAGCACGTCTTTGACGTTGGTTTCGGTGGGAAATCAGCTCAATCCGGCACGAGTTTCGGGCCCTGTTACATTAGGCTCAGCTCAAGTTCCAACCGCCATGACGGGACCGGCTCTGTTTAGCGATTTGGGCAATCATTGGGGGGCAGCCTTCATTCAGGGATTGGTGACACGAGGGCTAATTCTGGGCTTTCCGGATGGAACGTTTAAGCCAGAAGCGAGCATCACGAGGGCGGAGTATGCGGCAATTCTGGCCAAGACGTTTGATTTGCCACGGCAACGGGGGACGGGAGCGGGGGTATTTTCCGATGTTCCGGCTAACTTTTGGGCGTCATCGGCGATTCGCGTTGCCGCCGGGATGGGGTTTATTTCCGGCTTTCCCGATGGCACGTTTCGTCCGCAGCAAAATTTGACGCGGGTACAGGCGCTGGTGTCGCTGGTGAGTGGGTTGGGACTGGGTAGTGGCAATGCTAACCTGTTGGTGTTCTACAGCGATCGCGCCCAAATTCCCAGTTACGCCACAGAAGCGATCGCCACCGCCACTCAACAACGACTTGTAGTGAATTATCCCAAAACCAATCAGCTCGAACCGATGCGTAACATTACTCGTGCTGAGATTGCGGCGTTGATTTATCAAGCCTTAGTCTCCACGGGACGAGCGGAGGCTATAGCTTCTCCCTACATTGTCAGCCCTAACCTATCCCTTCCTTCCTTTAGCGATATTCAGCAACACTGGGCATCTGAGTTTGTGCGTCGCCTCGCTAACCTGAACCTCGTCACTGGCTTCGCGGATGGCTCGTTTAAGCCCGATGAACCGCTCTCGCGAGCTCAGTATGCCGCCTTAGTCGTCAAAGTGTTTAACCCTACAGCGATTCGCCCAGATACCAAATTCATCGATATTCCGGCTGACTTTTGGGCCTTACCCGTGATTAGTCAAGCCTATCGCGGTGGATTTTTGTCCGGCTATCCTGACCAAACCTTCCACCCTCAACAAAGTTTGCGGCGGATCGATCTGATGGCTTCCTTGGTACATGGGCTTTCCTTACCCAGTGCAGATGTCAAAGTCTTGGAAATTTACGAAGATCACGATAGTATTCCAGCTTATGCTAAATCAGCGGTTGCTGCTGCCACTCAAGCCGGGATTGTGGTCAATTACCCCAACCCGAAGCTCCTACAACTTAAACAGGACGCTTCCCGTGCGCTGGCGATCGCGTTTATGTATCAGGCATTAGTGAGAACTGGTCGCGTGGTAGCTTCCAACTCACCTTATATTGTTTCAGGTTCAACGCAGCCGAATTGAGGTCTGATGAGGGAGCTCTTGGAGTCGAGGAAACTTTCATTTCCTGCCACAATCCAAAATCTAATACCGACCATTGAGATGAGGGAGCCAACCACAGACTCAGCCGTTGCCTATGCCGTTGCGCTACTCAAGCACTATGGTTTTGAACTCAGGGGCTACACGGCTGAAGAATTAGTGAATTTGTGGCTCCAGAACCATTCAGCGCATTGGGTACGTCTAGGTGTAATTGAGGCACTCTATCAGGGACGGTATAAAGCCGTGTCTGTCGAGCAAATCTTAGCCGTCTGGGCACGACGAGGACAGCCAATTTATCGGTTTAACCATGAGTTTGAGCGGCTGATTAGTCGCAAACTGCCCCAAAAGCTGGCAGCATACCCGACGACGCGAGCAACGGATCTGAACCTGGAACCGAGTCTACCGCTATTCACTCCCAGTTTACCTGAGACCTTCGACGAGAGCGTCAGGGTGGAGTCCATCCCGGAGGAGCCACTCACAACCGCCAACCCGGAGACGGTGGCACCGACAACGATGTCAGAACAAGAGGTAGCAAAGACATTCATCCAGTTGGATGACGAAGGAAAAGAGGCATCCACGGATAGGGGTACTCGTTCCAACTATGATGCAAATTGGTCTCGGTGTGAGGTGAATAAACAACCCATTCACCAATTCACTCCACCCCCTGATCCTTCCGACTTTTACCTCAAGCTCAAGTCCGTCGTCCTGCACCAAGACGAAATGTCCGCTCAAATTGTAACGCCAATCAATGAAGATGCTGAATCAGAACCGCCTCCACCTGATTGTGATCAGAATTAATTGAGAAACGCCTCACCCGACGCTTCTTTAGCCTTCTATCAATTAGGGTAGGCTACAGGACACTCGCCTCGATCAGGTCCAGTTGATTGAGAGCTAATGCCAGGATTTTGCATAAGGGGATAGGCAAACAGAGATAAGTACTCACGAAGAGATTATTCTTGAAGATAGGGATTGCGGACAAAGGACTGAAAACTGAAGACTGGGGACTGCAACGGACAGGACGTGGTTTGGCGTAAGCCTAGTTCCTAGTCGTTTATCTGAAAGTTCTTGAATTTAAAGACTGATGAAAGGGTTAAATAGCTGTGTAGCCTTTCATCTTGCTGCTGCCTCTCTATGAATAGTCTCAGCTCCGCTACACTCCACTTTTCAGATAATGGCTAAAGCTACGTCGCAAAAATTAACTTTTGCCAGGGCGCTCATGATTCAACCAGGCTTGTTACTTCAAGATCGCTACCGTGTGCATCAACTCCTGGGTAAAGGAGGTTTTGGTCAAACCTTTGAAGTGGATGATGGTGGGACTCTAAAAGTCCTAAAAATTCTCAGGGCAGAGCGTTTCCAAAGCCCGGAAGGTAAAAAAAAGGCCGTCTCTCTCTTCCAACGAGAAGCTTTAGTTTTGAGTCGGCTACAGCATCCCGGTATTCCTAGGGTTGAGCCTGATGGATATTTTACGCTGGCTGACGCGAAGGGTGAGCAACTGCACTGCCTGGTGATGGAGAAAATTGAGGGGTTGAATTTAAAGCAATGGCAGTCGAAACGCGGGAATCAACCCATCCCTCAAGAACAAGCGATCGCCTGGTTGAAACAACTCGCTGATATTCTGGCTCAAGTCCATCAACAAGAACTCGTCCACCGGGATATTAAACCAACCAATATCATGATCCGGCCTACTGGACAACTGGTCTTAATTGACTTTGGTGCGGTTCGGGAAATCACCGAGACTTTTTTACAGAAACAAAAACAGAATGCTACAGGAACCGTGATTATTTCAGCCGGTTATACTCCCCCAGAGCAAGCGGAGGGTCATGCTGTGGCGCAGTCGGATTTCTTTGCCTTGGGACGCACTTTTGTCTATTTAGTGACCGGTAAACACCCCAATGATTTTGAGAAAGACCCCCGCACCGGTCGGCTGCAATGGCGAGAGAGTTCCCCGCACATCTCGCGGGAATTGGCAGATTTAATTGATTACCTGATGGCGACATTTCCCGGTAAACGCCCTCAAACGCCACAGATGATTTTGCGTTGCCTTGAAGAGATTGTCTCCCCACCACCCCTGCCACTTCCCCCTCCGATTGTGGAACAAACGCGATCATCAGATTCCATTCCCTTAAAGCCGAAACGACTCTTGTCCTTAATTTCCAGCTTTCTGCCCACAACCAGCACAACCTCCAACGCTTGGGCCAAAGCCAGACTCCGCCGAACCCTGACGGGGCATTCGGATGTGGTGAAAGCGATCGCCATCAGCCCCGATGGTCAAACCTTAATCAGCGGCAGTTTTGACAAAACGGTTAAGTTATGGTCACTCAGCACCGGAGAAGCCCGAAACACCCTAAGCGACCATACCCACCGGATTACTAGCATTGCCATCAGTCCTGATGGTCACACTTTAGCCACGGGTAGTTATGACAAAACCATCCGGTTGTGGGCACTCAATACGGGGGAATTACTCCACACCCTCGCGGGTCGCCCGGATCGAGTTCGCTACCTGGCCTTTAGTCCCAATGGTCAGACTCTGATCAGTAGTGGGGATTGGGAAATCAAAATCTGGGCCGTCCGCACCGGCAAGCTACTGCGTATTTTGGCCGGAAACTCCAATTCAGCTCGGATAGTCGCGTTGACGCCCGATGGTCATACCTGTGCCGTTGCGAGTTTGGATGGCACCCTTGAGTTGTGGAATCCCCACACGGGCAGACTGCTTCGCACGTTTTCCAATCAGTTGACCGAAATTACATCCCTGGCCTATAGCCTGGATGGGCAAGTCCTTGCCAGTGGGAGTAGTAACGCGATCCACCTGTGGAACCCGACGACAGGCAAACAACTGCGAGGCTTTTCGACTCAGTCGAGTGGAACAGCGTCCATCACCTTTAACCCGGATGGTAAGACGCTTGCCTGTGCCAGTGGCAAAACGATTGAGTTGTGGAATTGGCAAACCGGAAAACGGCTATGTACTCTTTCGGGTCATTTTAGAGCTGTTGAGTCTGTTGCCTTTGGACTGAAGGGACAAATTCTGGTGAGTGGAAGTAGTGACCAGACGATCAAGATTTGGCAACCAATTTCCTAAAAAAGTATGAAGTATGAAGTATAAAAATATAACGATTGAGTAATTAATTATATTCCGTCCGATGGCGAGGAAGTTTTCTTATACTTCAACCTTATTGCTTATTCTTATCCCCTCCATGCCTTACTGACCAAACTCAGCCCTTGCCTGCTCAACCATTTCAGGGGTTACCACGTCCAACTCCGCTTCACGAGTCAATTGCTCAATTCGTTTTCGAGCTTGGACACGAACGAAATAGGGAATATTTTTCAACATGGCTTTCGCCTCAGTTGTCCATTGCAGGGTTTCCATAAAATCAGAGCTGCTCATAATTGTAAGCCCCTCGTGTTAGCAATCCGCTCTTAATTTAAAGCTCATCTGTTTTTATTTTACTGCTATTTTTTGAGTATAACTGCTTGAAGCTGAGACGAAGTTGCGTTCCCAGAATCCCTAGAAATTGGTTCTCTCTCCTTTTTAAAGAGCTGTACTTGTTAGTTTAAATGGGGCCTTAAAAATTTTTGAGTGGTTTTAAAGTAATAGTATATTAATCCAGGATTGCTACAATTATTTGGTGCTAAATTTTATAAGAATTGAACAACTGAGGTTATAAAATTGTTTTTTTGTCTGGTAATTTTGAATAATTTAGTATCCGTTGGGTTAATAGAATCAAGCTCTCAATGGAAGCGATTTGAGCCAACCTAACAAACTCTACCAATCAAGCGCTTCCAGGGAGCGCCGGAACTGACGCCACACCTTTCACTTCGGCAACACCGTTAAGGAAATCCCTCACACAGGCATACTGGGCAGCAGGATAACGATTTTTGACTTCTCCTCAAAATGGTGAGGAGAGTTAACATCAGTCCAAAAAATGGACAAATCTAGGCAAAACTCGGTAGAATGAGGCTACTGAAAGCCATAAATTAGGAATTTCAAGGTTTTTAGTGAACCCATACAAAGGTCTTAATATTAGCGTGGCTGGTTTAAGGTTGTTGGCCAACCCACCAACCTTAAATCAGCCGCAGATGAAGGGATAGAGCTGTGCGGCACTAGCTAGAGATAGGCTCTGCCCGAATTAACGCCTGTGGAGTGCCAAAACAACTAACGGCTAGACCGTTAGGGTATTGAGAATCAGGAAGCGATCTGGATAAATATATCAATTTGTCCTAAGGTCGTACAGCCGAAAGTGCTAAGTTAACCGTTGAGCAGTAGTAGGCAGTGGTAGCGCCACAAACCTAAGTAGACTCGATCTTCCTTATCAATTCCGACCCTGTTGGGCCAGAGGGACTGACAGCACAATTCAGCTTGATTGATAATTGATATTAAAAGCGCCCCCAGTTTCAAAACCAAAACATTCGACGTTTTGATGACGGATGGAACCGACACTTACGCTTGGTATCGTTCCCAACATCTGAGAGGTAAGAAATCTGAGACAATTTTAAGCGACGAATCGAGTTAAAACTGCGCCTCTTATTATTATTATGAAATTCAAATTAAGTTTAAAGTTTATGAGCAAGACCAGTACATTACTGGCACCGTCAAATAGGTATTTCTGCGTGGAGACCTGATTGAAAATGGCGATCAATGGCTCGGTCGAAAAGGCAACGGGAAGTACCAAAAGCGATCCGCTTCAGGTGTCTTCTAATTCTTTATCAAATATCCGTCTACCGGATACCCTGGTAACCACCTATCTGCAAATGACGGATTGGTCTCAATTCCGTCCAGCGTATCTTAATTACCTGGACGGCATGAAATTAATGTGCATGGGAACGCCCGATGTCGCCTTTTACCGTTTCTTGTATAGTTCTGTCGGTGAGGAATGGCGTTGGCGTGAACGACTATCTCACTCGGATGAGGAAATTAAGGCACTGCTGTTAGATCCCGGAACCAGCGTCCACGTTTTGTATGTTAATGGTGTACCTGCTGGCTACATCGAACTGGCAGAGCGCAAAGAAGGGCCGACAGGACGATTTTTCTCGACGGAGATTGTTTACTTTGGCCTGAGATCAACTTACATTGGTCGAGGTTTGGGTAAACATCTCTTGAGTCATGGCATCGCCTACGCTTGGAATAGAGGCACTCAACGCTTGTGGGTTCATACATGCAACTTAGATGGGCCCCACGCATTGAATAACTACATCAAGCGCGGCTTCAAAATTTACAGGGTTGATAAAGAACCAATGCCAGAACGTTATTTGTAGCCTTAAGCTGTCAAAACCGCTCCAATACAGGTTCTATTCTCATCGATCCCGATTGCTGTTGAAAGAGAGCTAGTGCCAGAATAGGTCTAATATCAATAAGTCCAAAGTACTTTTATCCAGTAATGCGAAAATCTCTCAGGTTTGCTGCCGTTGTATCTGTAGTATTACTAACATTGACTACTGCATGTTCCTCAACAAAGTCGTCTCAAAATACATCTTCAGCCTCAGCTTCAGCACAAACCAGCTCCTCAGCAGCTCTGCCAGAAGTTGCGCTAGCCAGCCATTTAAAGCAGATAGGTGCAAAATTGTATGGTGCTCATTGGTGCCCCTACTGCCATAAGCAAAAATCACTGTTCGGTAATGAGGCGTTCAGCCAGTTGGACTACGTTGAGTGTGATCCGGCAGGGAAAAATGCACGGCCTGAGCTTTGTCAAAAGGCTCGTGTTGAAGGGTTTCCCACATGGGAAATCAATGGTAACAAATATGGAGGAATGAGGTCTTTGCAAGATCTTGCCGATTTATCGGGCTATAAAGGCGATCGCAATTTCAAAAACTGAAGCTTGATGGTGTGCCACCCCCTCATAGAGTTCGGCGTGTAGCCGTGAAACTTGACGTGGCCGATGAGGAGCATTTTAAAGATTACAAAAAGCTCCCACCAGAGAATAAAAAGAGTCAATAAAGTTGTCAATTTTAGGGTGACATTAATTCCCCGGCATAGTCAATAATAAAAACATAATTTTTGTGTTAAAAAGGTTCGGAGTTCTGTCTGACGAGGTTTTTGAATTATTCTGACCGACTCAGTACAAGACATGGAGAGTAATCATTAACAGGTTATGCTGAAATCTAAGAAGTTGGCTGCTACTGTCTCTATCGTCCTACTGCTAATGACAACTGGATGTACTTCGTTGGATCAGTATCAGTCTCGAAAAGCCTCCAAACTGGCTTTAGCCAACTATCTGAAACAGAATAACGCGAAGATGTATGGCACTTATTGGTGTGTCGCCTGTAACGGACAAAAGAAATGGTTTGGTAAAGAGGCAATTAGTCAAATTACTTACATTGAGTGCGATCCGGCTGGCGAAAAATCACAGTCCGAAATCTGCCGCAAGTTAAACATCAACAGTTTTCCGACCTGGGAAATTAATGGAAAGTTTTCTTGTGTCGGCGGGTGTTCGTTGGACAAACTCGCTGAGGTATCTGGATATACAGGCCCTCGTGATTTTTGAGCGCCTAATCTCAAGGCCACAGTATCAAATCCCTTGAAACTAAGCACACCATGACACGTACCAAAAATTTCACTTCATATTTGGCGGGACGCAAGCACCTAAAATTTTTAGTGCCTGGGTTGCTCTTCATAGGAACGATTCTACTGATTGTGGCACTCAGCTTGATTGATTGGAATACCCTATACGAACCACTTCAAGGAGTTGTCTTCTCTTTAGAAGAAAATTATAAGGAATGGCTCAGTAAACAGAATACGGCGAACCCACTGGTCTTACTTCTGTTAGCTTTTGTGGGAGGTTTGATTGGTAGCATCTCACCCTGCCACATTGGACTCCTGACTGTGAACCTCACTTACATCGGCACTCGTGAAGTTACATCGCGCCGGGATGCTTTCATTAAAGCGGCGTCATTTGTCCTGGGAGTGGTAACCGTTCTCAGCTTGTTGGGATTAGTCTCTTCCTTTGCGGGGGCTGTCATGCGTGACTACCGGGGTCACGTCAATATCATCGTTGGCTTGGTGATTCTGCTGATGGGGCTGACGCTATTAGAGATTATACGCCTGCCTTTACCCCAATTTGGTGCGGCATTGCCGATCACGGGGCCTTACACCGCCGGAGTCACCTTCGCGTTGGTCAGTTCTCCCTGTGCTAGCCCTGTGCTGTTTTCAGTTCTTACGGCGGCAGCGGCTACAGGTTCCCAGCTTCAAAGCACACTCACAATGGTCAGTTATGCCTTGGGTACCAGTGCGCTGATTTTCTTCGCCAGTCTGTTTACAGGTTTAGCCAAACAAGCGCGCACTCTAGTTAAATATTCCGAATGGATCATGCGTATCGGCGGTGGGCTGTTGATTATTATGGGAGGATTTTACCTGTACAGTGGGATTAGTTGGGTTTTAACCGTCGCATTCCGTTAAAGCCTCTTTGCTGTATAGGTGTTCGAGTTTCTTGGTTTTCAAGGGCGGTGATGAGGGAGCTTTTTGATTGTGTGTGCCCGGTTGGATGAGAATTCTTCTACAACTGGGTTTTAGATTAGTGATCGCACTTCTTTTAAGGAAAGCGATCACTTTCTGAGACATATGTCTCCTGGACGACTTTTATGATATTCCCGTCGGGTTGGGCTGATGAGCAGAGCCGTTGAAGGAAGAGTCGCTAAATTTTTTTTCGAGATTGATTGGATGCCATCGCCTATAATAGTAGATAAAAAGACCAATCGCCGCTCCGTCAAAAATATATTTATATAAATTCTTACTCGTATCAACAAGTTCTACAATGCTACTTCCCTTACTGCTTTCCTTTAAAAAAAGCATTAGTATAATTGAAGACTTAAACAATAAATTTATTATTCAATCTCCTCATATTAGAGGGAATATTCCTCCTAAATCCCTTACTATTAACCAGCCATCACCTGGATTGTTAGCCGTTATCCAAACGCTGGCAGCAGAGGGTGCTACTCAGGCAGAACTGAGTGATTTAGTCCTGCAAATTGATGGCGTATCTCAACTACCTCAGTTTTACTATTACCTGCAAAAGCTAATCCAGCTTGGTGCGCTCTGTCATAGTATTGTTTTTGAGGGGTTGCCTCTAGCCAAATTGGTTCCTCTTTCACTGGATGGAAAGCTTGAATTTAAGGAGGCAGCAGTAAACAAAAAGTATGTTTTGTCGCGCTTTGCTTATTGCCGGAAAGAGAATCAACAGTTAGTCCTAGAATCCCCCTTGTCTCATGCTCAAATTATACTATTTGATTGGAAAGGTGCAGCTCTTATTTCTGAACTGGCAAAACCTCAATTAGCTGATGAAATTTGTACGAAAATTTCTGGTATTTCGGAGGAGGTTTCCCAATTATTTTTCAGCTTGCTGTTGAGTACAAAAATGCTCTTTGAAGTGAAGGAAAACGGAAAAATCCAAGAAGAAGAGAGCGAACCGCTTAGGCAATGGGAATTTCATAATTTACTTTTTCATTCAAGAACCAGAACTGGGAGACACAGTAACCCCATTGGCAGAACTTATCCGTTCTTAGAGCAAATCAAACCGCTGCCAGCCGTTAAACCCAAAGTATCAAAGGATACCATCGACCTCTACAAGCCGGATATCTCTAATCTCGAAAATTCTGATTATCCCTTGACTTTGATTCTGGAAAAAAGAAAATCTATCAGAAGTTACAGCGATAATGAGCCGATAACCGATAAGCAACTTGGGGAGTTTCTTTACCGCTCAGCACGGATTAAAGAAATTCTTAAAACCGAAAGTCAAGAAATGAGCAGTAGACTCTATGTTAATGGAGGAGGCACTTACGAATTTGAGCTTTATGTCATAGCCAACACTTGTCAAAATCTTCCTTCAGGTTTTTACCATTATTGTCCTCAAGATCATCAGCTTTGTAAGATTTCTGGGAGAAATCAATATGTGGTAGCGCTTTTAGAAGATGCATGGTTGGCAAACCGAGACCGGAGTATCCCCCAAATCTTAATTATCATTTCTGCACGTTTCCAAAGAATTGCCTGGACTTATGAGTCTATCGCCCATGCAACATTACTCAAGAATGTGGGAGCTTTATTCCAGACCATGTATTTAGTAGCAACAGCAATGAATCTTGCTCCTTGTGCATTGGGCAATGGGAATTCTGATTTATTTGCCGCAGCCGCTGGAACCGACTATTATGCTGAAACATCAGTCGGAGAATTTATCCTAGGCACCAAACCTCTGGTTTAGGGAAATCAGGCTTTTCAGATTCAATTCATTTTGGCATTGTATATTTTTTATAAGTTAATTATAGTTAATAATAATTGAAGAAAGGCAAGTAGCCAAAAGAACGCTCAATCATTACTAGGGAAGAAAAAAATGCTTTTGTTAACGAAAGATTGTGCAGAATCACAAAAAGCTTTGTCCAAAGTCGTCGCCCAAGCCTGGTTAGATGAAGGTTTTAAGGAGCGCTTTATCTCCGAACCCGTTGCTGTTCTTAGAGAAAATGGGCTGACTCTTCCGAATGGTGTAACAGTCAGAGTGAACGAAAGCAGCTCAGAAGGAAGCCTCATGAGTGCAGATATCAATGTAGACAGCAATCAAGTCTACGAAATCTCACTGCCTTCCAAGCCAACTGAACTTACAGATTCAGAGGTTCAATCTTGGAGTGACATTGATAATCCTGAAGAGCCTCCGATAGTAATCTGTGCTTGATCTCTCAAGATTTTCTTTTAAGCCATTATTAAAACTTGAACAAATTTTCTGTAGGGTGGGCAATGCTCACCCTATTATCTTAGAAGCATAATCCGAGGAGCTTCAGGAACAGTAGAGTCTATGAAGGTGAGCATTGTGTCCACTGGGCATTATCTACAAAATGAAATCAGTCGTCAAACTCGACAATGGCTCAAACGTAATATCCTACATTTTATCCTCTCAATTCTAATCGTTCTGAGCCTACCCTCTTTTGTATATGCCGCCGAGACAAATGCTAAATTTGAACACATCACTGCTGATCAAGGATTATCTCAAAGTGGCCTTAACTCTATCTTTCAAGATAGTCAGGGATTTATGTGGTTTGGGACGCAAGATGGGCTTAATAAATATGACGGCTATGACTTTACAATTTATAAATATAACGATCTTGATTGCCACTCATTATCTGATAATTTTATCACATCCATTTATGAAGACAAGTCAGGAATAATTTGGATTGGTACAGATGGCGGTGGACTCAACAAATTTAATCGTGAGACTGAACATTTTACCAGATATATGCATGATATTGATAACCCAAATAGCTTGGGTCAGAATCGAGTTTTGTCAATTTATCAAGACCGTTTTGGTACACTCTGGGTTGGCACAGATGGAGGAGGACTTAATAAATTTGATCGTGAAACTGAGCAGTTTACTCGTTATCAACACAATTTTGATGACCCGAATAGCTTAAGTAACGATATTATTTTCTCAATTTATGAAGACAATTTAGGGACTTTATGGATTGGCACAGGTGGCGGGGGACTCAACAAATTCAATCAAAAAACAGGTCAATTTGTTCACTACAGAAATAATTTATCTGACCCCAGTAGCTTGAGTGATGATACTGTCTTATCAATCCATGAAGACCAGTCTGCAAGGCTTTGGATTGGCACCAATAATGGAGGACTCAACGAATTTGATCGCGAAAGCGGGCGATTTATCCATTACATTCATGATCCAGATAACCCTAACAGTTTAAATCATAATACTGTCAATTCAATTGCTGAAGATCGATTAGGTCATCTCTGGTTAGCTACAACTAGCTGGCATGGTACTTCCTATGGTTCAGGACTTGAACAATTTACTCCTGAAGATGGTCGGTTTCATCATTACAAAAATGACCTTGTTAGTTCCCAGAGCTTGAATGATAATCTAGTCATTTATGTTTGGGTCGATAATTCCCAAATTCTATGGATTGGTACAGCTTTGAGTGGTATCAATAAACTAGATCTGAAAACCCCAAAATTTATACATTACACAAATGATGTAGCTAATCTTAATAGCTTAAGCACTAATCATGTAATGTCAATTGATGAAGACCATTTGGGTCAAATCTGGATTGGCACTTCGGAGGGAGGACTTAATAAGCTTGAGCGCAAAACTGGAAAATTTACTCACTACACACACAACTCAGCTAACCCTTATAGCTTAAGTAGTAACAATATTTGGTCAATCTATGAAGACAAAGACGGTATGCTCTGGGTTGGCACATTTGGCAGTGGACTGGATAAATTTGACCGTAAAACAAAAAAAGTTACCCATTATCAACATAATCCTAATGACCCTTATAGCTTAAGTGATAATACCGTCACCTCCATTTATGAAGATCATTTAGGTACGCTTTGGGTTGGGACTCTCCGTGGCGGACTCAACAAATTTGATCCAGAGCCTGAAAAATTTATACATTATACAAATGAGCCTAATAATCCCAATAGCTTGAGTGATATTAGTGCTTTTTTAATCCATGAAGACCATTCTGGAACCCTTTGGATTGGTACTTTGAATGGTGGGTTGAATAAGTTTCAGCGTGAGACTGAAAATTTTATTCACTACAAACATGATTCAAATAATCCTAATAGTCTGAGTTATGATCGAATTGTATCTATCTATGAATATCCGTCCGGCACACTCTGGATTGGTACATTTGGGGGAGGGCTTGATAAATTTGATATTGCTACCGAAACATTTACACATTACACAGAGAAAGATGGGCTACCTAACAATTCAGTAGTAGGTATCTTAGCTGACGATGAAGGTAATCTTTGGTTAAGCACTGGCAAAGGACTCTCCAAATTTAATCCTAAAACTGAAACATTTAGAAATTATGATGTCAGCGATGGGCTTCAGGGAAATGAGTTCGATGGAGTGAAAGCTTATCTCAAAAGTAAAACAGGGGAAATGTTTTTTGGAGGACTCAATGGCTTCAATGCATTTTATCCCGATCAGGTAAAATACAATCCTCATATTCCCCCAATAGTTATAACTGATTTTAAAAAATTTAATGAAAGCGTAAAGTTAGACAAATCAATTTCTGAAATTGAATCGATAAAACTATCTTACAAAGATAGCTTCTTTGGATTTGAATTTGCCGCTCTAGACTACACCAATCCCCTTAAAAATAAATACGCCTACAAGTTAGAAGGATTTGATAAAGATTGGATTTATTCAGGCACCAGACGCTACGCCAGTTATACTAACCTAAATGGTGGAACATACATATTTAAAGTTAAAGGTTCCAATAATGATGGCGTGTGGAATGAAGAAGGTACTTCTATCAAAATCTTGATTACTCCGCCTCCATGGAAAACTTGGTGGGCTTACACTCTTTATATTGTGGTTTTGGTTAGTGCTGTAAAGGGGTATGTCCGGTGGAGAATCATAGCGCAAAAAAAAGAAAATGCCTTGCTGCGTGAAAGTGAAAGAAAGCTGAACCAATTTCTAGAAGCTATCCCCGTGGGACTAGGAGTCATTGATACAGCAGGTAAGTTCATCTATATCAACCAAATCGGCTTGCAGCTACAAGGTATAGAAGCCCTTTTAAAAGCACCTGTCCAGCCGCTTTCTGAGACTTATCAAGCCTATATTGCTGGGACAGAGCAGTTATATCCCCCAGAGCAATTACCTTTTGTACGGGCGTTGAGGGGGGAAAAAATAACCCTTGATGATCTAGAGATTCATCAACCCGATAAGATTGTTCCTTTGGAAGTCTGGGCAACCCCTATTTATGATGAGCAGGGTGCTATTTTATACGCCCTCATAGCCTTTCAAGATATCACATCTCGCAAACAGGCAGAAGCTGAGCGCCAAGATTATATTGAGGCACTACAACAAGCAAAAGCTCAGCTCCAGGCAGTTATAGATACTGTGCCTGGGTGTGTTGCCTGGATGACTTCAGATGGGCGTTACCTGGGTGTTAATCGACATTTAGCGAATATGTTCAACTTGTCTCCAGATGCCTTTATTGGTAGAGAAATTGGCTTTTTTTTAACCGAATCTCACTTGTGTGAGTTGATCCACCAGTTTCTAGCCAGTCCAGAGCCAACTACCACAGAAATTATTAAATTATCAATCCAAAACTCTACTCGAAATTACTTGATGTCAGTTCAGAAATATCAGCAAAATACGGCGGCTGTATCGGTAGCCATTGATATTACAGAGCGAATGCTTGCAGAACAAGCTCTACGTGCATCGCTCCGGGAAAAAGAGATTTTGCTACAAGAAGTCCACCATCGCGTCAAAAATAACTTGCAAATAATTTGTAGTTTGCTAGACCTCCAGGCCCAGAATCTAAATGATGAAAAGACGTTGGAAGTCTTTCAGGAAAGTTACAATCGAATTAAATCAATGGCAATAATCCATGAAAAATTATATCAATCGACATCGCTAGAAAAAATTAATTTTGCCGAGTATATTGAAACTTTAACCAATCATCTTATACTGTCCTACAAGGTTAATCCTGAATTAATCAAAACTGATATTAATATAGAAACTATTTATCTAAATATTGATACAGCTATTCCTTGTGGATTGATTGTTAATGAACTCTTGTCAAACTCCATAAAATATGCTTTTCCTAACCAAGCAAAGGGTTTAATAGAGCTGAAGTTTAAATCTCATAAAAATCAGAATTTTACCTTAATCGTTAAAGACAATGGGGTTGGTTTTCCTCAAGATTTAAATTTTCCTAAAAAAGCCACGTTGGGTCTCAAGTTAGTTACAGTTTTAACGCAGCAATTAGAGGGAGAAATTGAATTAAATCAAGAGCAGGGAATGGAATTCAAAATAAGCTTTCCCTCTGTAAAGGCTTAAGGGGTAATGACGGTATCTCTTTGTCCATGATTTTATTTTTTAGTAAGAGATGATACCTTATTGAAACTCTGATTAAGGCAAAATACTATGTCTAAACAACTAGTATTAATGGATCAAGATGGCGGTGTAGATGATTATCTCGCAACCTTGCTGCTCATGACGATGGAAGATATTCAGCCCCTCGGCATTGTGGTTACTCCAGCAGACTGCTACATCGAGCCTGCGGTGAGTGCGACACGCAAAATTTTGGATTTAGTTGGGCGTTCGGACATTCCAGTTGCCCAGAGTACAGTTCGAGGAATCAATCCATTCCCAGCTCTTTACCGCCGTGATTCCTTTGTGGTGGATCATCTGCCCATTCTCAACCAACGGGATGAAGTTCAGACGCCGCTAGTCCAAGAAACCGGTCAAGAATTTATGGTGCGATCGCTCTTGGCGGCAGATCAACCCGTAACATTGATGGTCACAGGCCCTCTGACAACAGTAGCTGCTGCCCTCGATCTAGCACCACAAATTGAGCAACACATTGAGAAAATTGTCTGGATGGGAGGAGCGCTCAACGTCCCGGGAAATGTTGAACCTGCTCTGGAACCGGGACAGGATGGTTCAGCGGAATGGAATGTTTACTGGGACTCCCTAGCGGCTCATCGGGTATGGCAGACTCAGATTCCTTTAATCCTATGTCCCTTGGATCTGACAAATCATGTCCCCGTAACTTCCGAGTTTGTGCGTCAACTGACTCAACAACGCCGATATCCCCTCTCGGATTTAGCAGGACAATGTTATGCACTCGTAATGACACAGGTGTATTACTTTTGGGATGTTCTTGCCACAACTTATCTGGCTCATCCAGAATTTTATCAACTGCAAGAGTGGGAAACCGTAATTGTAACAAGTGGCAAAAGTCAGGGGCGAACCAAAGTGGAGACAGGCGGCAGAAAGATTCAAGCCATGGGCCACGTAGATCAGGAAAAATACTACGCCTATATATTGCAGCAATGGGCACGCTAAGCAATGACCCAAAGTTATACATTCCCTTCAAAGTCTCTCGATTCTGCTATAAAGAATATCAAGTTATGAAATGCTCCTAGATAGCTGCCATACAGGGAGCCACTGAGTATTTTTGGACAAGAGGGTAAACCTTTAATAAACCACTTTTTCGCTCTTACCCGTAAGGAAAGCACATTACCGAAGAGGGTTGATCCGCTCAGAAAAATTAGAAAAGATCCGGATTTACTTAAATAATCGTAAAAATTTTGTTTGCTAAATTATAAAAATAAGTAAAAATACGGCATAGCTGATTTTCATATACCCGTAATAGACTCCCTATTGACATGGCTCATCCGTTAGCATCTATAGGGGCTGAAGTTCAGTCCCCTGGAGTTTCAGTTTCCAAGTCTTTAGCTGACGATTCCCCGAAAGGCACCGCGCTAAGGAGTGATCACTCTTCCCTGGTTCCCTCCTCTCAATCATCAAAATCGAACGTTCATTCTTTGGCGGCTCTTTGGGCGCGGAAATACTTTGTTTCCGTTACAGGGCAAGATGAGGACTCCGCGCTGAACGAGACTAACAATCTCAAGGAAATTGCCTCTAAAGAAGGTCGAGAGCGCACGACCCAGAAGCTGATGCAAAATTTGAACCTAGCCAGTGCTCAAGCCTGGTCTTTAACAGAAACGTTACTATCAGAAGAAATTCGACGCCACGGCATCAACCCCGACCTGATCAATCCCTTGGAGATTGCCGCCGATACGCGAGTGCTGTTTCAAAAAGTGCTAGCGGCCTATGCAGAGCGCTCAACGCCGCGCCGACTATCGGTGATTGTGGGGAAAGACTTTGGTCTGGTACGCCAGAAATACACTCGTGTGGATCGCCGTGCCATTGGCTTCGTCAGTATGCAGTTTCATTACACGGGTCAAAAGTTGCTGGAGTGGCTGACCCCGACCGAACAGAGGCTGTGGCTGCCCTACTTGAAAGTGATGGATGACCACATGTATATGCCCCTACAGGCAGCTTACGAAGCCGCTGCTAACCATCCTTTGGATTCTCCGGCTCTATCGGCTGTTCAGCATCTTTTACCGTTCAGCAGTAAGATTGCCGTCTCTGTTTGTAACCAAGTTTGCCGTTTATATCCCAGCTATGCCAGCTACAGCGGTCTTCTGAGTAACCCTATAGTTAAAACGGCGAGTATCCGTGATGTGGAAATGTTTCAGGTTTATCTGTGCCTGTGTGTTTTAGAAGATGACATCCGCTCAGTACAGCAAGAACTCTTTCCTCTGTGCGTCATGTTATATCCTCGCCTAAAGGTAAGCTGGAGACTGATACAAGACATGCTCAAAACGATGGGTTGGGACATGCACGATCGCCTACCTCCTAACGATATGGCAACGTTTTTACCTTATCTACGCACGTTAACGGAGATGTTTTCGAGTGATGTGTTCCAAGATGCTTAGGCCATAACCCTTCAAAAACAACATGCTGTTTTGCATGACTCCATAACAAAACAATTTTGGATTTTAGATTTTCACTCGCACACCATTGCCCCAGTCGGGGAACTTGCGTTGACTCACATCTTGCACCAGTTGCCGATCGGTTAAAACCTGCGCGTCCACAAACTTTCGTCCGCGTGCGGGATTTGAGGAAAATCAAGGCTTTTATAGCCTGCTCAGCTACGGCTTTGTCTGTGGGTGATGAGGTGCAAGATCTGAATTTAGGGCGAAGGCAAGGGGCAATTCTGCCGACAGTAAACTTCTACAAACCCAATTGAGGCTGCTTTTTGAATTTTTTGGGTCTGTTTAAGCTCCGCTTTGGATTCAGGGTAAATGCCTGCAAAGGGCTGATTTGCAGGTGGCTGAGTTCGGAACGCGATATCTTTAGAGGGTTGATTGGCAAATTGGACGTATTCCCTTGACTCATTGAGGGTGTTGTAAGATAAGCTGGCCTTGCCGTAGATGGCTTCGGCTTGCTCGATGAGGGTTCCGGGGCCAACCCCCTGAGCTGTTCGATAATTGGGATTATCTGTCACTAACGCTTCAATCACATCCGAATCGGCTAAGGGGACTCCAGCCGGATAAAGAATATAAAATTGCTCTTTACCACCTTGGCTGATTGCGATCGCATCAAAATCGACAATAAAGGGTGACTTCACCTGAAATTCTGCCTTCCCAGCCAACATCTGTTTCAGTTGCCCATAGGTCATCCCTACTTTAGCCGGACCAATGCCCTGAGTAGAAATGCCAAACGTGGCTGAGCCGGGTGGACTCAGGGGCTTGGAGGTTGTTTGTCCTGGCGTGGGCGATGCCTCAATCGGCTTAGATGTGGCTGGGCTAGCGGTTGGATACACCACCACTGGATTAGAAGGGGTTGGACTGGAGGAGGAAACGGGTGTTTCTGAGACTGAGGGTGTGGGTGATTGATTACAACCTACGAGAACCAGTCCCATCAGCCAACCTGTGAGTAACCATCGCAGTTTCACGTTTCCTTGAAATCCTCCTTTGCTACTTCGATATCAGAACCCGGAATTGAGAGAGCCAGTTGATAAAGCTGACGCCGTGAGAGTTTGGTGATTTGAGCTAACTGACGACTCGCTTGCGATCGCGATACTCCCTGAGCCATGATTTGGAGTAGCTCAGCCTTCAGGTCGTCTTCTGAGAACACAGGCATCTCTGCTTGCGACCCCGCAATCACGAGGGTAAATTCTCCTCTGGGTTCCTTCTGCTTGTAGTGAGCGATCGCCTCCCCAATTGTTCCCCGCCAGAACTCTTCGTGCAACTTGGTTAATTCTCGTGCAATCACCATGGGACGGTGAACTCCTAGGGAGTTAGCTAAATCGGGCAACGTGGCGCGAAGGCGATGAGGAGATTCATAAAGAATTAATGTTCTCGATTCCGCTTGCAGCAATTCTAAGCGTTTTTGCCGATCTTGACCGCTTGCTGGTAAAAAACCTTCAAAGACAAAGCGATCGGTTGGTAAACCAGCCGCACTCAGCGCTGTAATCCCCGCCGTCGCACCGGGGATGGGTACTACGGTTATCCCTGCCTCAATGCAAGCCTTAACCAATTCATAACCTGGATCAGAGATTCCCGGCATCCCCGCATCCGTCACTAGGGCGATCACTTTTCCCTCAGCCATCTGTGTCAACAACTCTGATAGACGCTCAGTGCGATTGTGTTCGTGATAACTCACTTGAGGCGTCTTAATCTCAAAATGCTGCAACAGCTTCCCCGTATGGCGCGTGTCTTCCGCCGCGATCAAATCCACCGTTTGTAATATCCGTACTGCCCGGAATGTCATATCCTCCAGGTTCCCAATCGGCGTTCCTACGACGTAAAGCGTTCCCACGCGTTGTCCTCCTCCGCATGATTCATCTCACAGCACAGTCCCTGGTACAAGCGTGATTCGCCAACTGTTGTTAACCTTGTCAATTGCCGATGGCACAAAAGCTTCACCAACAACCCTCTCAGCAATCCCCAATTCCCCAAAATACTACAATTAGCGGAGGTCAGACTGAACTGGAGGGATGTAGTTGGTGAGCAAGGGACTTTTTGTAGGTATGGTCACCCTAGACTTGGTGTATCTCTCTGCCCAGCTTCCGGGTCATAATCAAAAAGTTGTGGCCTCCGATTACACGGTTGCTGCTGGTGGGCCAGCCACCAATGCTGCCGTAACCTTTAGTTACTTGGGTAATCAAGCCACAATTCTCGGTGTGGTGGGCACTCACCCCATTACTCACTTAATCCGAAGTGACCTAGAACATCATGGGGTGACGATTGCTGACCTTAACCCGACTACCCCAGAACCCCCGCCCGTTTCTTCCATCATTGTGACCGAATCCACTGGCGATCGCAGCGTCATCTCACTCAATGCTACAAAAATTCAAATAACCTCTGATCAACCGCCTGTTGACCTTGACGCTGGTGTTGATATAGTTCTGATTGATGGTCATCAAATGGCGGTTGGAAGTGCAATCGCTCAGTTAGCCAAAAATAAGAATATTCCAGTTGTCATCGATGGTGGTAGCTGGAAACCGGGATTTGAAAAGGTTTTGCCTTTTGTCGATTATGCTATTTGCTCAGCTAATTTTTATCCGCCCGGTTGCCGTAACAGCGAGGAAGTTATGGCTTATCTTGCTGCCTTAGGGATTCCTCATGTCGCCATTACTCAAGGGGAAAATCAAATTCAATACTGGACGTTAGGTGTATCAAGTCAAATTCAAGTGCCACAGATTAAGGCCGTTGATACACTCGCTGCCGGGGACGTTTTTCATGGCGCATTCTGTCACTCCATCCTGCGGCAAAACTTTGCAGATTCCCTATCGGAAGCCGCCGAACTTGCTTCTTATTCCTGTCAATTCTTTGGGACTCGTCAGTGGATGAAAACATGACCAAATGGTTATAGATTTGCCTATTTTTTGAGACTTAGGCAATCAATGAAATCTCATTCACGACCTGAATTCGTCCCCGATATAAAGCACGCAGCATCCGATCAATGGCGCTTCTCTCATCTTCAGTCATTGAGTCTTCTAATACGGCTGCCATCAACCCATAGCGGTCAGCCAGGGTAATCTTACCAGAGGTCGTGACTTGAGCGAATAAGTCCGATATTGCACCGGGGATGAGACGAACTGGGGTTAGCATGGGACACCATTGAACTCGATTCTTACACTATGAGTTTTTTTCTTCCTGAACAGAGTGATTTCAGGGCATTATCCCTGTGATAATAATCTGCTCTCAACGTGAGTCATACACCATATTTCGGTGATATTACTCTTGTCTCAGTGTGATGAAGCTAGTGATTGAGAGTGATGCTTAACCCGGTTTTTTGTGAGGTGTATCACACTCTCAGAGTAGAGGTAGATCGTGACCCATATTTAGCTTAAAACCTATTCTTTAAACCCGCCTTTAATAAACGTTGTAAATCTAAACTTTATTCAGTGCGAATGTAATTCTACTGGCTATCAAATTTATATCTAAGGGGTGAAAAAAATGTTTCCAATTTAGATAGAAAAGGGATAATAATTCATAGAAATTTATCATCCCTCATGAAAATCGAAATAAATTGAAAGCGTACTCTGTGATATCCTGCCAATCACAGCATTAGCCGACCCACTGATGAGTCACCTGCTCTATTTGGGCAACCTCTTGTTCGCTCAGACTCCAGCCTAAGGCACCCGCATTCTGTTGAGCCTGCTGTGCGGTTTTGGCACCGGGAATGGGAACAACGCCTTGAGCGATCAGCCAGTTGAGGGCAACCTGAGCCGGTGTGCGATTATACTTTTCACCCATCTGATTGAGTAGCTGCACAACGGGAGCTATTTTTTCTAAACCGCTTTTGCTGAAACGCGGGTCAATTCTGCGGGCATCATTGAAGTGGAAAGATTGCTCAGGAGTGTACTTGCCGGTAAGTAATCCTTGAGCTAAAGGGCTATAGGCCAGGATTGTCACACCCAGTTGACGCGCTGTATCGAGAACGCCGTTCCGTTCAATTTTCCGTTGCAGCAGGGAGTATTGTACCTGATTCACCGCCAACGGTACTCCACGCGCTGCCAGATACCCATGAGCCTCTCGCATCTGATCGGCTGAGTAGTTGCTAACACCGACAGCAGCAATTCTACCCCGTTGGACTTCATCTGCCAGAGCATTCATCAACGTCTCCTGGCTCATCAAGAAGCCGAATGGCTGATGCACTTGGTACAGTTCAACTCGCTCAACCTGTAGACGCTTTAAACTGGCGGTTAAAGCCTCAGAAACAGACTGGGCAGTTAATCGCCAGGGTACGGGAAAGTATTTCGTGGCGATTTGTGCGGGACGCCCCAGTTGTTTCATAAACCGTCCCAGCAGGGATTCCGATTCTCCCAACCCGTAAATCTCCGCCGTATCAAAAAAGCTGATACCCGCATCTAAGGTTGCCTCAAAGGCGGCTTGCACCTGCGAGGCTCCATAATCATTGCCGTAATTCCAAAATAGCTTGTCGCCCCATGCCCAAGTTCCAATCCCTAACGCGGTAACCGTTGGGCCATTCTGACCTAAAGTAATCGTCTGCATCATCAACTCTATTATTTACATTTTTTCAATTTCCTTAGTGTATCGTTGCAAATAATCAACGACAGCCCAGAAGAGAGCTAATTACCATGTAACTTTAGATAGATAAAAGAAGGATAAAATACTAATTTCGGCAAGCGATCGCTCTCACACAGATATGGAAACCAGTGATTTTTCCAATTCCCCCCCCACCCCATCGCCAACCGAAAAGGTCATGCCCCGCATTAAGATTTTGACCATGTTCCGGCTGGGCTTATTCCAAATGGGATTGGGCATCATGTCACTCCTCACCCTAGGAGTACTCAACCGGGTGATGATTGACGAACTCAACGTATTGCCCCTGATTGCCGCCGGTGCGATTGCCATGCACCAGTTTGTGAGTCCGGCGCGGGTGTGGTTTGGTCAGATGTCTGATTCTAAAACGCTTTTCGGCTATCACCGTACCGGTTATGTCTGGATTGGCGCGGCTGTCTTTACCACCCTCTCTTTCATCGCCCTGCAAGTGGTTTGGCAACTCGGCGGCAGTTTGCAAGCGACTGGATGGAGTATACAAACCTACAGTTGGGCGGGAGTACTCGCTCTAATTTTTGCTCTGTATGGTTTAGCCCTCAGTGCCAGTTCCACTCCTTTTGCCGCCCTTCTCGTTGATGTCTCGGATGAAGACAACCGCTCTAAACTGATTGGAGTCGTCTGGTCGATGTTAATGGTTGGGATTGTGGTAGGAGCCATTATTAGCGGTGGGTTACTGGACAGACCAGAAATTTGTGGAGCGGCGATTTCGTCCTATAATCCGTCCCAAACGGCAAAAGTCGCCGATATCGCTAAATTGCAAACTACGATTAACCCCGTCTTTTTATTCATGCCCGCTGTGGTATTCGGGCTGTGTTTGCTGGCAACCGTTGGGGTTGAGAAGAAGTATTCTCGTTATGGTGTGCGCTCCACGTTGGTAGAGCGAGAAGATAAAATTACGCTGTCGCGGGCGCTGAAAGTTTTAACCGCATCGCGTCAAACCAGTCTATTTTTCACATTCCTCCTAGTACTCACCCTGAGTCTGTTTATGCAAGATGCCGTGATGGAACCCTATGGTGGAGAGGTATTCGGGATGTGTATCTCAGAAACCACTAAGCTGAATGTTCCCTTTGGTGTCGGGACGTTGCTGGGTATCAGTGGGACGGGTTTTTTGATTTTGCCCCGCTTGGGTAAGAAAAAAACAACCAAACTAGGGTGTATTGGGGCAGCAGTCTGCTTTGGATTAATTATTATGGCTGGATTCACGGCTAATGCAGGGCTACTTAAGGGTAGCTTGCTATTTTTCGGTCTTGCCTCTGGGATACTGACGGCTGGTGCTACCAGTTTGATGTTAGATTTGACGGCGGCTGAAACAGCAGGTACGTTTATCGGGGCTTGGGGCTTGTCTCAGGCGATGGCTAGGGGACTGGCGACGGTGCTGGGTGGGGCTGTGTTGAATTTGGGTAAAATGCTGTTTACAGTGCCTGTGCTGGCTTATGGAACGGTGTTTGCATTGCAAGCCGTAGGAATGATTTGGGCCGTTTGGTTGCTCAGGCGAATCAATGTCCAAGAATTCCAGGATAATGCAAAAGCAGCGATCGCAAGTGTTATGGAAGGAGAGTTAGATTAATTGACTGATTTTTGGACAGACATTCTCAACTTTGCCACCGAGACGGCTAACCGTGTTGGCACTCAGCTCATGGCTGATTTTGGACAAGTGCAGGCATCAGAGAAGTTAGATGGTAGCTTAGTTACCCAATCGGATAACTGGGCGGATGAGACGATTCGGGAGGCGATCGCTTCTCATTTTCCCAGTCACGGGATTTTAAGTGAGGAAGGGCAACATGTTTTTCCGGATACTGAATGGTGCTGGATTATCGATCCCCTCGATGGCACCACAAACTTCGCCAGAGGCATTCCGATTTGGGGCATTTCCTTGGGGTTGGTATATCAAGGAACCCCTGTCTTTGGCTACGTTCATTTTCCTCCCATTGGGCAAACTTTTCATGGTTTTTTGCAGGGGGAATCGGGAATTACAGGTATAGAAAACGGTGCATTTCTGAATGGACGCCCTATCCACAGCAGCAGCGATACGGTTAGTAACAATCACTTTTTTAACCTTTGCTCCCGCAGTGCCTCATTATTGCAGCAAGCCCTGCCTTGTAAAATTCGCATGTTAGGTGTTGCCAGTTACAACTTCCTCACCATTGCCAGTGGTGCGGCTTTGGGAGGTATCGAAGCGACTCCCAAGATTTGGGATATTGCAGGGGCTTGGGTGATTGTACAAGCGGCGGACGGGGTTTGGGCACCCCTGGATTCTCAGAAAATTTTCCCCCTCATTGTTGGAGAGAATTACGGGCAGATATCACTTCCTACCCTCGTGGCGAGTAGTCCTGAAATGGTGAGTGTATTTCAACCAGTGATCCATATCTAGTGCCATGAAATACGCCTTCAACTTCCTATTCTGCAAGTAGCTTGTAGAACATAGGTGCTTGTGATTCTACCGTCTAAGTGGACGAGACAGGGTTGACTTCTGGCTTACGCTTAAGGACAATTCACGACTTGGCGCTATTTCTAGTAGGGCTATATACAAAAAAACTTATCATAAGAATATGTTTAACTTATATTTTGCACCCTTGTCAGTCGCTGAGGGTGAGATGTATTCACCAATGCTATGGCTAGGTTCTTTAGGAGCGTGGACACTGGCTACCCGACCCAAAGAAAGCTGGCCCTTGTAAGGGTACAAGATATCAGTTCAAAAGCTTTTCCTAAGCCTTCCCGATGGCAGGTAAGTACTTATGGGCACAATTTTAGTCGTGGATGATGATCTAACACAACAGTTAATCGTCTTTAAAATCCTTAAAACTATTGGGTTAAATGTTATTTTTGCTGATGATGGCCTACAAGCGCTGGAACAGGTGCAGCGTTTTTGTCCCAATCTAGTCCTTCTGGACATCCTTTTGCCGAAGATGAACGGCTACGAAGTCTGTAGGCGGCTTAAATCTGATCAAAAAACCCAGAACCTACCCGTGATCATGTGTTCTAACAAGAAAGAAGATTGTGATCATTACTGGGGAATTAAGCAAGGTGCCGATGCCTATCTTTCTAAGCCTTGCCATCCCCAAGAACTGGTGAATACCGTTCAGTATTTCTTAGCAGAGGGCATGATCAGTGAGTTTGTCCCCGCAAGCGTGAGTGAGGCAATCTCTATTTCTGCTGGACTGGCTAGAAGAGGGAATTGGTAAGTTCTTCGCTAATGTTCCCAAAAGTAATCAGCCATCATTTTTTTTGTTCTAGATTGCCTTTTTTGAGGAACACCCAACAAGACTGAACGCTGTACTAATTGATTATTATTGAGGCGTCGAGCAACACGACTGGGTATTCCGTAGCCATAAACAATATGAGCCTGCCCAGCTAAGACGACCACTTGCTCATCTGGATTGGCTTTGATAAATTGGGCGATCGCTTGTGCCATTGTTTCATCCCACAGCACCTGCGCGGTGAAAAATCGTTCAAAGCTGCTACTGTTGCCATGTCCACCTTGATGATGTTCTTCGTAGGATTTTTGGATCATGTGACGATATTCGGCGTTATCTGTGCGAATTTCTGATAACGGCGGAATATACCTGCGTTCAGCGGCGGTTAGGCTCTCTAATCCATTACGAGAAACTTTACGTGTTACCTCTGTCGGTGTGTTTAAGGCTAAGACGCGCAGTTGATGAGCTCTAGCGAAGCGAAGTATCGGTGCATAGTATTCCCAAGGAAAACCCCAGCGTTCTTCATACTCGCTTTGCTCGATTAACTGTTCTTCTGTGATGTTCCCTGCGATGTATTGATCGAGAATATTCTGATAGGGTCGCTGAAACATCTCCATCGCAATCACGAGGCGAGGCGCAGTCGCGTCCTTGGCATTTTTCAGTTTCTCTCGATAGACGGCTTGCAGGATTTTTAGTTGGGCTTGATGGTCTTCTGGAGTATCATGAGTTTCTCCCAAGTACACTACATCTGCCTTTACCAGTTCCTGCACTATTTTTTGTTGATTTAGCTGTTGCTGTTCTGGTGTGTGAGGAGTTGATGTGTTTTGGGCACAAGCTGAAATGGTAGACAGACAGAGGATTCCCAAAGACCACGCACAGAATTTGGCAATATTGCGTTTTCTCATAACCCTAATTTACCGATTAGTTATGAGTGTGGGAACTCTTCTCAGGGGGGTTGAGTTTAATTGATTATTCCTCAGAGTCCTGGTATACGTCCTCCAGCGCCTGATGTTGGGAGCGACGGGAGCGACGACGATATTTTTTACTTTCTAGTTTAGGCTCGTAGTGAGTTTGCCCTTTTCCTTTGGTTTTGGCCTTCATGCTGGACTCAGGATCGGCTTGTTGGTGCAACCGCTCTTGCCACGCGATCGCATCTTCCAATAAATCCAAGTAATACTCATATCGCTCCCAATCCCCCCGCACCGCACAGTTCGGCTCATCTCGATGCAGGCAATCACTAAACTGACAGCGACCGGTTGCTAATCGATGCCTTGCTTCTGGAAAATATTGGGCTAACTCTTCAGGGGGACAGTCAATATCAGGCTGGTTGAAACCGGGAGTATCTGCGAGCAGTCCACCGGTCGGTAAATCAAACAGTTCGACATGGCGAGTCGTGTGACGCCCTCGGCTGAGTTTTCCGGATACTGCTGCCACCCGCACGTTGACATCAGGAATCAACTGATTGATCAGACTGGATTTGCCTACGCCCGAAGGGCCAGCAAAGATGGTAATTTTATGATTGAGCTGCTTGCTCAGTTCCTCTAATCCCTGATGGGTGTGGACGCTGATCAATACAGGTTGGTAACCCCAATTTCTGAGACGACAAGTCCACTCCTCTAACTGTTCGTCTGAGACTAAATCTTTTTTATTCAAGCACAAACAAATCCCCAATTCCGTAGACTCTGCCTTCACCAGAAAACGAGTCAGTTGGTACGGGTCTAAGGGAGGGTCGGCTAAGGCAAAAACTAAGAGAATTTCGTCGGCATTAGCGACTGGAGGGCGGTCTAGCTGGGTTTTGCGGGGTAGGACTTCGGCGATCGCGCCTCGTTGGCCTTCCCAATCCGGTTCTTCTACCACAACGCGATCGCCTACCATTACGCGTTGACCAATTTTTTTCAGCCTTGTTCGACGAGTACACAGTAGCGTTACAGGTTGAATGTTAGAAGGTTGAATGTCCGTTTTAGGTTGAGGATGTTCAGATTGAACGTCATCTTCTAAACCTTCAACTTTCAACGTTCCCACCTTCAAACCTGGCTCTAACTGCACCTGATAGAAGTTGGCTTGCACCGCCACTACTGTTCCCCATAATGGTGTTGCTCCTGGGGACAACTTGCTATCACAGGGGAAGACACTCATGCAGGCGCTATTGGACGCCGTACATTCAGCGCAAAGTAGCCACTGCGATCTTCCACGGACTCAATTAAGTAGCCTTCCATCACCAAACTATCGGGCACCTGTTCAATGGGTTCTCCGGGGTCGAGCCACACTTCTAATAAGGCTCCTGGTGTCATTTGCTCGATTGCGAGTTTGGTCCGCACAAAGTTAATTGGGCAAGGCGTCCCCCGCAAATCAAGCTGGGCATCAGGAGTGGGTTTGGGCGTCGATTCGGCTAAGTTACTCATCCGCGAAACAGCCCTCCTAAGAAGCCTTCTATGCCACCTTTCCCGGTGCGATCGCCCTTAATCTTTGCCAGTTTCTCCAGCAGTTCCCGTTCCTCTGCCGTAATCCGGGTGGGAATGTCAATCAAAATTGTCATCAGGTGATCGCCCCGGCTGACTGGGTTCCCCAATTTGGGTACACCGTGATTTTCCAGGGTTAACACGGTATTGGGCTGTGTTCCTGCCGGAATCGTTAATTCCACTGGCCCATCCACTGTCGTGACTTCCAATCGACATCCTAAAATTGCTTGTAAGTAGCTGACCTTGAGATCCGATAGGATATTAATCCCTTCCCGATGAAACTCGGCGTCTTCCTCAATAAATAAGTAGACGTATAGATCTCCAGGAGGGCCACCCCGCAATCCCGCGTCTCCTTCTTTAGAAACGCGCAGCCTTGTGCCATTATCTACGCCTGGTGGAATCGTGATTTTGAGCTTTTTGGTTTCCTGCTTGCGACCTGCACCCCCGCAAGATTCACACTTGTCCTCAATTACCTGCCCTTCACCATTACAGGTAGGACAAACGGAGACCTGAGTAAAACTACCAAAGGGGGTCCGTGTCGCACGACGCACTTGGCCTGTACCACTGCAAGTTGGGCAGGTACGGGGTCGAGTCCCTGGTTTGGCCCCCGTGCTATTACAGACGTTACAGGTTTCTAGGTGAGGAATCCGGATTTCCTTTTCACCTCCAAACACAGCTTCCCGAAAGTCCAGCTTCAAGTCGAGTCGCAAGTCTTCACCGCGAACCGGACCGCTGCGTCGGCGAGTCGCTTGCTGACCCATGCCGCCTGCAAAGCCACTGAAGAAGCTTTCAAAAATATCGGCAAAACCCATATCACCGATATCGCCGAAGCCCGCACCGGCTCCGCTGACACCGGCTTCACCGAAGCGGTCATATCGGGCGCGAGTTTCTGGTTCTGAGAGAACTTCGTAAGCTCGATTAATCTCTTTAAAGCGCTCTTCAGCCCCTAGCTCCTTGTTGACATCCGGGTGATACTTCCGGGCAAGGCGGCGGTAAGCACGTTTTAGTTCCTCTTTGTCGGCGTCACGAGAGACACCTAGAATGTCATAGTAGTCAGGCATAGAGCGCCGAGCGGTGTTTTGTTACTTTATAGGGGCGGTGGAATTGAATTTGAGTGATTGGAGTAAAGTCACTGATGACCTATTCACAGCTCACCCATATATCTATCCATTGTCTAGCAGAAAAACAGGTCAAGCGCTACCTTTTAGGAGCGTCCCTTAGTCAACTTGCTCGTAGTCAGCGGTTACGGTTTCCTCGTCAAAGTTTAGAATCAAGTCGTCTTCTTCGCTTGTAGACGGGGATTCAAACGGTGAACTAAACTCTGGCGTTGAAGATACCTCCTCGGTTTGTACAAATTCTTCTACGTCTACACTGGGTGAAGCTTGTTGATAGACAGCGGCACCAATCTCAAACAACTTTTGTTGGAAATCCTCCAGCCGTTGCTTCACTTCCTCAATACTAATTGAGGAATCTGCCATTGCCTCTTGCAGCTCTTGCTTCTTCTCCTCTCCTTGAGCCTTGAGTTCTTCGCGAACCAAGCCGCCACTTTCCTTCAATGTGCTTTCGTAACTGTAGAATAGGCTATCGGCTTGGTTCTTAAGCTCAACCAATTGTATGCGGCGATAGTCTTCTTCGGCATATTTTTCTGCCTCAACGCGCATCCGTTCTACTTCGCTGGCACTTAAGCCTCCAGTATTCGTAATTCGGATTCTTTGTTCTTTGCCAGTCCCTTTGTCAGCGGCTGAAACTTGCAGAATCCCGTTAACATCGATTTCAAACGCTACTTCGATTTGAGGTACACCCCTTGGGGCTGGGGGAATGCCGGTGAGCAGAAACTTGCCCAGGCTCTTGTTGTCCCTCGCCATCGCCCGTTCACCCTGTAGCACATGAATTTCTACAGAGGTTTGTCCATCCGTCGCCGTGGAAAAAACCTGAGACTTACTGGTCGGAATGGTCGTGTTGCGATCAATAATTTTTGTAAATACTTCGCCTAAAGTCTCAATTCCTAATGATAGGGGAGTGACATCCAGAAGCAGTAAGTCCTCCACTTCGCCGCCTAAGACACCGCCCTGAATGGCAGCTCCTAGTGCAACCGCTTCATCAGGGTTGACTGACTTATCGGGTGTTCTGCCCCCAAAAAACTTCTTAATCGCCTCCTGTACGGCTGGGATACGGGTGGAACCGCCCACTAACAGGATGCGATCAATATCATCGGGCTTTAGGTCAGCGTCTTTCAGTGATTGGGTTACAGGCTCAATTGTTCCTGTAATCAGTTCGCTCGCCAGTTCTTCAAACTTTGAGCGCGATAGCTCCATCTCCAAGTGTTTTGGGCCTGTCTCATCTGCTGTAATAAAGGGCAGGTTAATGGAGGTCGAAAGCATATTAGAGAGTTCAACTTTTGCCTTTTCAGCCGCTTCGCGCAAGCGCTGAAGTGCCATTTTATCGGTTCCGAGGTCAATCCCCTCTGTTCCTTTAAAGTTTTCAATCATCCAGCGCACAATCACATTATCGAAGTCATCGCCTCCCAGGTGATTGTTGCCAGAGGTGGCCTTAACTTCAAAAACTCCGTCTCCGAGTTGAAGAATCGAGACATCAAAAGTCCCGCCACCCAAGTCAAATACCAAGATTCGCTGCTCTACAGACTGTTTATCGAGGCCATAGGCGAGGGATGCCGCCGTTGGCTCGTTGATAATTCGCAGCACTTCCAAACCGGCGATAGTCCCAGCATCTTTGGTCGCCTGCCGTTGGGCGTCTGTAAAGTAGGCCGGAACGGTAATCACAGCTTGCTCCACAGGCTCCCCAAGAAAGCTTTCGGCATCGGCCTTGAGCTTTTGCAGGATCATGGCGGAGATTTCTTGAGGTGTGTAAGTACGCCCCCGGATTTGGACATCGACGGTATCATCGCGACCTTTGACGCAGTTATAAGGAACGCGGGATCGTTCCGTGGCCGTGTCATCCCACCGACGCCCTATGAAGCGCTTGATGCTGTAGATTGTGTTTTCGGCATTGGTCACGGCCTGCCGCTTTGCCAGTTGACCGACCAATCGTTCCCCTGCTTTGCCAAATCCCACTATACTCGGAGTGGTTCGCCCTCCTTCCGTGTTTGAAATGACGATGGGCTGACCACCTTCTAACACAGCAACGCAACTATTGGTGGTGCCCAAGTCGATGCCAATAACTTTTCCCATAGGGCTTCGGCTTAAAATTTATGTCAAGTTGTTTACGTTTAAGTTAAAGCGGGTACTAGAACAAACCTTCCTTTGGTTACATACTCTTCTAGACTTATCGTCAATCAAGAGTGACACCAAAGGATGGTTAATGCATCCTGCCACTTAGGTTTTTGGGGTATCTTCTTTTGAGGTTACCACCGAATCCTAAAGAGCAGCAACTTTGACCCTAACGCTTTACCCTGTGACGGGTTCATTCAGGAGAAGTAGCTTGACTTTCATCCGATTCCTCACTGGGAGTTTCCGGCGCAGAAGCAACTTTAACCATCGCATGGCGCAGGACACGCTCACCCAAGAAATATCCTCGTACTAGCTGTTCGATGACCACACCTTCTGGGTATTCATTCGTCGCCTCCCGCATCACGGCTTCATGGAGATTTGGGTCAAACTCTTTCCCTTCTGGGCGCATGGCAGACACCCCAATACGTTTCAGGCAGTCCACTAGCTGCTTATACACTCCTTGGTAGCTTTTGTGGATGCCCATTTCCCCATCATTTTGGGGCTTAATTTGCGATCGCGCCCGCTCAAAGTTATCCACTACGGGTAATAACTCACTGAGCGTAACTCGTTTGATCTGTTGTTCTAAATCCTCTTTCTCTTTCGTTGTGCGCTTGCGGAAGTTATCGAAATCTGCCGCAATCCGCATGGATTGAGTCTTGAAGGACTCTGATTGTTGATTGAGATCTTCTAATTGAGCTTTTAAGGCGTCATTTTCCTGCCTCAACTTTAAGAGAGCCTCTAACTCTCCACCGGCTAACGGCAGATCCGCCGTGGCTTGAGTGGTGTCTTGGGCTTCTCCATCGGTCTTAGCTGATCCTGCTGTTGACTCAGCGGTGTCTTCCTCAACAGTGGCTGGCGATTCTAAATCTACCAACCCGCCTTCCGCTCTGGCCGCTGGTTGAGCGGCCACGCCTTGGCTATCGACAGCCTCATCCGTCGGCTGTGAAGTACTATCTGGCTGATTTTCTTCGTCGATCATGCTCTACTCATCCCCACTTACAAAGACTGCTAGTACTGACGCTCTCACTGTTTTCTCACTAGCAACCCGATCCCTAAAAGTTTCTTGCAATCTAGAAGAAGTGCTACGCCTAGGCGCGGGATCGCGACTTCTTCAGATTTTAATGTGCCCCATCTGAATACTGCTCGCCTATCCAGGGGGGGACGCGGGAGCTACGTCCAGATGCCAGCCTGTTTGCCCATCTTTATATCCTTAAGATGTAACACCATTGCGCTTCTCACCCAATGTAACACCCTAGTGTCCCTATAGACACTATTTGTTCTTGCCAGTGCCGCCGATAGAGTCAAGGCTTAGGCGACCCTTTCTGACAAAATGCCTGGTGAGAGCTGTGCAAGCGCAAGTTAGTAAAAGCTATTATCAGAATATTCTACATAATGAATAATGCTGCTCGTGCTAGCTTCCCCCATTTTATCAAGTTCAGTTTATCGGATGAAAATAGGCTTTTCATCCTTGTCAGGATATTTGTAATCACAGCGCGGAAAGCATCCGACAGGACTCACGAAAGAAAAGTTCTTCCCCAACGGGGCTACAACGCAACCAGCTTAAGGAAAGAGCCTTTCTTAGGGTAGCTAGAGTCATCTCAAAGTATCAGTGGACTTTTATTGCCCTGATGCCAGCTTCTCAAACACGACTTAAACCCTCTTTTTGAGAAGGATTTGTGAAGAAAGAGAATAACTTGTAACGAAAGGAAATACTCTCAGCCGCTATGACTAACTCCTCATCACAACGACGTGCCCTAATCGTTCGCAACGAGGTTTCGCCTTTTGGTAAATCTTTGATTGCGGCGGGTTACGTTGACACCGACCAGATGCAGAATGCGTTGGTGGAATCCCGCAAGTCAGGAAGACCTCTGACAGAAATTCTCGAATCCATGACGGGACGTCAGCTTTCCCCCGACTTACTGCGGCAGTATAAGAAACAGCAGTTATTTGAGCTAAAAGTTCTTTACGGGGTTGAATCTCTCGATCCGGAAATTAATGAGATTGCGACCCATCAAGTGGGTCAACTGATTGATACCCTGCTCCCCATTGATATTTGTCGTCGCTATCGCCTAGTGCCGCTATCGAAGAATGAAACCCAGCCTCCATCGCTGCTGGTGGCGATGGTCGATCCAGACAATCTCGATGCTCAGGATGATCTTAACCGCATCTTGCGACCTCAGGGAATTACCCTGCAACGGATGGTGATTACCCAAGAAGACTACCAGCAAATCATCTCCAAGTACCTTGATGAAAAGCTGGCTAAGCAAAAGCAGATGGAGGTCGAACAAGCTGTAGACGTACAGAAAGACCTACAGAATATCGACAGCCTCGACACATTATCGGATGCACCGGACGAAGAAGCCGAGCTAGATGTGAGGGACGCAGAAGACGCTCCCGTGATCAGCCTGGTTAACAAAGTTCTTGCCAAGGCTCTGCAAGAGGGCGTTTCAGATATTCACGTCGAACCGCAAGAAAATGCTTTACGCATCCGCTTCCGAAAAGATGGGGTGCTGCGTCAAGCCTTCGAGCCATTACCCAAGAAAATTACTCCAGCGGTTTCGGCTCGCTTCAAAATTATGGCAGAGCTGGATATTGCGGAACGACGACTGCCTCAAGACGGTAAAATTCGGCGGATGTACCAGGGTCGCAAAGTTGACTTTCGCGTTAGTACCTTGCCCAGCCGCTATGGTGAAAAAGTTGTTCTACGAATTTTGGACAACGAGCAAACCCAACTGGGTTTGGATAAGTTAATCACTGACCAAGATACGCTGGAAACGGTCAGGGATATGGCTAACCGTCCGTTTGGCCTTATTTTGGTGACTGGCCCCACGGGTTCGGGTAAATCCACAACCTTATACTCGATGCTCGCGGAACGGAATGACCCTGGAGTCAATATCAGTACGGCGGAAGACCCCATTGAATATTCCTTAGCGGGCATTACTCAGGTGCAGGTGCTGCGCGAGAAGGGCATGGACTTTGCCTCGATTCTACGGTCTTTTTTGCGGCAAGACCCGGACGTGATTCTGGTCGGTGAGACGAGGGATAAGGAAACCGCTAAAACGGCTATTGAAGCGGCGCTCACGGGTCACTTAGTACTAACCACGCTTCACACCAACGACGCCGCAGGCGCGATCCCACGATTGGACGAAATGGGCGTTGAACCCTTCATGGTTTCCAATGCTCTGTTGGGAGTCTTGGCGCAACGATTGATTCGACGTGTTTGCTCCGAGTGTCGCATTACTTATGTGCCAACCTCTGCCGAATTAGGTCGCTTTGGTCTATCGACCTCCCGTGACGGCGAAATCATGCTCTATCAAGCCAACACCCTACAACCCGATGAAATTCAGGAAGCCAGGGCAAAAGGTAAACTTTGCCAACTGTGTAATGGTGTTGGCTACAAAGGACGTGTGGGTGTCTATGAAGTCATGCGTATTAGTGATCGCCTTCAAACCTTAATCAACGAAGCTGCTCCAGCCGAGCGACTTAAGGAGGCCGCTGTAGAAGAGGGAATGACCACTTTATTAGCCTATAGCTTAAATCTGGTACAGCAAGGCTACACGACATTGGATGAAGTGGAACGTGTGACCTTTACAGATTCGGGGCTAGAAGCCGAACGCAAAGCCAAACGGAAGAGTTCTCTTAGCTGTCGGACTTGCTCAGCCACATTACAACAAGAGTGGCTAGATTGTCCTTACTGCATGACACCTCGTTTTCAGGACTAAAAATATAGTTGTTAGTCGTGAATGGGTAAACTCTTGTTCAAACTAACAACTCACACTCAACAACCGTAAACCAACAACTACTAAGGAGACAGCGCCATGGCAATGGAACTAATGATTGAAGACTTGATGGAGCAGTTGATTGAAATGGGTGGCTCAGATATGCACATTCAATCAGGTGCCCCCGTCTACTTCCGCATTAGTGGAAAACTCCAGCCTATTCACGAAGAACCCCTGACCCCCCACGAGTGTCAGAAACTCATCTTCAGTATGCTCAATAATACTCAACGCAAGGAGTTAGAGCAGAATTGGGAATTAGATTGTTCTTATGGGGTTAAGGGATTGGCTCGCTTCCGCGTCAATGTCTATAAAGAACGCGGTTACTATGCCGCTTGCTTGAGGGCGTTGTCTTCCAAAATTCCTAACTTTGACCAGTTAAATTTGCCCGATATTGTGCGGGAAATGAGTGAAAGACCAAGAGGCTTGGTCTTGGTGACTGGACCGACGGGGTCTGGTAAAACAACCACCCTGGCGGCAATGGTTGACCTAATTAATCGAACCCGACCCGAACATATTTTGACCGTTGAAGACCCAATTGAATATGTGTTTCCCAACATCAAAAGTTTGGTTCACCAACGTCAAAAGGGTGAAGATACCAAAAGCTTTGCCAATGCTCTGAAAGCAGCGTTGCGGGAAGATCCTGATGTAATTCTGGTTGGAGAAATGCGGGATTTGGAAACCATTTCTCTAGCCATTTCGGCAGCAGAAACAGGTCACTTGGTGATGGGGACACTGCATACTAGCTCTGCCGCTTCGACGATCAACCGGATTATTGACGTGTTCCCGCCAGAGCAACAACAACAAATCAATGCTCAACTCTCTAACTCCTTAATTGCCGTCTTTAGCCAAACCCTGATACCGAAGAAAAATCCGAAACCGGGTGAGTTTGGTCGGGTGATGGGGCAGGAAATTATGATTGTGACGCCTGCGATCGCCAACTTGATCCGAGAAGGAAAAGTGGCTCAAATTTACTCTGCCATCCAAACCGGCTCAAAAATGGGAATGATGACGATGGAACAATCGTTAGCGCATTTGGTTAAAACAGGTCAAATCACGTTTGAAGCCGCTGTGTCTAAGAGTTCCAAACCTGAAGAGATGCAGCGGATTCTGGCTGGCACGGGAAGTGCTGCTATCGGAAATATGGGTGCGAAAGTGGCTCCAGGTACGAAGGTAGCCCGCTAAGTTCTCCAGTCAAAGTATGGGTTGTGTGGAACAATCTCCATTCCCATCCTTAATCTTGAGAATGAAATCAACTCCCATTAATTCTTGCATTTTTAGTCTGTTGGTTAGAGGTAATGGGTACTTGGTAGAAGTTAAGCCCCATTACTTCTGACCCATTACCCATCTAACGATGTTTTCCTTTCATCGAGACGCCTATTATGCCTACCTTCATCGCTGAGGTTCGGGACACTAGAGGAAACGCCAAAAAAGAGAAAATCGAAGCGAACTCTCCTGAACAAGCCCGTACCATTCTTCAAAATCGGTATGCTTCTGTTGGGGCTGTCAAGAAATCCTTCAGCCTAGACATTGACTTCTCGGAACTTAGTGCCAAGTTTAGCAAGCTCACGATCAAAGATAAAGCTGTTTTTTCGCGCCAATTTGCGGCTATGGTCAACGCAGGTGTGGCTATGGTGCGATGTCTCGGCGTTTTATCTGAGCAGTGTCCTAATCCTAAGCTGAAAAAAGCACTTCTTGCCATCAGTGGTGAGGTGCAGCAGGGAACCAGTCTCTCTGATTCCATGCGTAAACACCCGGATTGCTTCGATACTCTGTATGTCAGTATGGTGCAAGCGGGTGAGGTTGGGGGTGTTCTTGACGAGGTACTTAACCGATTAGCCAAGGTTCTGGAAGATATGGCGCGGTTAAAAAACCAAGTCAAATCGGCTATGGCTTACCCCGTTACGGTTGGGGTTTTGGCGATTATCATCTTTCTGGGGATGACAATATTTCTCATACCGATCTTTGATGGGATTTTCAAAGACCTGGACGTAGAATTACCTGCTTTAACTCAATTTATGGTTAATATCAGTAACCTGTTGAGAAGCCCTATGGTCATCGTCCCAATTGTCATCATAATAGCTGTTGTCTGGGCCTTCAGGTTGTACTATAAAACGACGGTTGGTCGCCTACAAATTGATGGCTTCTTATTAAAAATGCCTTTGTTTGGCGATTTGAATCAAAAAGTAGCGGTTGCGCGTTTTTGTCGCATTTTTGGAACCTTGACTCGTTCGGGGGTGCCAATCCTTGGTTCAATGGATATCGTCCGAGATATATCAGGTAACCAAGTCATTGCCAATGCGATAGAGTCAGCCAAGCTTGAGATTCAACAGGGTGGAATGATCAGCCTTGCATTCCAAAAAGAGCAAGTTTTCCCTCTCCTAGCAATTCAGATGATCAGCATCGGTGAAGAAACAGGAGAGCTAGATTCCATGATGATGAAAGTGGCTGAGTTTTATGAAGATGAGGTAGAGCAAGCCGTTAAAGCTCTTACAAGTCTCATTGAACCGATCATGATGGTTCTTCTGGCAGGAATGGTTGCGGTGATTCTGCTTTCTATGTATCTGCCACTGTTTAAGCTGTATGACGCTTTGGGCTAGACATTAAGGGGTTCATTAGCCAGAGAAGAACTTCTTTAGTTACCTATCAGCTTGCACCACAGAGGGTTTTCAACGTTGCTTTAAATACTCAAGTGCGTTGTAACCCTCTCATTGTTCGGAGGAATCCATCTGAATCCCCTCGCTTAACTGTTAATAAAATTAGGTTAATTATTGCAATTCATAATACAAAAAAATGCCTGTTAAACAATCTGATTACGAAGCTAGTTTGGCGGAGTTTAGTCACCATGATGGTGCAATCGCTTTACTCAAAAAACACCGACCTTACTTGGAAATGATTCCCAGTATGCGCCGACCGGACGAGAGCGTAATTACTATTCCCTTGCCGATTGTGCGAATTCGCCATCCCAAGCCCCCCGCCGGACAAAACCATATCAGTTATACAGCTTCACCAGAAGCCGTTTGCCTGCCCTGTGACTTGGCTATTGTGATGTGCGATCCGGAATGGAAAATAAAGATGGGAGTTGAGATTTTTATCTTTATTCATCGCCCCCATGAGGATTTTTCCAACTTGCTCAGTCGCTGGCGTCAGACGCAAGTATTGCTAGACAAAGACTATGAATGGCTAATGCCTCCTCGCTATCAACACATTCTTAGTGAAGGGAATGATCGTATTTATCCCCTGTTTGTGGTATTCCCCGAAACACCAGAACGGATTCAGCGAGGACTGATAGGGGGATGTTTGCCTTTTGTGATGCAGATTCCAGAGGTTTTGGAAAAGGAGGAGAACATAGAAAGCTTGTCTCCAGAAAGTCCACCCGCCTGAAAGGCTAACCCGTTCACAAGTGAAGGGTTGAAGGTTGAAAGTTGAACGTTTTCACCAGCAACCTGCAACCTATGAACCTTTAACTTCTACTGAACAAATTTTGGCATCACTTCAGCAGCACTAAACAGACCATAAATACCTCGTTTGTGTAGTGATATCCCAGCTTTGAGGTAACCGAAAGCAGGGCCACAGACATTTGCCGCCATACTGGTCTCATCACCTAGAGTAAAGGTGTGAGTCGAGATCTTCCCCTCGAAGGTACGACCTGTAACTTGAACGTTTGTACTCAGGGGTTTTTTGGGATTGCGGGTATCGACAACGCCGCCAACCGTGACGCGATCGCGCGGACAAATCCCAGCCAGTTCCAACATCACATCATCCGCATGTTCCATATTCTCCAAGCGCAGGATGCCGTTCGTCTCATCCAATAAGGCTTCCACCTCAGCATCGCTCATACTCTGAGCGCGTTCAACATTGTAGCCAGGGAGGTGGGCAATGTCTTCCCGAATGGTGGCTCGATAGGCTTCCCAGTTGGCAATTCCCACCCCAAACGTAATTTTTACGCTATGAATCTCGGCGTAACTCTGAGCCGCTAAAGCCGCAGCGGCTGTTAACAATCCTGGTGTTGCACCACAGCCTGTCATGTAAGTAATTCCTGCCGCTTGCAGCTCCTCTCGGAGTCCTAGTAGCTGCTCAACAGCACTCGTGCGCTTGAGAGCGTCCACCAAAACCCCCTGCCAACCGGCTTGAATAAATTGCCGCGCCACAGAAGCCATAAAAGTATTGGGTAAATTCGGCAGCGCCAGAAAATATCCATCTACAGTGGCTTGTTCAATTAACTCTTGAATACTGTGGTTGCTGAGGGTGCCGATTGGCTCTAAATAACCCACTGAACCCTGAGACTGATAAGTGGCGATGCAGGTATTCGGGTTCAAACCTTGGCTGTCATAGGCATAACCTTTGTGATCGGCGGCTGCCACCCACAGCATTTCACGTTTGGGCGCGAGAACTCTGGCGGCGGCTTGTCCCAAACCGCCAAAGCCCAACACACCTACCCTTGCAGGTTTGCTGAAGAGGGAATCAGCGGTTGTTACGTCAGTTGGATTGATGCCTTGCTTGTCACTCATTTTGTCTGAGTTGATAAATAAAACAGATTTTCATTATCCAGGTTCACTGGCTCTACAGATCGACCCGCCGATATAAGTCAGCTCAAATTTAGTGATGTATATTTTTGTAAAAGCTCACTTCTCAGGAAACTGAGACGCTTGACTGCACACCAAACATACGCGAAACTTAACTAAAAACTAGAGTAGGCTCCTAGTAAAATATTAAGTATTGTTTAAAAATGAGTAGTAGTGATGCGGTTGCTCTAATTCGATTGAGTCGCTATTAGCCAATCAGCGTAGTCGTTTTAGGGAAGGCAAGACACCCAAAACTGCTCTTAAGTCACTGCTCCAGCCAGGAATTGAGGATTACCCAGCAATCAATCATGAGCATGGAAACCTTAGAGTTCATCATTTATCCCGATGGGAGAGTCCAAGAAAAAGTCACGGGCATTATCGGAGCCTCTTGCGCCGAGGTAACAGCCGCGATTGAAGCTCAGTTAGGACGAGTCGTTTCTCAGGAAACAACCTCAGAGTACTTCACCCAAAAACTGTCTCAATCAGCCCAAGCTACTGCTCACGCGACTTTCAGCGATTGGTAAATTTTTTTGTCAAACCTAGCATAGTTCTTTTATAAACAGCCATGTCACATTTCAGCAACATAAAAACTCAAATCCGTAATCTCACTTCTTTAGAAGCCGCTTTATCGGATCTGGGTGTTGAGTGGAAAGCTGGGCCTCGTTCGGTTCGAGGCTATCAGGGGCAAACTCGCAACGCCGAAGTCGTCATTGAACAAGAAAATAACTATGACATCGGCTTTAGTTGGAACGGGAACGAATACGAACTCGTTGCGGATTTGCAGTATTGGAAACAGTCTTGGTCTGTGGATGGCTTCCTCAACCGAGTGACGCAGCGTTATGCTTACCATACGGTGATTCAAGAAACCGAGAAACAGGGCTTTCAAGTTTCTGAGCAACAAAAGAATGAAGATGGTTCCATCCGTCTAGTTGTCCAACGCTGGAGTGCGTGATGCCTGATTCCTCCCCGATACCGGAGCGTTCCGGTTTAGAGCCAGAACTAGGAGGCATCTTTCGCGATGCACCAGAGCGTTCCGGCTTTGAACCCGAACTCGGAGGTGCTCTACGGCAGAAGGGTGTTTATGTTGATGAAATTACCTGTATTGGCTGTAAGCACTGTGCCCATGTCGCTCGCAACACCTTTTACATCGAAGAGGATTATGGGCGATCGCGTGTTGTTCGGCAAGATGGTGATACAGAAGAAGTGATTCAGGAAGCGATTGACACTTGTCCGGTTGATTGTATTCACTGGGTTGACTACACCGAACTCAAGCACCTTGAGGAAGAGCGTCAATATCAGGTGATTCCGATTGTCGGTTATCCCATTGACCATAGCTTAGTCGCCATCCAGAGTCGGCAAAAGAAGCTAAAACAACAGCGTAAAAAGGCCAGAAAACAACATTACTAGGCTGTTTCGTCTAGCCTTTCCAACCCAAAACCCTCGATAGCTGAATGCTGTTGAGGGTTTTATTTGAGGGGATGATGTTCGTTGAGCAGTTTTTCTACTCTCGCTTCCTCGATTCTTGAAGTGATTCTTTTCGCTTCATGCATGTCTCTTGTTGTTTTTGCCACGCTGAATGTAGAGCCAACGGTAAACGATAAACCTATACCCATGTAGCCTTTGATCCAATTATCTACAGGAAGGTTCACAATCCCAATCGTCATGGCAATAACAGCAATAGCAAAAGAAGACCAAGCTTGAACAACCCATCCCGTACTGTGTGTTTGATTGCCCGCTGGTGCTTGCATAGTCTCTCTACCTCAAATGATGGAAGAAAAATATTTCTTCTTATGGTAATAATTGTGGATCATTAGAGAATCGAGAGGAGAGACAGTTGTTCAACTGTACAGAAAAAGTTACAGTGAGACTTGCCTCAAATGGCTCAAAGTCGCACGTTCTACTTCCCTGCACCTGTGACAGTTTTCAAATTGGACGGAATCCGGGCAAAGCTATTGATTCGGTAGCAATGAGCCAAGTTGATTGATTCGGTAGCAATAAACCAAGTTGTTTGCAGTAACAATTCTTGACCCATTTTATCTTTCTCGACCTTCATAAAAGGTCTGTACCTTGCCATCTGGATTAAAAACTACACGGATTTTTGGGTTTCCTTCTCCCTGCACAGGAGACACAAACGATTCACCGGGCGTCGGTATATTCGTGCGGTTGACATTTTCTACCGCTGCGCTGTTAATCGGAATGATGCGCTCAACTGTACCATTTGGATTGAGGAAGACGTAATATTCCAGGATTTGAGTTAAGCCCGAAGGTGGTTGCCATCGCTGTTGGAGATAGTCTCTGACTTCTCCGACTTGAGGAATTCTGTCAAAGAGTGTATTTTTATCCCCCGTATCGGTTGGGGCAGACGCCGATTGATTTGTCTCGGCTGTGGGAGAAGTGGTGCGGGTGGTAGCTGGAGGGCTGGACGGATTACCCGAATTAGAAGCCGTAGAGGAACTGGGATTAAGAGATGGCAAATCCGGTAGGGAGGGAGCTGTTTCCGGTACGCCCGGTTTAGTGGTTCGTGTGGGCGCTTGTGCAGGGGGAGCCTTGTCAGCTACAGGAGCAGAGGGGGAAGGAGAAGGGTTCCGCTTAGAAATCGCAACTGTAGGACTCGGAAGGATAGAACTAGGGCGATCGGCTGCTCCACCCGAAAAAACCGGGGTATCCAGACGCTTGGGTGGGTTCGTTGCAGGTTCAGACGGATTAACACCAATAATGGTAGTTGGACGTTGATTTCCTAGAGAAGAATTCGTCGAACCTTGATTCCCTAAGGGGAGATTGAGCGGTGAAGGCGTCGATGGAATATTGACACGAGAAGGGGGTGGCAGTATCGGTGCTGTAGACAGAGGAGATGGCACCGTTGGCGTTGGCAGAAGAGTAATGGGAGCCGTAGGTACTGGCGTTGCTGGGGTAGGGGGTGGTGTTGGACTCGATGGCTGACCTGCTGTTGTTGCAACAGGTTGGTTTTTCGGCTGATCGAAGTATTTCACCGTCGCCGCCGTGACTCCCACCGCTAACACGACAGCCGCTGCCGTACCCGCCCAGGTCGGTGGGGCTTTCTTCCAACTCAAAGGATTGAGCTTTGGCAAGGCTACCGCATCCGATGCATATTCATCCAATGCAGTTGCTAGATCGAATAGCTGGGTGACGCTCAGATTAACGAAAGGGCCGGATTCTTCGTTAGCCAAGTGACCCAGAATGAGGTGATGAGCGAGTAAGCCTTTGGGTTCAATGTAAATATCTGTAGCCAGAGATCGGGCTTTAAGCGATCGCCGTTTGGGGTTTCGCTGGAGGTTCGAGCCTAGTGCTGAATCGTTCAACTTACCGGGTTCTTGATAAAGGGAACGAGAGGCGTGAGCATCTGAGTTAATGACGCTAGAGGCGGGTGAAGCGAGGGAATCCTGGCTGAGAGTGTCATGAGGAGTTGAGCCACTACTCGCCCTTGGTGTTCCAGAGATGAGTAACTCTTGCGTCGAAGATGATTCCAGGAAGTGCTGTACGTAGCTGTTCACGGCTTCACACAACATTTCTAGCTCTATCTCATCGCCTCGGATCGTCACCCGTTGGTCATCAGGCTGTCGCGGGTCATCAAAACGCAGCTCAAAGCGCAAATTCTTCAGTACAGACTGCCCGACAAATCGTGACAGGGGCGAAGTTTTTGCCGCGATTTCCAGGGTGCAGGTGGGGGGAGTATATCGTCGTAAGTTTGAATTTGATAGAGGCATGAAATTAAAGACGTGTTGAGGTTTGAGTTAGGGGAGAGTGGTGTTAAGCGCAAGCCAACAGAATCGTTGTATTGTTTTTTTCATCCCCCACATATTGGCTTCGGAGTCTTTTGATATATAGTCCAAAATCCAAAATGATATAACTCCTCGCTCCTCACTTTTAGGGGCTAGAGGACTTCAGTCTCGCGCTCGATCCAGCAGTGCTAGCCAGAGGCGTCGGTGACCGTTGGGGCCGCTATAGAACAGCAAATCGATCAGCAGTTTCAGAGCCAGTTGGGTCAACCGATCCGGCGATACATTTTCTCCTTGCTCCATGCGCTCCTGGTAGGTATTGCTAAACGTATCGAGATAATCTCCTAATAGAGCCGCATGATGCGGTTCATTATTTTGTTCTGCCATTTGTTCCAAAAGCGAGACAGCACGACGGATTAACTCCTGATGCTGTTTAGCTAGGTGGCAGATGATCAGAACCAGCGATCGCGCTTCTTCCACATCTAACTTTTTCCGCCCTCCTGAACTTTTTCGCAGGGGATTGGACTGCCGCAGACGCCATAAACCCACCCGATCCGACACCATTGACTCTAAATTTAAGTCAGATGCTGCCTGGAGCATTGCCTCAGAACCAATGTCAGCTAAGGCTTCTAGCGCTAGTAAGATCAAATCTAGCTGGGTTTTGATATTATCCAGCTCCAATGGGTCTGGCGCTTGACCCAGAGGTAATTCCTCCCAAGGGGGAGATGGTGGCGGCGTCTTCGCGGTAGAGCGCATAGCTTTAGAGTAGGTGACCAATTTAGGGTTGGCGGTTGCAGTTACCAATCTTGAAACACGACTACCAGAGTTTACGGCAAGTTTCCAGGCGCATAGTGATAGTGTTGAAAGTTTTGTCGTTTTAGTTAATGATTCTTAACTTAGTCATGGGTAATCGGCTGTTTTAAACCCATTACCCACACTATTTAAGGTAAGCCAGTGTGACACCCGTACCGCCCTCCGCTTGTTCAGCTAACTCAAACCGCTCAACCAGGGGATGCCGCTCCAGGAAGGCATGAACCCCTTGGCGTAGCTTTCCCGTTCCTTTTCCGTGAATAATCCACAGGGTGCCCAATTGGGTCGCGGCGGAAATCGCTTGCTCCAAGTCAAACTCGGCATCTGCTACATGCTTGCCCCGAATATCAATCGTATTTTTAGCTGTTCGGACAACTGGAGACGGTGGCGACGCTACAGCAGGGGCCGGTGCTGGGGCTGGTTTCTGTTTGACGGGCATCTCGGCTTTTTGCCCATCAAGAGATTCTACATCCGAAAGCAGCACGGTCATTTTCATCAAGCCAAAGCGCACCGTGAGTTCACCATCCTCATCCGGGGCACTCAGTACCTCAGCCGTCTGATTTAAGCGAGGAATACGGATGCGATCGCCTACTTTGGGTCTAAAGCTAGGTTTCTCTTTAGCAGGCGGCTTTGCCGGGAGACGGCGTTGGGCAATTTCTTGGAGAGCGTCGGTTGCTTTTTGGGCATTTTGAGCGCTTTTCGGCCCTTGCTGCAACGTCCGAATCACTTGGGCGATTTCTTCCTTGGCTTGGATCAGCGCTTCCTGTACAGCGCGTTCCTGAGACAGCTTCAACGTCCGTTCCCGCTCATTTAACAGCCTTGCCCGATCTGATACCTCTTGATGCAGGCGTTCTGCCTGTTGGAGTAACTGGGTTGCCTCTTTTGCCTTCGTTTCCTGACGACGCCGTTGGGCTTCTAAACCCGCAATCACTTGGTTGATATCTTCAGATGCACCGCCGATTAGCGTTTGAGCCTGATCAACCACGTTGGCATTTAACCCCAAACGTCGTGCCACCGACAGCGCGTTAGAACGCCCTGGAATACCCCAAAGTAACCTATAAGTGGGTTGGAGAGTACTATCATCAAACTCAACCGAAGCATTCTCAAATCGCTCATCTTGATATTTCAGCGCCTTGAGTTCGCCATAGTGAGTCGTGGCAACGGTTAACTGCGCTGCATCTGCTAAGTGTTGCAACAGAGCGATTGCCAAAGCACTCCCCTCCGCCGGATCAGTTCCCGCACCGACTTCATCCAACAATACTAAAGAGGGACTAGGGAGTGGGGTTGAAGGGTTTTCGGGGGTTGAAGGTTGAAGAAGGTTAGAAGTTTGTGCATCGTCTTGCCAACTTTCAACCTGGGCTATGTCCTCGGATGAGTTTTGGCGCTGCGCTAACAATGTGTCAACCTTCAACGCTTCCGCGTCCCCGCTGATTCCCTCAAGAATGCGACTGATTCGGCGAATGTGACCCGAAAAAGTTGATAAACTCTGCTCGATAGACTGTTCATCCCCAATATCGGCTAATACCTGCTCAAACCAAGGCAGTTCCACCGGTTCTCTGGCTGGGACGAATAGACCGACCTTGGCCATCAGTGCTGCCAAGCCCAGGGTTTTCAAAGTGACTGTTTTACCCCCCGTATTGGGGCCAGTAATCGCCACTACTCGAATGGATGGCTGAATCTGCACGTTAATCGGGACAACGGGTGTACCCTGTTCGTGCTGCTGCTGCCAGACTAACAACGGATGTCGGAGTTCGCGCAGCGTAATAATTTCTCCAGCCTGACGGTCAATAAATCGGGGTGGATTGGCTTGTAACCACAAGCTATACCGTGCTTTTGCCGTTGCCAGATCCAGCGCTGTTGCCACGGCTAACAACTTTTCTAAGTCGGGCTTAACGGCTGCCACCTGCTGTGTCAGAGCACGCAGGATCGCTTCTTCTTCGGTTTGCTCTTGACGCCGATGGATTCTAAGCTGATTCGAGAGTCCGACAATCGCATTGGGTTCAATATAAACCGTAGCACCCGTGCTGGAGGTATCGTGCACAATACCGGGAATCGCATCTTTCTGGGGTGCTTTGACCGGGATAACAAAGCGATCGCCTCTTTGGGTAATTACCTGTTGCTGAACGGCACCACCTTGACGCTGCAAAATCCCCTGAAGAACTTGATAAATTCGGTCGCGCAAGGATTTAAGCTTGAGCCGTATTCCCGCCAACTTGGGGCTGGCTCGATCCGCTACATCGCCTCGTTCATCGATGCTGTGGTGGATTTCTTGCTCCAGTTCTGGATAAGTTCGCACCTCTGCCACCAACTCACTAAGGATGGGCACGTCTTCTTGGTCGTCAATCATACGACGCAAGCGACGCACGCCAGCCAGTGTAGTGGCGATCGCTAACAGTTCCTCTCCTGACAAAAGTCCTTGAAGTTCTGCTCTCTCCAACGACTCGCCAATATCCTGGATTCCCTCAAAGGACAACCCACTGGTTAACCGTGCCTCTAATTGGTAAACTTCCTTCGTCTGAGCCAGTAAGCACAGGCTCTCAGACGGTGTAGCTGGTGGTTGGAGATGAAAAGCTGCGATCGCTCCCAGCTTTGTCGCCGCAAATGTAGCCAGATGCTGGCACAAGCGTGACCATTCTAGTAGTTGTAAGGTTTCAGATTGAATCAAATTGAATCAAAAATTTCAGATTTTAAAGCTTTCCCTAACGTCATTATGGGACAATTTTCCAATTCGCCGCGAGTGGGATTAACCGTAATGTTCCTTTTCTCACTTCCCCACCCTCATCCTCATCCTCATCCTCATCCTCGTATGAGTTCCGGCCCTACTCCTCCTTACTCCTGTTGTGAGGAGGGATTGACTATCTTTAAGTTTCCATCACCGCCAAAAATGGCTAAGCCTGCAAATTGTCATGCGGTGGTAAACAACTGTTGATCACCCAACCGGCCTCTTCCCAAGGTTCCAGCGGCACAATTGAGTAGCGAGCCACAGTCTCCTCAATTTGTTTAATCTCGTCAGCGGCGACTGCCTTAAATATCTCATCTAATGCTTCCCTGTCTTGAGCCGTCAGGGGAATGCTTAGACTCGCCGAATTGCTATCCATTTTTTCTAGGCTTAATTAATGTATTTGTGTCTTATGGACGGTTAACCTTTAAGAATTATTACAAATATTGACAGAGCCGCCTCCTTCACTCTACTGAGATTCACGCTTCAGCGATTCCGACTCTAGAAGGAGGAAATGCATAGAAAATGTTTTTCGGCAAGAGTTTGCCAAAAATAATCAAGCGTAGCGCACCAGCAGAGCTTTTCACTACCGTGGGCAATTGCTACAAGCCTTAGTACTTTACTTTGCTACTGCGGCACCATTCACACTGATGCGCTTAACTCATCCAATTACTAGCTTGCCAAGTTATAGCTGTTGTGTGTAAATTTTGTGAAATTAGTGTACGAGTCACTCAATAATTGAAATTTGGAACTCGTTGCGCTGGCAACAAAGTAACCTGTTTAGCTCTCTTTTTTATAGCCAAAAATTACTTTAATTAAAAACTATGTTTGGCCTCAATTAATTCTTGATAAATGCCGACAATCTTTTGAGCCTTTCGTTCCCATTCGAAGTCTTGAACCCTTTCAACAGCTTTGATTGACATGGTTTTCCGAAGCGGCTCATCTTTGACCAGCAACTTAATTTTATCCGTAACTTCTTGTACTAGGTATTCCCTCGAAATAGGGTCTATCTTAAAACCCGTTTCTTCGGTGACATATTCCGCAATTCCGCCATTGTTAGCCACTATGCAGGGAAGCCCACAAGCCATTGCTTCCAACACCACAGCCCCCCCAAATTCTCGAATTGAAGGGAAGCAAAAGATATCGGATTGGCTGTAATATTCGAGGGTTTGTTGTTGATTAATCCAGCCGACAAAACTAACTGTCTGGCCTAAATTCAACTCCTGGACTTGTTTTTCGAGATTAGCTCTTTCCGAGCCGTCACCGACGATTGAAAGAGAAATTTTGTCTTGAATTTCTTTGTCTAAGTGACTAATTGCTTCAATAACAACATCCGCACATTTATAAGGAACTAATCTTCCCACAAAAAGCAACTTAACTTTGCTGCCATCACTTGCATTCTTAGCCCGACTTAAAAAATCTTTGGAGATGCCGTTCTCATAGAAGAGTTCAGTTTTATCATTCGGAATTGCAAACATCTCTTTCAACATTTGCAATGTATAGGCTGAACCCACTAAAATTTTATCAGCTTTTTTGTAAGTCTCTACATACCCTGGTATTAATGAGCGTCCCAAGGTTCTCAAAAAATTTAAGTTCGCTGATTCCTGCTTGGCTGTTTCTTTAAATCCACTTGGGAAAGGAAGCCCTCCATTCACAGGCCCAAGCAGAAAAGGAGTTTTTGTACACGCCTTAACGACTTTATGAGGGTATCTCGGCATCATCGGAGTTAAGGCATGAACGATATCATAATCTCCGTTCAATATTGACTGTTTAAATTGCTGGTATACCTTATTATCAAATTCTCCGTAAATGGGATAGGTCAAAGTATGATATAAAGGCCAGTTAATTCGTCCTTTCGTCGCAAACCCCTCTACGAAATTATAGTACTTGGTATTAAACTCACCTTGGGGAATATAAATAACTTTTTTGTGATCTGTTTTTGTTTCAAAGGCATCCCTATTCCTTTCATGAGTAACAAGGGTTACATCAACAATGCGATCGATTTCTTTAAATAAGTTATAAGCGACAAAGGGGACAGAAGGAAAAGTAGGGTTGCATTGCTCTACAACCATTAAAACTTTTATTTTTTTGTGATCCATGGATTTTTTCTCCCAAACTGACTGAATCTACAGCAGATTAGCTTGTTCGATATAAGCTAAGGACTTTGATAAATTAATCGTTATTATTACTACATCTGCTTTAGTACTGAATCCGCATTTTTTACAAAATACTAAAGCCCAAATAATAGTTGCGGTAAAATACAACCCGCCTCTAGTTATACACAAAAATTAAGTTTTGTCAATATAACTTTAAATCACTGAACCCCTTTAGAGCTCAACCGTTGAAAGCACTCAACCGTCCCTGTAGGCAAACTCGGTTCAACTTCAGCTAGAAAATCAAGTTGAGATTCTGGACTAGGAGCCGTTGGAGTATCCGTTGTTAGCGATCGCAAGACTCACTATGGATGCGTATCGGCTCATAATTCTTTTCAGCTTTACTTTTTGATCATTTTTTCAAACGTTAATCTGCTCTTGGTGAGCGATCGCCCCATTCTGTTTCTAGGTTGCACCGTTACAGGGGTGAATCTGCCCTAGCCTCCCAGGATAAAACCCCTGCTTGTCTCCTTCCCGCCAGGGAAACTCGAACTCATAGGAAGAGGACTCAAGCAGAGTCAGGAAAGAATCTCTAGTTTGATAATGACAAAAGAATCTTAATAATAGGCTCTACTCAGGCACTGTGCGTCTTAGATGGAGTAATGAATCATGCGTTTGACTTTTCTGGATATCCCCAGTGACAAGTCCTGCTTCCACTTGGTAGAATTAGAGACTCATCAATTTATATCCCGAATATTTCAAAACTTCAGCAATCCACGCCCTCAAGATTGCAACCTTCAAGCGTGTAGTTGCTGTTGTTTCACCTTTTTATTTCCTTTTTCCTTGTTGACGAAGTATTATTTTTGACCTAGCTTTGATATATTCACGTTTTTCTTTAAGGCGCTAATCCCTAAGAGAGTAATTATCTAAGAATCGCAACAATTACTCACCCGGCGTCTGAATTAAGAACTGTAAGTAAACGTCCTTAAGGGTCGCTAAACTTTAGTCAAAAACCAACAACTATTAATCTCCTCAAATAAGCCTTAATTATCAAAAGGTCAAATCTGGTTCTGGGAAAGAAGGGCCCACAGATACCTTTACCTTGTTTTCAGTTTTCACGCCAACTTAATTCCAACATTGTTCGTAAAGGGAGTACTCAGATGAATAGCAAAACTCAGGAACGAGAGTCCCTAGCTCTGAAAAACCTGAATGGGGTTTATCAAAACTCTTCCCAGGACAGGAATCAAAGTAATGGAAAGACTTCTGGGCTAGAGTCCCTCGGCCTGAAAAACTTAGGTCAGGTTTATTGGAACCTAGCAGTGCCTCAACTTATAGAGCATTCAATAGTACGTCAAGAAGGGATTCTAGCGAGTAATGGCGCTCTTTGTGTCAACACAGGCAAATATACAGGTCGCTCCCCTAAAGATAAATTCATCGTTGATGAACCGAGTATTCATGACGAAATCGATTGGAACACAGTTAACGTTCCGATTGCGACCGAAAAATTTGACTTACTCTACAAACGAATGCTGGCTTATGTACAGGGAAAAAACCTGTATGTATTTGATGGTTATGTGGGTGCCGATCCAAATTATCAGCTCAGTGTCCGAGTCATTAATGAACTAGCCTCTCACAATTTATTTGTCCATCAAATGTTCCTCAGACCAACCGCAGAGGAACTGAAAACTCATCACCCTGACTTCACAGTAATTTCCGTTTCAGGTTTCCAGGGTGACCCAGATATTGATGGCATCAATAGTGAAGCCTTTATTGTACTCAGCTTTGAAAAAAGGCTGGTTCTGATTGGTGGTACTCACTATGCCGGTGAAATGAAAAAATCCGTATTCTCCTTCATGAACTACATCATGACGAAACGGAATGTTTTACCGATGCACTGCTCCGCCAACATGGATCAAGATGGTAACACAGCTCTATTTTTTGGACTTTCTGGCACAGGTAAAACGACACTATCTGCCGACCCCATCCGGCATTTAATTGGAGATGACGAACATGGATGGTCAGACCTTGGCACCTTCAATTTTGAGGGAGGATGTTATGCCAAGACCATTCGCCTATCCAAGGAAAATGAACCTCAGATTTGGGAAGCCATTCGCTTTGGCGCAATGCTGGAAAACGTGGTTCTGGATGAAAATACCCGTGTGCCCGATTATGACGATGGCAGCTTAACGGAAAATACCAGAGTCGCCTATCCGGTGGAACATATTCCCGATTGCGTAATTCCTGGTATCGGTGGTCATCCCAAGACCGTTATTTTCCTAACCGCTGATGCATTTGGGGTGTTGCCGCCCATTGCCAAACTAACCCATCACCAAGCCATCTATCACTTCATGTCGGGCTATACCAGTAAGGTAGCAGGCACAGAGCGCGGCATTACTGAGCCACAGGTCACATTCTCAGCCTGTTTTGGTCAGCCGTTCCTACCGTTATCTGCGACGATCTACGGTAAGATGTTGTATGAAAAGCTGGTTAAGTTCGATGCTACGGTGTACTTAGTCAATACCGGTTGGACAGGTGGCCCTTATGGCATCGGCTCACGCATCAAGCTGCCACTGACTCGCGCCATGATATCAGCCGCTCTCAGTGGCGAGTTGGAGCGCGTCGCCTTCCATCACCATCCGATCTTCAAAATCTTGGTACCCGAATCCGTTCCTGGGGTTGATCGTGACATTTTAGACCCTCAGAAGACTTGGAGCGATCCGGCGGCCTATGAGCAACAAGCCAAAGCTCTCGCCAAGCGGTTTGGGGAAAACTTTAAGCAGTTTCATCAGGCTCCCTTGGAGATTTTGCAAGCGGCTCCCGTGTGTTAATTACGGTTGAGTTTGAGATACAGGTTCTCAAATACTAAGTTTGATGTAGGGTGGGCAAAGCTCACCCTACAATGTGTTATGGAAGTTGTGAACAGAGTTTAATAAGCAGGGGAGCTGCAAACAGCAAAGCCGCATATAGCAATGTAATCGTTGCAAAGCGAATCTTTTGAGTGTTCATGATACTCTTCTCCTCTCACACCGGATCGTTTGAACTTGACGGGAAAATCCTACAGACGAAAGAAAATAAACTTCAGGGAGTTGGGTTACACGATTCGGTGATTTTGCACAACAACTTTTGTGATTGGCTTTGCTGATACTCTTGGCACAATTGCTCTCATCGGCGGTAAGTAGGTTGCTGGTAGAGCAAACGTCTTGCCGCGAGCGAGTCAAGCTTGAACACAATTCTTAAACACACATATGGGCTTAAAACTGGAAAAAGTGATTCCTTGGGGACGTTCCCTGAGCGAATATGTCAAAATGTTTCACCTAACGCCTCATGACCTCGATTTGAGAATTCTCGATTGTGCCGGTGGTCCTGCCAGCTTCAACAGCGAGATGAGTCATCAAGGATACTCAGTGATTTCATGTGACCCGATTTATCAGTTTTCTGCCGATGAAATTGCCCAGCGTATCCAAGAAACTTACCCAACCGTTATAGAGGGTGTTAAGGCTGCTCAGGAATACTACGTCTGGCAGGATATCCAATCACCCGAACAATTGGGGCAAATCCGCATGACGGCTATGCAATTATTTGTGGAAGATTTTCCCCTAGGAATTCAGCAAGGACGTTATGTGATGGGTGAACTGCCGAGGTTGCCCTTTGAGTGCGATCGCTTTGACTTAGCCTTGTGTAGCCATTTTCTATTTACTTATTCCGATTTAATCTCCCAAGAATTTCACCTTGCCTCAATTCAGGAACTGTGTCGCGTGGCGGCTGAAGTGCGAATTTTCCCCCTATTAAATATTTCTGGGGAACCTTCCTATTTGCTGCCATTGGTAATGAAAGAATTAACGGCACAGGGGTATAACTTGGAAATTAAACAGGTGCCTTATGAATTTCAGAAAGGAGGTAACCAGCTATTGCGAGTTTGGTAGCCTTTGGCAGTGTCCCAAAGGGGCAATCGCTGGCACGTTTAAAATTGGTTATTTATGATTGGCTTGCTTGTCCCAACAACAAATAACCAAGAATAGGAGATTTCTGATGTCCGATCTGGGGTTTACACACGTCGCGCTTCCTGTAACTCATGTGGATGCCAGCATCGCATTTTATTCAAAGTATGCACGAATGCAAGTGGTTCACCGCCGCACGGATCAAACCACTCAATCTGATGTTGTCTGGCTAGGCGACCTCACTCGCCCTTTTGTGATCGTGCTGATCCAAATGCCGACCGTAGAACATCCACTCTTACCCATCGCACATCTGGGTGTAGCGTGCGCGACTCGTGAGGAAGTTGATCACCTTTGTGAGCAGGCTCGGTTAGAGGGTGTTCTAGAAACAGGGCCGACGGAGGAGGGATACCCGGTGGGTTACTGGGCTTTTATCCGTGACCCGGACGGTCATACCCTGGAAATTTCCTATGGTCAGGAAGTGAGTTTTACCGTCAAGCAAGCCGCTGAAATGAAATCCAAGGAATAATTGAATTCAGGTGACGTGGCAATCCCCATTTAATGAGTGATTGCCCTAAACGGGCAGCGCCTGCCGTAGGATGCAAGAGAGGGCTGTAGGGCGATCGCCAGGGTGCTTAGGTGGGGACAAAGTCCATAACAGAGTATCCTGGAACAATTAGTCAATACATCAAACTGAAGGGCTGGCGCTCAATGGCAAATGCGGAACAGCTCGCATTGCTTAGGCAAGGGGTATATTTCTGGAATCGGCAGAAGCCAGAAAGTTGTCAGATGCCAATAGACCTCAGCGAGTCGGACTTAAAAGAAGCAAATCTTCGCGGAGCCTACTTCCAAGGCGCTAACCTGAGTCGAGCTAACCTGAGTCGAGCTAACCTGAGTCAAGCTAACCTGAGTCGAGCCAACCTGAGTGGCGCACGACTAGAGTGTGTGTCCTTGAGTCGAGCCAACTTGAATCAGGCAGACCTTGAGGGGGCGATTCTCTTCCAATCCAACCTCAGCCAAGCCAACTTAATCGGCGCTTCTCTTCAAGAAACTGACCTTCAAGTCACAACACTCTTTCAGGCTAACTTAACAGGAGCTTGCCTGCGAGGCACAATTTTTTGGCGATCGCATCTCATGAGAGCTGTTTTAAGGAGGGTAGATTTCCATGAAGCGATCCTTCAGGAAACAAGCCTTCGGCAAGCCGACCTGAGGGAAGCCGACTGCACTGGGGTATACTTCAACGAGGCTAGCCTCAGCGAGGCCAATCTTCGAGGAGCAAACCTTCAGAATGCTCTGGTCAAGAAAACCAGCTTTTGGCGCACCAACCTTCAACAAGCGTCCCTAAAAGGAGCTTACCTGAGAAGGATCGTCTTTAATCAGACCGACCTAAGCGGTGCTTCCTTTCAAGGCGCACAACTTCAAGGAGCTGTGTTTAGAGGAGCCAACCTCACAGGCGCTAACTTTGAGGGAGCCAACCTTGAGAGAGCTGTCTTTAGAGGGGCAAATCTTACAGGAACTAATCTCAAAGGAGCTTCTCTTCAATGGGCTATCTTCAGAGAAGCTAATATAGAACAAACTGAAGGATGGAATAGCAGCTTCAATCAGGAAGCCTTAATTCGTTAATATCACTCGCCGAACTTGCAATTTGTTCCTTTCGGTAGAAGTTGGAACAACAGAATTACGTTATTTTTTTATTAAGTATAATAGAACTTAATTTTAGGGTGTAACGAATCTTAGAAATCTAGTATTTCTATGAAGGCTTTAGGCAATTTAGGGACACTATCTAATAGTGAGTTATCAACTATCTCATGGGACAAACTCTAAATTTAAACTAAATCGGTAAAACTCACTTCAGCATTTAATTAAAATTTTAGTAATACACTTAATTACTCCCTATAGAGAACAACGCTGAAGTCTTGGTAAGCGATGAAAACACTATTTACGCTTTTTAGCAAAGAACGGAGCGAACTTCAGACAGAGATTGAGAGGGCAAGCAGCCCGGAGCAAGTCGTTAAGCTGGTTCAAAACCGAATTGATAATCTTGAGAAGAGTTACATTGGTGGACTGAGCGTGACTCAGGTACGTCTAGCATCCTTTTTTCTGGATACGTTACGGCAGACTATTGGTACGCTTACAGCGGCTAATGAAACAAAGCTTTTAGAGCCAAAGCCGCAGCAAATAGATAACCAAGCCACACGGCTGCCCTCTAACAGCTTAATCTTGAAAGTGCTACAGGCACTCATCGGCATCAGCATTTTAGGTTCATTATTTTCGTTAACTCAAGATACTCCAGGGGCTTGGATGGATATCTTGCTGATGACTGTGCTTGTAGGATTGGAAGTTGTACTCCAGATCGAGAAAGGTAAGCTGGAAAATCGTTCAGAGTCGACTCAGTCTGTAGAAGTGCCCCAGCCAATCGTGCAGGTTGATAGCCAAGTCCTTCTAGATAATCTGGCGGATGCGCTCAATACGATTGATTTGGCGGTTACTTCGGCTGAACCTGTAAAAAAACCGCTCGATGGCAGTGGAATTGAAGAGTTGCCAGAACTCTTGAATGTCGTTCAGCGGCTGATGGGTGCGTCATTTCTGGAGAAACCTCAGATGGCACTGGAACTGACAAAACTGCTGCCCCAGATTTTAATGGAGCAGGGGATTCGATCGCAACTTTATCGACCGGACGATGCTCAGAGTCATCGTGAGTATTTTGATTTTGAGCCAAATATCGATCGCTCCGCCAAAGATTACGTGACGATAACTCCCGCTTTAGTAAAGGGCGATCGCTTGCTCCGACGTGGGCGGGTGATTGAGCCAGCGTATTCTGAGCTTAGAGAGTAGCCCTTCGTAGTGGTGCTTTAGGGCTAAAGCGCTAATTACAAACTAAATCTTCCGTCAAAGTCTTCATTTAAAACGTGTTTCCCTTGTAAGCAAGGATTCGGGGAAAGGATGAATATGCAAGTTGAAGAAACAATTGGGTTCGATTTAGGACACGGTGAAACGGCTGTGGCTAAAGCCAGGATAGAGAGCATCGAACCCCCTGAGATGCTGGAAATTAATAATAAAAAAGTTCAAATTACCGCTCTAGGTTGGCATCCTGAACTCGGCTATCTGATTGGAGAACAAGCCTTAATCCAAGCTGGCGTTACTCAACTGCAAATTTCGTTTAAGAAAAAGCCAAATAACGACCTAAATTACAGAAAAACTATCCTGAATTTTTTGGAAGCCTATTACCGCCTTTTGAAAGACAGCAAACAGATTGAAGGTGGGACAACGAGTCAGTTTTTTGTTGGGTGTCCTTCAGGGTGGTCAGTGAGCGATCGCGAAGAATACCAAATGTTACTGAAAGAATCGGGTATTCCTTTATTGAGTGTTGTACCCGAATCACGAGCCGCTTTCATGCAAGCCAAGGAAGCCGGTAAGCTGGATTATGACAAACTCAAATCAGCCGTACTGATTGTTGATATTGGCTCTTCAACGACGGATTTTACCTTGGTTAAGAGTTTGCACGAGATACCCATCGATTTCGGAAGTAACGACCTAGGAGCATCCCTAATTGATAAGGCAATTTTTGCCCGAACTCTCGCCAACCACGAGGATAAAGCATTACTAGAACAAGTGTTTGAAGACTATCCCCATCACCAAGCGCGTTGTGAATTAGCCTGTCGCAAAGCGAAGGAAGATTACTTTTCTAACGAACAACTTTATAGCCATCCACAATCCTTTGCACGCGGCTTTGAGTCGATTAACGAACAGATTTACTTTATCCCTCAAGTGAGTCGTGTGATGGCACAGGAAATCTTGAACCAGCCTTTACCTGAACTGGAGGGCAACAGTTGGATTCAGTCCTTCCGCGAGGCGGTGAATGTGGCGAAAGAAAAGCTCGACCAACAAGGCATTGTGCCGAGGGTTGTGCTGATGACTGGGGGTGCATCTCGCATGAAGTTCACCCGTGAGATTTGCGAAGAGATTTTCCCAGAACCCGAAAGTCAAGTACGTCCTGATCCAGAACCGGAAAGGTGTATTGCACTGGGTTTAGCACGGGTTGGACGATGGGATTTGCGGGCGTCTGCCTTTAAAGCAGAAATTAATCAAGTCTTTGATTCCAAGAAACTAAAAGACCTGATTGAGAGACATATTCCAGAGTTAATTGAACTCCTGGTTAAGCCCCTCTCACAGGGACTGATTGACAAGGCTATTAAACCCGGTTTGAAAGATTGGCGAAACAACAAAATCCGGACTTTGGCTGACCTGGAAAACGTGATGAAAAAGCAGGCAGAGGCTTGGATTAAGAGCGATCGCACTCGGCAGCTTGTTAATAGTCAATGTGTGACTTGGTTTAACAGTAAAATTCAACCTGAATTGGCACAAGAAACTGACCCAATTTGTCGCAAGTATCAGATACCTAGAAGCAGTTTGAGGTTTGAGGAGGGGATTAACCCTGATGTGGTCAACCCGGAGTTGTCGATTGGAGACACTATTCTTGCTGATACCGTCTCGTTTATCGTCAATGTCGTGATTGGTGGGGGTACTGTCGGTAGTATCATCGCTTTGATATTAACCGGACATTTAACTTGGCCTATTGTGCTCGTGTATGGAGTTTCGGTGCTTGCGGCAGGTGTAGAGATAACTCGCAGCAAAACTCAAGACGCAATTAAGACAAAGGTGGATGTTCCTAGTTGGAGTCGTCCTATACTTTTGAATGATAGTAAGCTTGATTCGATTTGTGAGCAAATGAATCCTGAGTTAGAGCGGGTTTTTAGAGAACAACTGACGGCGAATCAGGAAGCGTTTGATGAACTGATTGGTAAGGTTGGGCAAGAGTTAAAGAATGCTCTCAATACTAAGGCGGAAGAAGCTGTAATTCTTATCCAGTAGGAGTAGCTATAGTTTGAGTTGATTTGTATAGGCTGTAGGGTTTTTGCAGTGTGAATATCCCAAAATTCCTAAGGCTTAGCAATGTAACGTTAACTTCATATAACGAACTGTAAATGTTCTCAAATTGGTATACCAGGGATGGAGTTTATATTTACAAAACTTCAAAAACTGTGTTTACTTTTTTTCATCTATTTCACAGCACATCCGACCTAAATAAATCACAAAATACTCACAATTGCCCTGTAAGTTGACTAGTAAAGCAAGAAGAAATCACTTATGCAGGGCTGGAGCGATGAATTCAAAACGTTTGCAAGGGTTAATTTGTTTTTTACAGGATGACTTGGCGATTCCATCGACTTCCATTGACTTGGCTGTACGCCATCTCCCCGATACTCTCAATCTCGTACCAATGATTCTTTGGCAGTACGGATTGGTAACACTCCACCAGTTAGATCAAATTTTCGATTGGTTGGAAACGGCTTAACGGCTTTTGTTCTTACCGTAACTGTAGAGAGAAAAAACGGTTGGACAATTTCAGTAACTGAAAGTGCCATTGCTTTGAAGCGATCGCGCAGTGCTGCTTTCACGGTTGGGAGGCGGGTTTGCCCCCCAAATAGCAAGACTTGATCAATGTCTGTTGGCTTCAGCCCTGCCTTTTCCAGGGTGGCATCGCAGATCGGTAAGGTGCGATGGATGAAGATATAGTTGCTAGCTTTTCAGGCAATAAACAGGAAGCCAAGCAGTACGACTTGAGATTTTTAGATTGTGCGATCGCATTGCTCTTAGATTTGACGGATGGAAGTTTGACTCATCCATCTAGAAGGCAAGTTGCTGTGCTCCCTCCTGAGACTGGGTTCGTTGCCTCTACAAGATCGGCGATCGCCTCATTCGCTAGAGTTGAGTAGCAAGGAATCAGCAAAGGAAAATAAGGTGAACCCATGATCCAAGCATTGCAACAGGCGATTACGTTTGACGAGTTTGTTGCGTGGCTACCAGAAACCTCTGAATGCCGCTATGAGTTACATCGTGGGGTAATTGTTGAGATGCCAAAACCGAGAGGTAAGCATTCAAAGGTGGCAGGCGATTTAGCTTACGATGTCGGCACTGCAATTCGTCAGGCGAACTTGCCCTATTTCATCCCTAAAGAATGCATTGTCCGTTCTATGGATGGTAATTCTGGATATGAACCGGATGTGATTGTCTTGGATGAATCGGCACTGATTGATGAACCCGATTGGGAAAGTGGTTCTATCATCACCCTGGGCAAATCAATCAAGATCATTGTGGAAGTCGTTTCAAGCAATTGACGGGATGATTACTTCACTAACATGGGAGAGTACGAAGCATTGGGCATCCAGGAATATTGGATTGTGGATTATGCCGCATTGGGTGGGCGACGCTTCATTGGTAATCCCAAACAATCCACTTTCACTGTCTGTCAATTGGTGGATGGGGAATACGAGTTGCAGCCATTTAGAGCAGGCGATCGCCTGCTCTCACCCACTTTCCCCAACCTGGCGTTGACGGTAGATCAGGTTTTTGCGGCAGGGCAGTAGAGAGCGATCGCACTTGAGATTTTTAGATTGTGCGATCGCTAGTCGCCACCAACACGATTCAGGACGCAACACAAATTTGCTGGGGCTTGCGTCTTTTCGAGTGATTTCCAACGTTGGAGTTCTGCATAGCGAGTTAGATTGCCTTTGCCCTCACGTTTGGTCAGCCGATTGATCTTTCAGTTTGGTAAAGTAAAATTTTCAGGTTATATTCCATGAAGCTGTGTGATTGGTTTCAATATTCGGACAGGGAAAAACCTCCTTACAATCCCACCACTGGCACCACAATCACCATCGAAAGATTTTGGCGAGATGAATCAAGTGAAATTGACTCCCCGGACTGGCGATGTGAAGAATGGCTGATTCGCTCTGCTCTTGTTCCAGTCGATCAGTTGAACACGGCTGCCGCTGAGATTGCATCACCTCATTATCTAACCTTTGAAATGGGCTGGAACTCTGAGGATCAATTTAGCTTTGGGGACTATTCCCAATATGGAGATATTCAACTATATGCTTTAGCTCGATTAGTTAAGCATCCAGTTAGTCAGGATTTCTCTGTTGAGTTAAGTCATGAGTTTATCACTTATCATGCTTTGCAAAAAAGAAACCAGTTTCAGCACTACCATCCAATAGATAATATTCTAGTTGCTGAGACTAACCTGGATTCTCATGAAATTTACGATCCTACAGCTAGGGTAATCATTCATCGTGACTATTTACGTGACTTCTTATCAGCCTTGGGTATGGGATTACTAATTTCTGTAACTGCCGATCGCTTTGCAAATGCAGCAAGAGAAGAGGATCTTGAGTTTGAGCCAATTGAAGACAAGCAAATTGATAAGCTTACTTGGATTTCAACAAATATACATACTCCTGAGTTCACTCATCATAGTTTTTATCGCGGACGCTCTATTTTGCGTCGTAATTTTATAATCGAACCTTATGATAGACCGAATTTTGAGCGTAGTCCTTGGTATTATTTTGGAGAACAACCGATACAAGAATCAGAGTTACCAAGCTTTATAGTGAATGATGAGGGGAAAAGACGCGCTTTGCCAAAAGATACTTATCTGGGAAATTATATTAGCAGCGGGATTGGCAAGTTTGGGTATTTATATTTCCGTCCGGAAGTTCTGCAAAAGTATCTGCAAGTTCCTGGATACAGCGTATTTTTTCATATGCGAAACTGGGGAGTAGCTTCCTTACCTGGTGATAGAGATACGATTGATGTAGGGATTAATTCCCAGGAGTTAGTTAATGCTTTTGCTCCCGATATAGCTAATCTGACTCTTGCGGAACAAGCCTATTGGGCATCATTTTCTTCGCTTCCGAGTGGTGAGATTTGTGAAGAGATGTTCCAAACAAGAATGCAACAGAATCCCCCTCACTCACCCGGAGTAGTCGATTTAATTCGAGATGCTCGATCTAAACTTAACGCTAGTTTTCAACATCAAGTCTCTGCCGATTTATTTAGTGAGGCAGAGCTAAGTAAGCAAGATCTACGTAGACTAAGCGTAGGGCCAGTAAGTAACCAATTCTCAGAGGTTCTTGAACTTGCAAAAGTTCTCTATGGGTGGGTTGTTGAAACAATGCAGTTTGCTCCACTTCGTGATACCTTGATTAGTCTGGGGGGAGTAGTAGACAAAAAGCTAGGGCAGATAAAGCTTTTAGAGAAGATTTTGATAACTAAGGGATTAGAAGAGGCACAAGCTCGATCAATGACGGCTCCTATTGTTGGTTTATATGAACTCCGCATAGGTTCAGCACACATCGGTAATCCTGAACTGGAACCTATTTTTCAATTAATGGGAGCGTCAACAATTCCCGAAACGCCAAGAGCCGGATGGACTTTGTGTGTTGATGCTGTTGCAAATTGTTTATGTTCAATTGCTGGTACTCTGGAAACTTAATTGGACTTTCGGCAAATAGAAAGCTGTTCGCGAGGGTTAATAGCTGTAACAACTCAAGCCGCAAGGCGTCCCTACCCACCAGTTAGTCTTGCTAGAGTCACCCCTACTAATCGCGATCGCAAATCTTGTAGGTTGGGTTTCCTTGGTTAACCCAACATCTGCAATAGCATCTTGGTAGGGGCAAGGCATACCTTACCCCTACATGTAGCAGATAGCGCTAAATAGTACATTCGTACTATTTATTCAACAGTCACCGATTTTGCCAGGTTACGGGGCTGGTCAACATCCAATCCGCGCCGTGCAGCAATGTGATAAGCCAACAGTTGCAACGGAATCACCGTGAGAATAGGTGAGAGCAACTCTTCCACCACTGGCACCGGTAACAAATCATCAAACGTCTCCGCCGCTTCATGCTCATTCATCGGCGTCACCCCAATCAGTCGGGCATCACGCGCTTTTGCTTCTTGGGCATTGGAGAGCACTTTCTCGTAGACTGTACCGGGCATAGCGATCGCAACAACCGGTACCTTCGCATCCAACAGTGCGATCGGGCCGTGCTTCATCTCCCCAGCAGGATACCCCTCCGCGTGAATATAGCTAATTTCCTTCAATTTCAGCGCCCCTTCCAGGGCAATGGGGAAATTAATTCCGCGTCCCAAAAAGATAAAATCTTGCGTCTCTGCAAAGTTGTGTGCCAATTCCTCGATATAACGTTCCTGACTCTCCAGAATTAACTCAATCTGCGCTGGCAATTGCCGCAAACCCACTAAAATTTCCTCCATGCGAGTAGCGGTTAAGGTTTGACGCCGCCATGCCAAATCCAACGCCAAACCGTAAAACGCCATAAGCTGGCTGACAAAAGTTTTAGTGGCGGCAACACCAATTTCGATGCCTGCATGGGTGTCGATCATCTGATCGACGAGATGTCCAAGAGAACTTTCCGGGCGATTGGTAATCCCCAACAGTCGCGGTTCATACTTGGGGAGTTGACCAAAACGACGGCGTTTTTCCATCTCCAGCGCTGCTAGGGTATCCGCTGTCTCCCCTGACTGGGTGACGCCAATTGTCAGGGTGTTGGCGGTTAGCGGTGCAGGTGCGTAGCGAAACTCAGAGGCATACTGCACCATTGTCGGAATCCCAGCTAACTGTTCGAGCAAGTATTTCCCAACTAAACCGGCGTGCCAACTGGTGCCACAGGCGAGGATTTGAATTTGTTCTAAATCAGCGTACAGTTCCGGCGATGCGCCCAAATTAATCGGGGATTGAGTGACATCGGCTGGATTCCAACTAGCGTCTAGATAAGCTTCTAGACAATTTCGCACCACTCCAGGTTGCTCATAAATTTCCTTGAGCATAAAGTGCCGGAAGCCCTGTTTTTCCACCAAAACAGGATTCCAGTTGAGGGTGCGGGGATATTTTTTTAAGCGTTCCCCTGCAAAGTTGTAAACTTCAACACCTAGAGGAGTCAGTCGTGCCAGTTCCCCATTGTCCAGCGTCAGCACAGCGTTAGTATGAGGCACCAAGGCGGGTGTATCAGAGGCACAGAAAAACTCCCCCTGACCAAAGCCAATAGCTAAAGGCGCTTGTTGACGTGCGACGATCAGTTCATCGGGATAGTCAGCGGAAATCACCGCGATCGCAAATGCCCCTTTGAGTTTGTTCACCGTGCCGCGTACCGCCTCTAGCAAGGAATTAGCCTGTTGCGAATTAGCAAGTTGCTCCTGCCTGAGAAACTCAGCAATTAAGTGGGGAATCACCTCGGTATCTGTATCTGAGCGAAACTCATGCCCTCGCTCCTTTAATTCTTCCCGTAACTCCCGATAATTTTCAATAATCCCATTTTGCACAACCGCCACCCTCATGGCACTATCCATGTGAGGATGAGCGTTATATTCCTCTGGCTTGCCGTGAGTCGCCCAGCGAGTATGCCCAATGCCGAGTTTAGCCGGGTTGACTTCCCGTTCTAGCTTCTCGCGAAGGTTGTAGAGTTTCCCCTTTGCCCGAACACAGTGAATCTCACCTTCCAAAACTGTGGCAATACCTGCTGAATCGTAGCCCCGGTACTCCAGCTTCTCTAATCCAGCTAGCAAAATGTCCGTAGCCGTTTGGGTGCCAATATAGCCAACGATTCCACACATCTACGCTGTCACTCCTGGTTCACAACCCTGTTTTCAAACTACTTGGCTCTTACTAACACGTCAAGGAGCTTTGCCTTGTACTGAGACAATGGTACTCATTTCGTTAAAAAAAGAGGAAACCTCATGGCTCCCTCCATAATTTAAATCCAAATGCTTCTTAAGGATGATTCCTATAGGAATGCCACAACCGCAATGATTGAGTAATTTTGACTCACTCTTTAGTAAGACAAGCCCATACTGCGAGTGGTTTCTGCCCCCAGGTAAACCCGGATGCTTAGAAAGTCAGTAGGACAGGCTGTTTCACAGCGCTTACAACCTACACAATCTTCTGTGCGGGGAGAAGAAGCAATTTGAGCGGCTTTACAGCCGTCCCAGGGAACCATCTCCAGAACGTCTGTTGGACAAGCGCGAACGCATTGCGTGCAACCAATGCAAGTATCGTAAATCTTGACGGTATGAGACATTGAATAACAGCTCCAAACGAGAGTTCTCCACTCAGTATTGAGTAAGACTCAGGATCAAGGGTTAGTTTACCGCAGGGCTTTCATCTCCTTAGACAAGAGGTTACAGAACTTCAAATTCCTTGACAAAATTTTTGAGGGTGGGAGGAGAGTTATACCCCAAAGGAGAGGGGGAGAGGGAAGAGATTGTTTAGAGGCTTAAAAAAGGGGTCTACAAGTCGGATTTGATATTAGACGTAATCCGGCAGCCCTCCTGGGGGAGTTGGAACCGCCCAAAACATAAGGGCACAGCCATGCCATGCCCTTAATCTGCTGATAGATTGCACTCTAGTTCAGCTCATTTTATTCAGTTTATTCTCAAGATGTACCCTGATCACTTGTCCGAAGAGTACCGCCTTCGCGGCACCCCCAAGGGCGATCGCCTTTGAACACTGTTCGACCCTTGAAACCTGCTTTAAGGTTCGGGATATTCTCCACCCACACTGATGGCCGTATTAAACACATCCGCATCAGTAAGGACGATATCACTCATAACGGCTTGCTCCACATCTGCACTATACAGGTGAGCTTCCGTGAAATCTACATTAATCAGGTTAGCACTATTTAAGCTCGTACTATTGACAAAGGCTCTGGTCAAATTCGCGTCTCTAAGGTTAGCCCCTGTTAAATCAGCCCCCTCTAAATTCGCATCAACGAGGGTGGCTCCCTGCAAATTAGCATTCCTTAAATCAGCACCAATGAGGTGGGCACCTGTGAGGTTCGCTCCTGATAAGTCACATCCTGGACATTCATAGGTTTCCAATAATTGTTTAACCTGGACAGGGTTTTCAGCTTTAACAGGAGCTGCTAAAAAAGTTGTACTCAATAAAGCTACTGTCAGCAGATGTTTGAGTTGCATAGTGGAGTACCTCCTCAGGTGTTAGCCACGAGTCATTAGACTCTAACAATAGTTTGCAGGATGTTACTGGCTTTTGCCTTCCTACATTGGGATGATCCTTACAGATGAACCTTTTTCAGAGACTAAGGCTTAATTGGCTCTTTGGATAGATTTAATAGGTGCTTTTTAGAGCTTGTTCTGCTTGGTTCAACTATCTTATGACGTATCTAAAGGTCTCTATTTTTACCTTCCCTCAGGTTGAGAGAGACTTTCTCTTACTTACAATTGTAGAGCTTTCTTAGGCCACATGATAGAGATATCCAGGATTCATTTATAACGTTTGAAGCTGCAATTTATAGGCAAAACGAAACGTAAGCCATCGAATTTTGCTATTTCTTTATTTTGAGGGATGTGGTGGTGTAAATTTTTGAAATTTTCAGGAAGATGCTTCCCCAAAGCAAAGGGTTGCAGCACCGTCCCCCAGACCCTTGCCCCAGCCGGAACTCATACGAGGACACAGGCATTAGTGATCGCATCGTTGATGAGATTTTGCAACAATTCTATGCAGAATCTGAAAGAGATGAGCCTTACGCGGCGAGTGCGATACCATCCAAGTGTAGTCTGCATTACACCTACATTATGGAGCCAGATTCACTACCCGCAGAGCTGATTCTGACGCACCCGCGTCAGACTCTGGGAAATATCCAACTCGATTGGACACCCCAGCCCGGAAACTATCTCGACTTTGAAGGCCAAACCTACGCGGTATTAGAACGCCGCCACCGCTATCGACTAAAATCAGGGCGTTATCGATTACATAAAATTGCTCTCTATGTCCAATCCGCTCAACGCCCAACCGAGAAAAGCCTAATTGCAGGACGCTGGGTGCTGGGTGATGCCAGTTGCTGCTTCAATGCACATTCTGAACTCATTCGTTGTGCCGTCAATCCAGAAGGCCCATGTGAATCTTGCCGCTTTTACGAACTCTCTCACTCAGAACTTCAAAGCTGACCGTTTTTCAATACCTCTCCTACGGTTAAACGCATCCCATTTGCAAAATCCCAAGCCTTCTGAGGACGTTTGCCCGCTAGTTGTACTTCTCGCAATAACAACATGCCGTCGCCGGTTTGAATAATCGGACCGACTCCCTTGAGTATGCTCACTACTTCTCCAGGACAGCCCGACTTCTCACCCAGAGAAGACCACTGTTCCTCCAGCCCATCTAATTCTAGGGGCAACTGGGAGAAGTAAGCTGAGCCAAGGGGAGCTGTGGCGATCACTTTCAGCGCTTTATCCTGGAATAACGACACACAATTGGGAAAAAAACCTCTCACCTGATTATGTAACTCAATCGCCGATCGCGACCAATCCAAACAATAATCCGCTTTTTGAATCAGTGGCGCGTAGGTTGCTTGGGAATCATCTTGTGCAATGGGCTGAATTTCCTGACGCTCCAGCTTCGGAAGCGTTTTAACTAATAAATCTGCACCTAACTCCGATAAAGTCTGCCCCAACTGATGGGCATTATCCAAGAGCTGAATGGGAGTGTATGCTTTCAGCAGCATTGCTCCGGTATCCATCCCGGCATCCATCAGCATTGTGGTAATGCCAGTTTCGGTTTCCCCGTGATATAGGCACCACTGAATAGGGGCAGCACCCCGATACTTGGGCAGAATAGAGCCATGGACATTAATACAACCCAGCTTCGGCATATCCAGAATCTCTTGGGAGAGAATTTGTCCATAGGCAACGACGACAAAAACATCTGCCCCAGTGTCTCGCAACTGCGTGAGGGTTTCAGCGCTCTTTTTCACCCGCTTCGGTTGCCAGACGGGGAGTTGATGGGCTAAGGCGACGGCTTTTACGGGTGAGGGAGTCAGTTGGTTGCCGCGTCCACGACGCTTATCGGGTTGGGTAACGACGCCCAGTAGCTCAATGTCGGGATAGTCAAGCAAGCGTTCTAAGCTAGGCACTGCAAACTGGGGAGTACCGAAAAAAATAACTTTCATGAGGATTGAAGGCAGAAGGCAGAAGGCAGAAGGCAGAAGGCAGAAGGCAGACCGGAGCTTTGGTGAGGACAGAAGGCAGAAGGCAGACCGGAGCTCATACGAGGACAGAAGGCAGAGGGCAGGAATCGGCTAACCTACATCTAATCAACTGCGATTTCAACACGACGATTGCGTTGTCGGTTGGCATCGGTATCGTTAGCGATTAGGGGACGTGTGCCGCCATAGCCCACAACAACCCATCGGTATTGATCGCCTAAGGCGCTGACGAGATATTGCTGAACCGCTTTGGCACGGCGAAACGATAGTTCGCGATCGGCGTCGGCGTTAGTATCAGCGTCCATGTGGGCTGTAATGCGGATTGTGCTTGAAGAGTAGCCGCGCAGATCTGTGATGATTTTATCTAATATCAAACTCGCTTCTGGGCGCAAAATGCTATTGCTCTGATCAAATAAGAGGTCGCTGGGCAACGTGAGTTTTAATTTGTCAGCCGATGAGACAGAGTCAGAAACGGGCATGAGTTGATTGGCACTGCTGTTTTCGAGCGCTTGAACATCTGGGTTAACGGACGATACTCCTTCGAGTTGCAGGGCGATCGCTTGCATTCGCGTTTCTAATGTTTCGTTGGGACGGCTGCTGCCCAGTTCTGTTTCTAGCGTTGTCACGGCTTCATTCATTGAATTCAACTGCGCCTGCAACTGGTTCAGCTTCGCTTGTGCCTGTTGTCTTTCGACAGGTGTCAGTTGCGGAAACCCAGAGCTGGAAGTTGATGTAGTCTGGGCACTCGACTGAGGTACGCTTACGGGGATCTTTTTGTCAAGACCTTCCAGAACTTTGAAAATTAGGGGCTTCTCCGGATTGGAGTTGGGATAGACATTAGCGAGGACAATGCCCGCAATCAGGGCTAGACCCCCGCCTACACCCAGCAGTAGCAAGCGGAAAATTAGAACAAGTAACCACCAAGGTCTAGGGGTTGCTCGCTTAGGGGAAGTCTTAGTGGCTGAACTAGTGGATTGAGTCACCGATTTTCCTGAATTGCATTCAGACCCTAGAAGAATCATAAAAACAAACGATGAATTCAATCATGCCCCCATGAGGCTCAAAGTCGCAACCAACCCCACATCGAGGAGAGAACCCAACTCTTAACCTCAAAGTGAAAACTTTCGTAAAAGACTGACTTGATGAATTCTTAACTTGTTATACATAACATAATGAATATTTCTGTAGTTCTTTGGGCGTTGCCCATTACACATAAAGCTCACTTTAGCAACCCCAATCTTTAATGTCCAAAAGAATATTGCGTTGAGTAGGAGGGTTTCGCAAGCAACCCTGTTTGCTGCTTTTAGTCATCCTACTCACTTATGGCACATGGCAGATGCTGTATCGGCTCAGGAAAGTCAATGTGCCTAGGGTCGTAAACCCCTCAGTGGTGCCATCTTCCTATTCCTCAACCGAAGTGACTAAAGAAATAGCCCAAGAATATGACTCAATCCAGAGTGACTGAAGAAATAGCCCAAGACATGACTCAATCAGGAGTGCAAATTGACCCCCTGGATAGTCCCCATCCCATTCCTTGGAATTGGGTGTTGGCTACCCATGCCGAACTGAGTGCTAGTAACAGTTCAGGGATACGCTACTATCGCAGCCAGTCACTTCTTTCTCCTGATGGTCAGTATGCTGCCTATAGTCGCATTCAGATGGAAGGACAGCCGGAGCTATACCAAAGCCGCGTCACGAGTGTGGTCTTTGTAGAAAATTTACAGACTGGCGATTTACGGACGATCACCGCCTCTTCGCCCTTCGTTGATCATTCTCTGCTCCCAGAGCAAGACGCCGATAGGCTGGGGACAATAACCATCTTGGTACCCATTTCTTGGTCAAAATCAAGCGATCGCCTCCTAGTCAGGCAGTTTGAAGGGCTATTTAACAGCACGGAGATTTCGGATTACGCCGTCGTTTGGGATCGGCGGCAAAATCTGGTGACGACTCTAGCCCCTCAGAGCGTTGAATATGATATGGCTGTGTTATTGGGTTGGAGTCAAAGGCATTCGGATCGAATTCTTTTTCGCGCTGGGGAATTAGGTTATGAACGCTGGCCCGTGTGGTCTGTTGATTTGAAGGGTCAAACAACTCTCGCCCTTGAGGATGAACCGAGGGTTTATGGTCAAGTAATGAACCAAGTTTGGGCAGGACCGCAAGTCCGTTGGTAAGCTGTTGCCTTTTAAATGGGTGTAACCCTCACCAGAAGCCTGATGGAGTAGACCTATCTTATCTACTAGAGTATCCCGACAAGATAGGTCTATTTATTCAAATTTCGGTGCAGACGGAGAAGTCGATGAGGAAAATGCGATCGCTTCCTCCTGTTCCTACTCTGGCTTCTTGTGCCAGTTGCCGTCCTCTCCTTTTTCGTAATCCCGCTTCAGTGCACTCCAAGCCACTTTGAACGCCGTGTCCTCCTCCTCATACTGTTCAAGTGCGCTAGTGAAGTACTCCGGCTTGCTTCGCTGAAGCCGGAGCTTCAAAGAAACAACCATCATCGTTTCCTGTCTCATTTGCCATCGCTCTGTTGGGTACTTGTATGGCTACAAGTCAGGAACTAAATCCTGTCCGAGTCTTACACAGCATTTCTGGCTCTTACGAACCTTTATCCCTCGTGGGAACCCAGGCAGCGACCCGCCTTCCGCAGGTCGTTTATTTCTTTCTCGTACATTCCTGTTTGGTTTATCTTTTACCGCTAGGACGTAACCACAGCGAACCAGTGACCGGAATCTTTCCCCCTTTCTCACGCTAGTTACCGTGGGTTTGCGTCTAACCGCTACTGTGACCTTTGTTTGCAGCCGTGTGGGTGGGTCAGCAACCATCTTGACGGTAGCATAAATGTGTTGATAACTGCAACATACTATGAAGAACAAAAACCTCCATGTTCGGATATCCGAGAAGCGAATGCTCAAACTTAAGGCTTATGCAGAAGCCAAAGAGAAAACGCTAACGCAGCTTATTGAAGACTGGATTGATCGCTTACCAACAGCATCTACTGACTGAATTAAACTCAGCGAGACTGTCACCAATCTCGCTGGTCTTCAAAACCGTGCATGAAAATTTCTTTTCACACGGCTCCTCAATGGTTTGGTGCTTGTCACGCATACCTCATTA